>DASPXS010000279.1:0-16205 GCA_035637175.1 Haliangiales bacterium | reverse complement strand
GCTCCGGATTGGTCGAGGCTGAAAGGGTATCCTTACAATCGGTTGCGAGAGCCTGGCAGATGTAACGCTCGCCTTCACCCCCGCGCGGGCAAACTGCCTTCGCGGACGGCTCTGTCGAGGTTCTCTTCAGGCAGGCTTTGCTGCACGAAGTTTCACGCAACCGCGCAATCGGTCCGCTGATGGGATTGGGCATGGCCTCCCAGCAGTTCGCCCTTGGTGAACAGCGCAACCACCGGATGCCCCGTCGCCTCGATCTTCTCGCGGCCACCCTCCTGGCGATCCACCAGCACCACGACGAACGCGACTGTGCCGCCTTCTTTTTGAACCGCGTTGATGGCGGCCAGGGTTGACTCGCCGCGGGTGACGACATCGTCGATGACCACGACGGTATCACCCTTCTTGAAATTCCCTTCGATCAATTTCGTCTGGCCATGGGCCTTTGCGGATTTGCGCACGGAGAACACCTGCAAAGGGGACGCGTCTTTTGCCCAGTGCGAATACATCCCGACGGCTAATGCGACAGGATCAGCTCCCATCGTCAGCCCGCCCACCGCAACAACCGTCGCCTTTCGGGCCGCCTGTTCCTTGCGGATGATCGAGTGCATCAACTGCCCGACCAGCCAGGCGCCTTCGGGATCAAACGTCGTCAGCCTGCAATCAATGTAATAGTTGCTTTTCGCCCCCGAGGAGAGCGTGAAGTCACCTCGAAAGACGGACTTCGTTTGCAGCAAGCCGAGCAGGGTGGCTCTGGCTTCTTCAATTTTCAGCATCGGCAGCATGTTTCGGTTCTGTCGCAGCGCGAGAAACGGAAACTTGTTCTTTCTTGTTCAAAGGATATTCGCATTGGCAACGGGCATCCAGACCCCGACGGAACGGTGTGACATGCGGTGCCCGGCTGTCAACGCAAAAGCCGAGACAGCAGACGACGTGCGTTCCTGCTGTTGGAACTTATTGGATGTTCTATGTTCGATGTATAGACAGAATCATGAGGCGCAAAAAGGCGCAAGAAGCACAGACAGCAGTACATAAGCTGGAATTTTTTTGTGCCTTATTGTGTATCTCCTCAAATTGTGGCTTGTAAGGTTTTCCATTCCAGCGACGACACATCGGCGGTAGAGTTGCTTGTCCGGCGGACCCGCGCGGTAACAGCCTCGCTTTTCGGCGATTCGAGGTGATACAACGCGCTTGTCGAGATGGAAACCTTGAAGAGTTTGGCTGCGACCCTGAAGACAGGGTTCCGCATGCTTATGCCCACGTGTCGTCAGGTCACCAGGCTCCAGTCCGACGCTCTGGACCGGGACCTCTCTCTGCCAAAGCGGTTCGGGTTGCGCCTCCATCTTTTGCTCTGCAAATGGTGCCGCCGCTACGGAAAACAACTCCGTTTCCTGCGGCGCGCGGCGCGCGAGCATCCGGGGCAGTTGAGCCAGGCCGCCCCGCAAACTCTCTCCCCCGAAACCCGCGAACGGCTCAAGCGCTCGCTGCGGGGCGAAGGCAAATAGTCTTTCATGTAAGGTTGCGTTTTCTCCAGCGACCAACCCGCAGACCGAACCCACGGCGGGCATGAAGATTTTTGCAAAAGTTAACTTGCTGTCACCCGTTTGCCACGTCGCTCTGCCAGACTATATGGCTGTGAGCCAAAACATCGAACCGTTGTCCCCCGGGCAACAAAGCTCGCCTCGAAAGGAAAGGCAAATGCGAGCCAACCTCGAACCCGCTCGTCTCGTGACCGGGTCATTGGTCCGCTACACCGCGCGCCTCGCCCGCGACTCCGCGGAGGTGCGGGCGGCCCAGGCTCTGCGCTTCGCCGTCTTCAACCTCGAACTCCGTGAGGGCCTGGCGGAATCCCTCGCGACCGGCCTTGACGCCGACCCGTTCGACGACGTCTGTGACCATCTGCTGGTCGAACATCAACCGACCGGCGAAATCGTCGGCACGTATCGGCTGCAAACCGGTACAACGGCCGCGGTGCAGCGCGGTTATTATAGCGAACAGGAGTTTGACTTTCGCCCCTTCGAGTCGATCCGCGCCGAGATGATTGAACTCGGTCGGGCCTGCGTGCATCGGCAGCACCGCAACCTGGTCGTGCTGGGTTTACTCTGGAAGGGCATCGCCGACTATGCGCGCGAGCGCGGTGGCCGCTACCTGTGCGGATGCAGTTCGTTGACCTCGCAAGACCCGGCGGTGGGCGCCACCGCCTACTCCCAATTGTGTCGCAAACATCTGATCGAGGCACCGTGGCGCACCCGGCCGCTTCCCGCCTTTGACTGTCCTTTGAGCCAATTGGCGGAAGAAGCGTCCGACATTCCCAAACTCCTCCGCGCCTACCTTTCCCTCGGCGCGAAAATCTGCGGCCCACCCGCGCTCGATCGCCAATTCAAGACCATTGATTTCCTGACGCTGCTGGATCTGCATTCGTTGCCGGCGATGGTCCGCCAGAGGTTCCTGGGTTAAGCGCACGCCGCTTTTCACGCCCCCAAACAAGTGATAGCATAAGGCTATGATTTGATGAACACCCGGCGTTCCTCTCAGTTCAAAGTCAATGGGCATACCCGGTTGCTCCGCATCACCGGACGACTCGTGTGGCTCGCCGGCGAGATCCTGCTGGCCGGAATGGGTTATATCGTTCACGCGCCCTTCCGTGGAAGCGCTTTGCTTCCCACGACCCGCGCGCTCTGGTTGCAGCGCCATTGTCGTCGTGTGTTGCGCGTCTTCAATGTGAGCCTCCAAACGACCGGGGTTATCCCCGCGCGCGGTCTGCTCGTTTGCAATCATCTCAGTTATCTCGACATCCTCGTGATCGGCGCGCTCGCGCCCGCCGCGTTCGTCGCCAAGCGTGAAATGAGAAACTGGCCGGTGTTGGGGTGGTTTGCGATGCTGGCGGGAACGGTGTTCGTTCACCGCGGAAAGCGGTCCGAGGTGACGCGTTCGACGGCGGAAATCAAAGAAGTGTTGCGCCAAGGCACGCTGCTCGTGCTCTTCCCGGAAGGGACCAGTTCGGGCGGCGACACGGTATTGCCCTTCAAGTCCGCGCTGCTTGAGCCGGCCGCGGAACAAAAACAGCCGCTCGCCGCCGGCTGCATCCAATACTCGCTCAGCGACGGCAGCGTCGCCGACGAAGTCTGTTATTGGCGCGACATGACGCTCGTGCCGCATCTGGTGAATCTGCTGGGAAAACGCGGCGTCTCGGCCCGCGTTTCTTTCACGCAGCTTCAGAACGGCTGCGGCGACCGCAAGCAACTGGCCCGGCAACTCCACTCCGAAGTCGTACGCTTGAAGGAGGCGTTTTCCATTTGAATCAACCACGAAAAATCATCCGGGCAAATTTGTCGGCACTCTTCTCTTCCGGGCCTCAGGGCTCCTGACCC
The DNA here is from genome assembly GCA_035637175.1 of Haliangiales bacterium. Lineage (GTDB taxonomy): Bacteria > Verrucomicrobiota > Verrucomicrobiia > Limisphaerales > AV2 > AV2. Next base: position 12,840 of record DASPXS010000279.1, on the reverse strand, counting down.
GCCGAAGGCAGCATCCGCTCGCGTGGAAAGTGGCTGAGCCGAAACCACGCGACAAAAAAGTGATCCGATCGGATCATTGTTTTGTCGCAGAGCTCTGAAGCAGGTTCACCTTTCTTCCACCGGTAAGGAGTCCTGAGCCTTCGGGCAACGATGCTGACTCTATCGGATGTCCCTGGGGCGCGCGCCACGCGCCAAAGCCCTGCTGGTGTGCTCACCGCGCTGCGATGCGCTGAAGGCAGCTCACCCTGCCGCAACAGGTTTGAAGATTTTGTAAGGACACTTCGCCCAACTCGACAAACACACAGCCAACGGTTGATGGGCCGGACCAGTACATCGCCGTGGCTGCTGAACGCAGAACCTTGTGAAACACGATATTGCCCAAATGAAACCCGATGCCACGACCCCCCACTCCTTCGCGAACCGGCTTTTAGTGCTGATCGCGCTGGTCGCAAGCCTTTCCGCCGCGCCGGCTTTGTGCGTTGCGGCCGATGCGTCTCTTCCCGCCGCCATCCAACATTACAACCTCGGTCCGGAAAAAGTCGCGCTCAAAGGCTACGATCCCGTCGGCTACTACACGAAGAACCAGGCATTCAAAGGCCGCAGAGAGCTCGGCGCCTGGCATCAGGGCGTGACCTACTATTTCGCGACAGAGCAGAACAGAAAGCTCTTTACGGATTCGCCCGGGAAGTATCTGCCTGCTTACGGCGGTTGGTGCGCGACGGCGATGGCAAAGGGCGAAAAGGTCGATATCGATCCCAACAATTTCAAACTGACCAATGGAAGGTGGTTTCTTTTCTACAAAGGTCTTTTCGGCGACGCCCTCAGAGACTGGGAGAAAGACGAAGCGACCCTCACCGCGAAGGCCGATGCCAACTGGAGGAGAATCACCGGTGAATAGCCACCCACAGAAGTCACCAACACCGGCAGATCGCCGACGCGTTCCGCGTGCCGATCGGCACAGTCATGTCGCGCCTTTCGCGCGCCAAGGCCGCGCTGCGCGTGCAACTGGAACGGGAGACCGGCGGAACGACTCGCGATACGCCGCGCGGCGCGGAGCGGTTGCGATTCACCAAGGGGTGTCCGATCTCACGGAACCGGCATTCATTGTCGGTGGCGTTCAGCACATAAATCTCAAATGGGCGCCCGATCCCGGCCAACAAGTAGGAAGCACCCGACGGCTATGACAAACGCGATGACGGAGCAAACGACCGCAACCAGACAGGCATCGGATCCCCGGACCACCTCCAGGGATGACGGACGCCGCATTCTGAAGGCGGCCATCGCCATTCTTTCGCAGGGGGAGGAGTTGCTTGAGATTTTGCCGGCGGAAATCTACGCGCGCAAAGTCCCGCTGGCCTTCAACGCTTCCATCGGCGGGCACTACCGGCATTGTCTCGACCATTTCACCAGTCTGTTGCGCGGATTGGATGCCGATACGGTGGACTACGACCATCGCGAGCGCGATGTCCGCCTCGAGACCCAGACCGACTTCGCTCTCATCCTCACCCGACAGACCCGCGCGGCGCTGGAACAGCTCACGCCGCGCGCCCTGGAGACGCTGGTCGCCGCCCGCTGCGAAGTAAGCTACGATCACGGCGACTCGCCGATCACGCCTTCGAGCCTCGGGCGAGAACTGGTGTACGTCATCGCTCACGCGATTCACCACTACGCGCTCATCTCGGTCATGGCGCGACTGATGGAGGTCAAACTGCCGGAGCAGTTCGGTGTCGCGCCTTCGACGGTCGCGCATCAGGCGTGGAACAAGCCCCAATAACCGGAAGCGTCCCCGCAGGACGCCAATACACATGATGTCCAGCGTTGCGCCGATGTGGTTGCCGCTCGGCTTTAACGAATGGGGGCCGGCCGCTCAGGCACTCACGTTGGGGCTGCTGACTTTCGTTCAGGAAGACGTTCCCACCGTCAGCGCCGCGTTGTTGGCGGCCACAGGCCGCATCCCGTGGCTGGCCGGGTTCTTTGGTTGTTTCTTCGGGATCTGGCTGGGCGACGCCTTGCTCTATGGGATTGCGCGCGGAGCAGGTCGCCCTGTGCTCCGACATTCCTGGGCGCGCAGATTCCTCGATCCTGCCGCCATTGCACGCAGCGAGCAATGGTTTGCAAAAAAAGGGACCTGGCTGCTCCTGAGCAGCCGTTTCGTTCCGGGCACGCGATTACCGACGTATGCCGCCGCCGGTTTCCTCCGGCTCCCCTTCAGCCGGTTTCTTTTCGTCACTGGCATCGCCGTCGGCATCTGGACCGTGGCGATTTTCGGCCTGGCCAGGACCTTCGGCGCGGAACTGTTCCAGTGGGTGAACCGATGGACGGTGGGCGGTTGGCTCATCGTGCCGGTGATTCTTCTCCTGTTTATCCGGATTTCGGGAAGGATTTTCGGGCGGAACTTTCCTCGGCGCGTGCGGGCCGCCGTGGACCGGTGGATGCGTTGGGAATTCTGGCCGCCCTGGCTCTTCTATACGCCGGTGGTGTTGAATTATCTCCGGTTGGCCGTTCGCTATCGCGGTCTTGCCCTGCCCACCGCGGCAAACCCCGGCATATTCTCCGGCGGGTTTGTGGGGGAATCGAAGATCGCAACGCTGCGCGAATTGAGCGCGACCAGTCCGCAATTCACCGCCGAGGCGCATTTGCTGGAGGGCGGAACCTTCGCGCAACGCCTCGCTGCGCTGGAGGAAATCCGCGACCGGCACAACGTGGATTATCCCTTCATCCTGAAACCGGACGTCGGCCAGCGCGGTGTCGGCGTGAAGCTCATTCGCACGCGCGAGCAGGCGACGGCCTATTTGCAGCAGACGCGCGCTCCCCTGGTCGTCCAGCGATACGCCCGCGGCCCGCATGAAGTTGGTGTCTTCTACTATCGCTTTCCGCACGAATCGCGCGGACACATCTTTGCCATCACCGAGAAGATTTTCCCGACGGTCGTTGGGGACGGGCAGCGCACGATTGAGGAACTGATCTGGAACGACCGCCGCGCGCGATTGGTCGCGGCAAAATATCTTGAGCGACTGGGCGACCGTCGCTGCGCGGTCCCGGCGGCGGGCGAACGCGTGAAGCTCGTCGAGGCCGGCAACCATGCCCAGGGTTGCATCTTCCAGGACGGCGCGCGGCTTTGGTCGGCAGAATTCGAGCGCTGCCTCGACGCCATTTCGCAGAAGCTCGAGGGTTTTTATATCGGGCGCTACGACATTCGCTATTCGTCGAAAGAGGAATTGCGCCCTGGCGGGAATTTTCAGATCATCGAACTCAACGGCGCGGCCTCCGAAGCGACCAGCATCTACGACGCGCGCAACTCGCTGTTTTCCGCCTATCGAACCTTGTTCCGGCAATGGGAACTCGTCTTCGCCATTGGCGCAGCCAACCGCGGGCGCGGCCGGTTGCCCACCCGGTTGAACCTGTTGTGGAGCAAATGGCGCGAATGTTCCGCGCTGGCCGGAACCTATCCGCTGGCGGATTAACCGGCATGTGCACGATAACCTTTATTCCGCGCCCCGACGGTTATGCGCTCGCCATGAATCGCGATGAGAGGCTGACCCGCGTCACGGCCCTTCCTCCCGCGAATTGCCGCATTGGCGCGTGCGAAGTCGTTTGCCCGTCGGAACCGGGCGGCGGCACCTGGATTGGTCTCAACGACACCGGCGCCTGTCTGGGGTTGATCAACTGGTATTCCGTGCCGGCGCGGGTCAGGGGCAAGTCCGTAAGCCGCGGCGACGTGGTGAGGTCCGCGCTCGCCGCCGATTCCGCAAGGGTGCTGGAGGAAGCGTTGAGCCGCTGGTCGCTCTGTCGGGTCAATCCTTTCCGTCTCATCGGCATTTTTCCCGGCGCGAACGAAGTTGTTGAATGGCGATGGAACCGAAACCACTTGGCGCGCGTCGAACATGCCTGGCGAATCAACACGTGGATATCGTCCGGCTTCGATGAACCGGGCGCGCAGCAAACCCGGAACAAGACGTTCACCAGAGCGCTGCGCCGGGATTCAACCTTGGGTCTGGACTGGCTTCGTCGCCTTCATCGCTCGCATGAACCGGAACGAGGGCCTTACTCGACTTGCATGCACCGTGAGGACGCCGCAACGGTGAGCTATACCGAGGTGGTGGTTTCGCAGCGCACGGCGGTCATGCGCTACTCGCACGGGTCGCCCTGCGGCGGGACGCCCGCGTCGGTTCACCGCCTCGGGCTAAAGTGCAGGCCCTACGGAATTACTATAATTCTTCCATTTTCGCGAAAATTTCGCGATGGCAGAACATCCAACATCCAACATTCGACTTCCAACGCGGCATTGAAACGAGCGTTTAAAACAAGCTGTTGACGGCGATGCCGAGCACGCTCAACGGTCCCTGGTCTTCCAATCCTTCGGTTGCCTTGTCCAGTTTCTGCAGCGAGAGTTTCGCGTTCTTGTAGAGGCTTTCGTCATTGAGCAACTTGCCGACCGAGCCCTGGCCCTGATTGATTTTCTGGAAGATTTCCTTCAGGTTCGTCATTGCCGTGGTGGTTTCCCGGTAGAGCGAATCGTCCTTGGCCAGTTTGCCGATCGTACCTTTGCCTTCGTTGATTTCCGCCACCACCGTCTGTGCCTGGGCGACGGCTCGTTTGATGTCCGAGGCGGTGTCGTTGAAATTCGTGACGGCGGCCAGCGCCGAGTTGTAGAGCGCGTCCTCGTTGATCAGTTTGCCGACGGTGCCTTTGCCTTCGACAATCTGTGTGGAGATGGTTTTCATGTTGCCGAGAATGGCGGTAAGGCGGGGGCTGTTTTCCTTGAGAAAATCGGTAAAGGGTCCCAGCAGGTTTTGAATGCTGTCGCCGGACAGGCTATCGGTGACTTTTTTGATGCCGATAGCGACGTCATCGAGTTTGCCCAGGATGGCGCTGAGGTCCGGTTGTTCTTCGCCGATGAGGAGCGTGCCATTGTCCGCCTTGGGGGCGGCCGTTGTGCCGAAGGTGAGCGCGACAAAATTCTGTCCCATCAACCCGGCAAATTTGACGGTCGCTTTGCTGTCGGTCTTTACGTTCTCCGGCTTGTTTAATTTCATGGTTACATCCACCGCGTTTTCCATGAGGCCGATTTTCTCAACGCGGCCGATTTGCACCCCGGCCATTTTGACCGGATCGCCTTCTTTGAGTTCCTGGACGGTTTTGAACCGGGCATGGATGCGGATGCCATGTTTGAAGAAGTCGAAGCTGCCGATCATTTCCATAATCAGAACCGCGGCAATCAACGCGAGGGCAAAGAAGATTCCCAGCCGGGTTTCGAGCGTGTTTTTCATTACGGTGTCCTTTCTTGCTTGTGGTTAAAGTCTGCGGTTAAAAACTTCTGGACCTCCGGATGCGGGTTGTTCCGGACTTCTGCGGGTTTGCCCACCGCGAGGATTTGGCCGTCGGCCAGCAGGGCGATGCGGTCGGCGATGCCAAAGGCCAGGTCGCGGTCGTGCGTTACCACGATCGAAGTGACATGAATCCGCCGGTTCAAACGGAGAATTTCATCGCCAATGGTCACGGCGATGAGCGGGTCGAGTTCGCTGGTCGGCTCGTCATAGAGCAGCAATTGTGGTTCGATGACCAGGGCGCGGGCGATGGCAACGCGCTTTTTCATACCGCCGGAAAGGTCGCCGGGGAAACGGTTCTCCTGGCCCTTGAGCCCCACAAGCTCGAGCTTTTCGGAAACGATGCGCGCGATTTCGCCCGGCGGTTTGAGGCGATGTTCCGTAAGATAAAGCCCCACGTTCTCGCCGACCGTCAGAGAATTGAGCAGGGCGCCGGACTGGAACACCATGGCCATCCGGTATTTGTCCATCACCCCGGGCGATTGAATGGACTCGCCTTCAACCAGAATCTCGCCTTCGTCCGGCGTCTCGAGGCCGATGATGTGTTTGAGTAAAACGCTTTTGCCGCCGCCGCTGGGTCCCATCACCACAAAAATCTCGCCGCGGTCCACTTCAAAATTCAGTCCCTTGAGCACCGGTTGGCCGTCAAAACTGCGGCGCAGTCCGCGCACCTCGACGCGGACACCCTGTCGCGTAGGGTTCGGGGTGTTCATCACTCGAAATACATAAACAACCGCGTCACAAAGTAGTCGAGGATCAGGATAAGCACGATGGAATTGACCACGGCCTTGGTCACCGAGCGGCCGATGCCCCGCGGGCCACCGAGGGTCTGGAGCCCCTGATGACAGGAAACCACTCCGATCACGAGCGCGAAGATAAAACTCTTGAGCAGTCCGTTGACGACTTTCCCGAAGTTCACCACGTCCCGGAGGTTGTTGAAGTACGCCTGAAAGCTGAGCCCGATATGCTGGTTGTACACGGAGACGAGCGCGCCGCCCATCCAGCCGATCATGATGGCAAAGATCACCAGCAGGGGCAACGCGCAACTGATCGCCACCAGCCGCGGGAGGACCAGGTAATGGACCGGATTGATGTTCATGGTGCGCAAGGCGTCAATTTCCTGATAGACGCGCATCGAACCGATCTCCGCCGCCATGGCCGAGCCGATGCGGCCGGCGATCAAGATGGACATCATCACGGGCGCCAGTTCCTTGCAGATCGAGACGCCGACGATCCCGCCAATGAAACTGGCCAGACCCCGTTCGGCCAGCACGGGACCGGTTTGCAACGCGAGGACGCCGCCGATGAACAGCGACAGGATGCAGGCCATCAGCAGGCTGGCGTTCCCGATCTCGAACAACTGGTCGTACACCTTTTGCCGCTGGCGCCAGACCAGCGGCAGCGCCTGCGCAGTGCGCCAGAAAAGAACCATCATTTCGCCGATGTTCTGAAACATAGTCGTTCAACGCACTGGCCGCGCCAGCGTCGTTTTTTTGGCCGTCAGCACCGGAATAAAAAACAGCCGCAGCCGTTTGCCTTCCGAGCGGGATTGATACTGAAAAATCCCGAACAAGAGCGAGCACTTTCTCGTCTCCGGCGTGATGTCGCGCCGATACAGGTTCCACAGAAAGGATTGGCTGGCCACGCCGGTCCGGGCATTTTTTTCGGCGCGCCAGAGGGACCAGAGCGGCGAATAATTTCGTTCGATGCTCTTGTTGTTGGGCAACAGCGGTTCCAGCGGCGCAAGCAGTTGCAGACGTTCGTTGCCGTCGTGATCTCGCTTCGCGGTGAACAGCGGCCAGAGGTCGGTGCGTTGCAGGGCGGTCCCGGTCTGCTCGTTCTTCTCAATCAGGTCCGAGTAGAGGAAGAATAGAATTCGCGCCCGCTGGCGGTCCAGCGGCGGCGCATGGACGCGATTGTATTTATAGAGCGGCCAGAGAAAAAAATCGCTTTCCAGAAACGGCGTTTTCGCGTGGCTGAACACCGGCCAGATGCGGTTGGCCGTCTTCCCTTCCCCGCGGGCGAAGACAACCAGCGGCCAGGGCACGCCCACTTCGCGATATTTTTTCCCGCGGTCGTCCGTGACCGTCAGGCCGAACGGCCAGAGCAGCGTGGTGGAGTCCCGTTGGGGCGAGCGCAGGTAGCTGTAGAGCGGCAATACGGCCTGGTGATGTTCGGGTTTCTCCGTGCCGAGACCGAGCCGTTGATTGAAGAAAATCGGCCAGAGCGCGAAAAGTTTTTTGTGACCGCCAATCGTTTCGACTTCACCATCGGCATTGGTCCGCGTGGTCACGTCCTTGTGTTCGTAGCCCGTCAGCGGCCAGAACTGCCAGCCCTGCAGCGCGTTGCCATGGCGCAGGTGGAAAAATGGATAAAGGAAGTTGTCCGTCACGACGTCTTTTTTGCGGGACTGGCCATAAATCGGAAACAAAATGAAACGAATCTCGTCCCGGAAAAGCCGGTTCTTCAGGCGTCCGTAGATCGGGACGACGGCTGTGTAGTTCAGGTCGGGATCCGGGGAACGTTGCTGGAAATAAATGGGAAACAAAGTAAACCGCTTTTGGAGGTTTTCCTGCTGGTTTTGCCCACCCGCGAAACTGAGGAGCTGGAAGAGTTGAAAGCGATATTCAGTTCCGAAACGATCGTAAGTCAACACGGGGTACGCCAGGTCAAACTCCTCCACGTCCGCGCCCTTATCGAAGGTGTGGGAAAACAACGGCGACAAGGCCCACTGCGTCTGGGTCTCGCGCTGTTCGTAGCTTAGCAGCGGGCCGATGGCCTCCACCCGCCGACCGGGGGCCAGAGTCAACTTGAATTCGTGAACCAACGGCCCGCTCTCCCATTCCGCTGAACGCCCGGCCGAGGAGAGGAACATGCCGACACAAAGACCAACGGCGATCAACTGTCTGATGAGCGGCATGCGTTCAGCGCGGCATTCAATCTGCCCTATTAGAGAAACAGCCGGGCTTTCCTTCCGATAACGTTAGCGCCCGGTTCTCAAGACAAAGAATCACCGTTTTTTGTCCTGTTCCAATTAACGTTTGACTTTCAACCATCGCTTATTTAGGTTGTTTGCATACTTGAGGTTTTTACCTCGGTTCCTCCCGACCCAGTGTCGATTGTGCATTGTCGTCACTGGGTTTTTTGTTGTCCAAAACCCAACCGCGGTGGCTCAGGAGGTTCAAGATCGCCGGCAGAAAGGTCAGCGCCGCAACCATGCAGGTGGTGGTGCCGACGGCCATCACACATCCCAAACTGGCGATGCCCTGGTGCTGGGCCAGCATGAGACTGCCGAAGCCGACAATCGTGGTCAACGCCGACACGAAGACCGCTTTGCCGGTGCTCTTGGCGAGGATGCTGGGCTTTCGCTCCTCGGCATAGCGATTGAGAATATGAATGCCACTCGTCACGCCGATGCCGAGGGCCAACGGGAGCGTCATAATGTTGGCCGGATTGAACGAAACGTTGAACCAGCCCATGAATCCAACCATCCAGATGGTGCCGACGCCGACCGGGAGCAGCGCCAGGATCACGCACGTCAGTGAGCGGAAATGGATGAACACCAGAAAGGCAATGGCTGCCAGGGAATACCAGGCGGCCTGCACGTAGCTCTCTTTCAGCAGAGTCGTGTAATAATAAAGTTGAACCGGGGTCCCGGTGACGTTCGCATCGACGGTTTGCAGTTCCCTGACAAATTCCTCCTGTTTGTCGCGCTGCCAGACGTCTTCTTTGGGATAAACCTGCAGCAGATAGAGCTCGCCCGATTTGCTCACAAAACGATGCCGCAACGCCGGCGGCAAATCTTCCGCCCGCAACGGGCCGCTGTTGTCCTGGTGCCTCAGCGCCTCGAATGTTTCCCGGATGTCGCTGAACAAGGCCTGCTGAAACGCCGTCAGTTTCTTTGCGGCCAGCGGCCGGTCCTCCAACATCCACCTCCGCAGTTGGGTGATCGCCCGGTCCAATGATTTGAAATCATCGAGCACTTCTTTGTTCTTTTCTGTTCCGGAACCATTGTTTTCCTTTTGGATGTCACTCGTGGCAAAGCCGACGTAGCCCTGAAGATACCACAACGTGCTGCTCAACTCCGCAACGTTCACCGGATCGGTATCCATATCCGCAAATCGAATCGGCGCCACCTCCTTCTTGACTTCGCCCACCAGACCCAGTTTGCGTGTCTGGTCTTCGCTCAAATACCGGGCCATCGAATCGACGCTCGCGACCGCGGGAAGGTTCGTGATCCGGGCCTCCAGCGCCAGCGCCTCCGCAAGCGACCTGGCGATCACCCCGCAGTAGAGCACCGATTGTTTGGCTGAATCGAGCAGCTTCTGCTCGAGCACCACGGCCGGCAAATTCTTCGACTGCATGTGCAGCAGGTTGTAATCAAACGGCACGCGACCGGCCTTGGCCAGCGACACCAGGCACAATCCCAGGGTGATGCCGCTGACCAACAGCGGACGCTCGAGCCACAATTTTTCCAGGCGCGCCCGCTTTTCGATTTCCTGCGGAAACGTGTGGTCGAGGACGTTTTGTCTTCCGCGCAACAACAATACCGGCAGCAGCGTCATCATCGGGATGAGACAGATCAACAACCCGCCGCCGCTGATGATGCCCATTTCCTGAATGCCCTTGAAATCCGTGAACCACATGGCCAGAAACGCCCCGGCGGTGGTGAAGCATCCGGTGAAAATCCCCTGCCCGGTATAGACCATTGCTTTTTCCAACGCCTGCTGCTCGGCTTTGCCCTGTCGCAACTCCTCCTCGTAGCGCGTGACCAGGTGCACACCGAAATCGATCGCCAATCCGATGAGCATCGGCAGAAACGTGATGGTGAGAATGTTCAGGTGGCCCACCACCAGCGTGGTAAACGCCATCGTGTAGGCCAGCCCCACGATCAGACAAATCGTCGCTTTGATGGGGCGCCCCGACTCGCTGTAGCCGTAGATAAAGATAAGCGCGACCAGGACCAATGACACAATCGTGGCTACGGTCGTGTCGTGCTTGGACTGCGCCATTTCATCGTATTCCAGGACCGGTTCACCGGTGATGCCCACGTTGATTCCGGGCACTTCGGCCTTCGTTTGCGATACCAGTTCGCGCAATCGCTGCACCGCCTGGTCGTTCAAACTGTCATTCCGGGGCCGGGCGGTGACGAGGTAAATGCGCCCCTCTGCGAACGTGACATAGATTTGCTGCTCGGCCTCCTTGCCTGCGTTGAACAACGCCGTCAGACCGGGTGAGGGCGGCGTGCCGGGACGTTGCAGGCTGTCCGCGGCCTGGGAGATAATGCGTTCCATCGCCGGCAGGGCCTTGACCAGCGATTCGTTCTCCGCGTTTTCTTCGCGTTTGGCGGTGCGAAACTGCCGATTGACCAGGCGAAACAGCGAATTGAGGTTGGTCGCCAAAACAAACTGTTGAATGAACGGTCGGTAATCGCGCAACGTCTGCAGCAGTTCTCTCAGGTCCTTTTCCGGGAAAAACAGCAGCGCTTTGTTCCCCAGCATCGTGACGTCATTGTTGTAAATGACATCCGTGAACAGATTCGTTTCCTGAACCAGCTTATCGCCCAGTCGCTCCACGAACTGGCGGTTCTTCTCCATGTCCTCGCTCTCGACCACCGCCACCAGTTCGTCCTGGGCGAGAAAGTCCTTTTTGTAGCGCAGATAGTTTTTGTGGTACTGCTTTTCCGCGCCCACCAGGTCATCACGGCTGGTGTCGAATTGCAATTTGTCCACGGTGTAGAAAATCGACACGATGAACAGAACGAGTTGCGGATAAAAAACCAGCCGCGGATAACGATAGACCAGGTGCGACAAACGGCGCAGCACGCGAACGGCTGGCGTATCGGTCGTTGGGTTCATGCGGGAAATCAAACGGCGGCAATCTCCTCAACCTGCGCCGCCCGGAAATTCGGCGTTGGCATAGACTTCCTTCACGTCATCGTGCTCTTCCAACGCCTCGATCAGCCGGCTCACCGCCGGCGCGCCTGCCCCGCTGACCGGCACCGTCACCGCCGCGAGCCAGGTCACTTCCGCCGCTGCGCACACGATTCCTTTGGTTTCAAGCTGCCGGTGCACGGCCTCGAAGTTTGCCGCACCGGTAATGATTTCGTACCCTTCCGGCGCCGCCTGAAAATCCTCCGCGCCGGCTTCCAGCGCCAGTTCCATCAAACGGTCTTCGTTGGCGGCTTCCCGCGGGACAATGATCTGGCCTTTGCGCTGGAACAACCGGCTCACCGAGCCCGCCGTCGCCATGCTGCCGCCATTCTTGGTCAACAGGCTGCGAATCTCCGCCGCCGTGCGGTTCCGGTTGTCGGTGCTTAACTCCACCAGCAGCGCCACGCCGTGCGGACCGTAAATCTCGTAAGTCAGGTCCTCGAAAATCGCCGTGTCACCGCCGCCGGCCCCTTTTTTGATGGCGCGCTCGATGTTGTCCGAAGGCATGTTGGCCGTGCGGCACTTCAGCAGCACCATGCGCAGGCGCGGGTTCAGGTCGGGATCGCTGCCGCCCAGTTTGGCCGCCACCGCGATCTCGCGCGAGAGCTTGGCGAAAATCCGCGCCCGTTTGGCGTCAATCGCCCCTTTGAAATGCTTGACCTTGGCCCATTTGCTGTGTCCTGCCATACATTCCCAATCCTGCTCTTACTCCTGATTCTGATCTCAATCTCAATCTTAATCTTAATCTTAATCTTAATCCTGATCCGGCTTCCGCTTTCCCATCGGCAAACCCGGCCTTTGTTTATTCAGGAAACATCCAGAGGCTCGCTCCTGCCGGCGCCCACTTCCACAAACACCGCCGTCCCGTAGCACAACACCTCGGTGATGCCAGCCGCGATTTCCGTCGCGTCGTAGCGCACGCCGATGATGGCGTTGGCGCCCATTTGTCCCGCGTGCGCCAGCATCTCGCGAAAGGCGTCGTCGCGCGCCCGCTCGCAAAGGCTTGTGTAGAGCGAAATGTTGCCCCCGAACAGACTCTGAATACCCGCGCCGATGTTGCCGACAATGGACCGCGACCGTACGATGATGCCGCGCACGACCCCGAACGATTTCGTGATGCGATAGCCGGGCAAATCGAAAGCCGTGGTGGTCAACGGATGCGTTTGACTCATAATTTGTGGACGGATTGAACACGAATCCCGTGGCAAGCAGAAGCCCAATCTTTCGGTTGTCCGGTCCGACTGCGGTCAATCACGCGCCGGTTCAGACTCAGAGTGGAATATCCGGGAGCGGTTTATTATCTGATGAATCGCGGCAATTGTCGCGAACCCGTTTTCAAGGATGAAGCTGACCACCAGTTGTTCGTGGTAAAATTATTGGACTCAAAACCGGCGGTAATGGCAACGACTATAAATAAGCGGAACTGACCCCTTTTCGATGTTGCCGACAATGGACCGCGACCGCACGATGATGCCGCGTACGACCCCGAACGATTTCGTGATGCGATAGCCGGGCAAATCGAAAGCCGTGGTGGTCAACGGATGCGTTTGACTCATAATTTGTGGACGGATTGAACACGA
>DASPXS010000278.1:0-16807 GCA_035637175.1 Haliangiales bacterium | reverse complement strand
GTCGGATTTCATCCGACAGGCTTTTTGTTTTCGACGGAACAACAACGGCTCAGAGAAGATGGGTACAATTTTTGTTATAGCTATAACATATTTTGTACCTTGCTTGGAGCGGGATTGGGGCTTCACGGTTCCGATCCACGGTGACTGTTCTGCGCTCCGAGCTATGGCACAATCCTTCGACCGCAAGGGCGCGGCGGTTAAGGTTTGTCCGAGCGCCCTTTGAACCCGGCAAGCATGACGGCAATCGCATCGATGTCGTCCTTCGCCGAATGCTTCGAGTCGGAATCGTAGTTGTTCAGCATGAGTGAAAATGCCAGCCGCTCGCCGGCCGCCGTGGTCACATAACCGGACAACGTGTGCACGTAGCCAATCGTTCCGGTTTTGGCATGAACGTTCTCCTCGGCAGCAGTCCCTTTCATGCGATTCCGCAGCGAGCCATCGACCCCGGCAATCGGCAGCGCCTCGCGATAGGTGTCGGCGCAACGATGCCGGCTCATGAAGGTGAGCAGTTGCACCAGGGCGTTCGGGGTGACCAGCGCGCTGCGCGACAGACCGGAACCTTCGTCAAAGAGCAGTTCCCCCGGCCGGATGCCGGCCTCTTTGGCGAATCGGTTCAGCTCGGCAATGCCCGCTTCTTCGGTCGTTTTCGCCTTGCTGTCCGTTTTCCGACTTCGCGCCCCGACCTGCAGGAGCAGCAATTGGGCGTAGAGATTTTGCGATGGCTTCATCATTTTTGCCACGATTTCCGACAGCGGACGCGATTCGACGGAAGCAATTTCCACCAGCCTGGCCGAATCCAGGGGCCGCGCATCGCGATCCAGCCAGTTTACGGAACGAAGCCCACCCTTCACGGTGACGCCGCGTGTTGCCAACGCCTCCCTCAAGCGCGTGACAAACCACAGCGCCGGATGATGCACGCTCACGGCATCCGTGGTGTTGGTGCCCAGGGGCAGTTGACCGGAGACATAAACAATATTCTCGCCGGTCGGCCGGTAGAGCATGATTTCCCGCTTGCCGCGTTTGTCCACGGTTTTGGCGTTATTGATGAAGGTGAGGAACCCGGTCTCCGGCTTTTTGACGAGGAGACAGGATTCACCCGTTTTCGCCGCCGCCTGAAAAACCAGGTCAACCACGTTGTCCTCCTGGGTCAGGGCGGACACTTCCGCGCCGTAGTAATTCTGCAGGTCGTCCCAGGTCCAACTCGAGCCCAAGGGCGGCCCGCGAAAATAGCTCTCGTCGCCGATGAGATCGCCTTCGATCCGCTTGACGCCGGCCGCGACCAGCGCCGCCACCGCCGGCTCGAGGGATTTGCCATAGTCGCCGTTGTTGAATCGCGCGGCCAGCGAAGGATCGCCGCGGCCGTAAACGATCAACTCGCCCGGCAGCACTCCGTCCGGGCCGGGTTTGGCGGTCGCGTAAAATGAAGTCTTGATCCGATAGTCCGGGCCGAGCCGATCCAGCGCGAGCGCGCCGGTGAACAGCTTGGCGTTCGAGGCAGGCTTGCACAATTTTCCCGCATTGAGTTCGAGGAGCGATTTTCCGGAGTCGAGTGAAACGATTTTTATTCCCCAAAGCGCCGCCGCAAAACGGGGTTGGGCCAGGTGCTCGTTGACGCGCGCCTGAAGCCCGGCGAGCGTTTCCGGTGGTTTGGCCGCGTTCGTTGATGGCGCAGCCGGACTGCGCAACGGCAGACACAACAGCAGGAACATCAGGGCGCGCCGGCGAAGAGGAGCAACACAGTGCCCGAGCGAACGCATCTGCCGGGTTGAAAAGGGGGTCGAATTCTTCATGCCGGGTTGTTTTGCGTTATCTCTTGCCTTTTGCCAAACCCGAAAAAGAATGAAGGCCGAACCATGGAAGAACTGACGCCGCCCGACAGCCATTATCTGAGTGCCGCCACCGGCTGGTGCGACCTGGGAAATTTTGCCGAGGCCCGCGCGGAACTGCGGCGGATTTCGGCGGGCAACCGGGACCATCCGCGCGTTTTGGAGGAGGAATGGCGGATTTGCGCGGCGGAAAAGCATTGGCTGCCGGCGCTCGAAGTGGCGCGCCGGCTCATTGAAGTGGCGCCGCACAGTCCCGCCGGCTGGATCAATCAATCCTACAGCCTGCACGAGATGAAACTGACCCGCGAAGCGCGGAACCAACTGCTGCCGGTTGCCGAAAAATTTTGCGCCGACGGCACGATTCCTTACAACCTGGCCTGTTACGCCTGCCAGCTTGGCGATTTGGAAGAGGCCCGGCAATGGCTCGCCCGGGCGATCAAGATCCGAGGCAGGCAAGACATCCAAAAAATGGCGTTGTCCGACCCCGACTTGCAGCCGATGTGGGCCGAAATCAAAAAGCTTTAGCGGAATGCCGGTCTTCCGTCAGGTGTTGAAGGCAGACCCGCCGCGGGTGTTGCGCATTTGATACGACCACCAAGCCGGCGGCGATTCCCTCTCCCCCACGACGGAGGAGTGGGGAGAGGGCCAGGGAGGGGCCAGGGAGAGGGGATTTCAAAAGAGGGCGACAATTCGATGGAACGAGCCCCTCTCCCCAGTCCCGCCCCAGCCCTTTCCCCGCTCGTGCCCCGCAGGGCAGGGACCACTTCGGCGATGGTGGGTGTATCAAGATGCGCCCGAACGCCGGGCCTCGCCGCAACTTGCCCTTGGCTCCGCAAATCAATATCTTCTGCCGATAATGTATCGCAGCCTGAATCCGGAGCACATCATCAGGACGATCGCCCAACTGCGCGACCGGATTCAGGAACGCTTCCCCGGTTCCGGCCTGGGCAAGGTGGCGGAAGAACTCCAGAAGATCGGCGATGAAGCCGCCGCTCGGGCGGATTGGATCGCCCGGCCGCTATTGCCGCTCCGCTTCGGCATAGGGCTGTTGGTGGCGCTCCTCGCGGCCATCATATCGCTGGCCCTGGTCCACTTGAACGTCACCAAGATGTGGGAGAGCTTCGCGGATTTCGTGCAGGCCGTGGACGCGGGGATCAATGACATCGTCTTCGTCGGCATCGCAATCTTCTTCCTGGTGACGCTGGAAGGCCGGATCAAACGGCAGCGCGCGCTCAAGGCGATCCATGAACTGCGCTCCCTGGCGCACATCATCGACATGCACCAGTTGACCAAGGACCCGGAAATCATCCTCAGCGGCGGGCCCGCGACGCGGTCGTCGCCCAAGCGGACGATGACCGCGTTCGAAATGTCGCGTTACCTCGATTATTGTAGCGAGATGCTCTCATTGATCGGCAAGGTTGCCGCCCTTTACGTGCAGCGGTTCAACGACCCGGTGGCGCTCTCGGCCGTGGATGAAATCGAAGACCTGACAACCGGCCTGGCGCGCAAGATCTGGCAAAAGATCGTGATGATCAATCAGGACAAGAAATAGCCGGAATGAAAACTTTAACTTTACCTCAGACAGTCATGACTTCTGCCGTCCTGGTGAGTAATTTGTTGCACAGCGGACCCGCTCAAGCCGGCGGCTGTCCCGCGCCCAGCTTCGCGGCGGGACGCACGTTCGATGTGGGTGCGGAAGCGAAGCCTTTTTCAGTGGCGACGGGCGATTTCAACGGCGACGGCAAGCTCGATCTGGCCGTGGATAACTACGGCTGCACCGCTTGTTCCCCGCCAGTGAGCGGCTCCGTCTCGGTTCTTTTGGGCAATGGCGACGGGACCTTCCAATCGGCCGCCAAAATTGCCGTGGGACCCAATCCTCAATCCGTGGCGGTGGCTGACTTCAACGGCGATGGCAAGCCCGACCTGGCTGTGGCTAATTACGGCTCCACCAACGTTGTGGTGTTGCTCGGTAACGGCGACGGGATGTTCCAAACCGCCGTCAGCTATGGCGTGGGAGGGACCCCTGCTCCTCCGTTTGCGGCAGCAGGAGTTCTGGCGATCAGTGACTTGAACGGCGACGGTAAAGTTGACCTGGCCGTGGCGAACTCCAGCGGTGTCTCCGTGCTATTGGGCAACGGCGATGGCACTTTTCAGGCGGCCGTCAGCTATGGACCTGCGGCAGGTTCCGTCGCGGTAGCCGACTTCAACGGCGACAGCAAGCCCGACCTGGCCGTGACCAGCAGCGGGGGTGTCTCGGTGCTGTTGGGCAATGGCAATGGCACCTTCCAGGCCGCCGTCAATTATGCCGCAGGAGTGTCAGCTTCTTCGGTGGTGGCGGGCGACTTCAACGGTGATGGTAAAGCCGACCTGGCCGTGGCCACGACCGCAGTCCCTTCCAGCTCGGACAATATCTCAGTCCTGTTGGGCAATGGCGAGGGAACTTTCCAACCAGCGGTCCACTACGTCGTGGGATCGTTTCCTTACGCCGTTACAGCGGGTGATTTCAACGGCGACGGCAAGCTCGATTTGGCTGCGGCCACCGACGTCGGTATCTCATTCCTTTCAGGCAACGGCGATGGCACTTTCCAAACGGTCATCAACTACGGCGCGGGAAACCATCCCAACCACGTGACGGCGGGCGATTTCAACAATGACGGCAAGCCCGACCTCGCGGTGGCCGACGCGGGCTCCGGCACTGTCTGCGTCTTGTTGGCCCAGGGCGACGGCACGCTCCGGGCGGCCGTCAACTTCGACGCTGGAATAAGTCCTGTTTCTGCGGCGGTCGCGGACTTCAACGGCGACGGCAAGCCTGATCTTGCCGTGGCCAACTATAGCTCTGGCAAGATCACGGTAATTTTGGGCAACGGCAATGGCGCCTTTGGACCGGCTGTGGGTTACGGAGTTGGATCGCTGCCTTCTTCTGTGGCGGTGGGCGATTTCAATGGTGATGGCAAGCTTGACCTCGTTTCGGCAAACAACGGCTCCGGTAATGTCTCGGCCTTGTTAGGTAACGGCGACGGCACCTTCCAGGCCGCTGTCAACTACGCCGTGGTGGCGCCTGCTTCGGTCGAAGTGAAGGACCTCAATGGTGACGGCAAGCTTGATCTCGCCGTAGCCACTGGTCCATTCAGCGGTGGCGTCTCGGTGCTGTTGGGCAATGGCGATGGCACGTTTCAATCTGCTGTTAGTTACGGGACGGGAACTCTGGCTGCTTCGGTTACCGCGAACGACTTCAACGGCGATGGAAAAGCCGACCTCGTCGTCGCCAACCAGGGCTTTGCCAATGCCCCGGGCACGAACATCTCCGTGCTGCTGGGCAACGGCGATGGAACATTTCAATCGGCCGTCAATTATGACGCGGGAATCGGTCCTTCTTCCGTGGCCGTAGGTGACTTCAACGGCGATGGCAAGCCGGACCTCGCCGTGGCCAACGCCGGCATGGCCACCAACTTCACCTATTACACGAATGGCAGTGTCTCAGTGCTGCTCGGCAATGGTGATGGCACCTTCCATCTCAAGGTGGATTACGGCGCAGGTTTGAGTCCTTTTTCCCTGGCGGTAGGCGACTTCAACGGCGACGGCAGGCCCGACATGGCCGTTGCCAGCCACAATGGCAACGTCTCGGTGCTGTTGGGCAATGGCCATGGCACCCTCCAGGCTCCCGTCACCTTCGCCGCGGGAAACGAACCTTATTTCGTGGCAGTCAGCGATTTCAATGGCGACAGCAAGCCTGACCTCGCCGTCGCGAACTTTTTTTCTGAAGGCACCGTCTCGGTGCTGTTGAACACCTGCGTCTCCGCCGGCATTGACCTCGCCATTGTGCGCAGCAACGATACGTTCACTATTTCCTGGCCCTTCCCATCGACTGGATTCGTTCTCGAATCCAACACGAATCTGAACTCGACGAACTGGCTGTCGGCAAGCGAAAAACAGACAACCAATAATGGTCGTCTGGAGGTTACGGTTCCCGCCGACCCGCAGGAACGCTACTTCCGCTTGCACAAACCGTAATCCGTTGACCCGCTGATCGGGTTCCAACCTGTTTTTACCGCCCAGCGTTTTCGTCGAGCGCACGCGCCAGAAAATCAGCGATATGTAACACTGCGATGTTCGCGCCCGCCTTTTTCAGACCGGCGCGGATTTGCAGGATGCAACCGGGGTTGGTCGTGACAACGATCTGCGCGCCGGTCTGCAAAATGTTTTCGACCTTCCGGCGCCGCAGTCGTTCCGCCATTTCCGGTTCGGTCAGGTTGTAACTGCCGGCGCTCCCGCAGCAGACATCCGACTCCGGCAACTCAACAAAGTTGCTTCCCGCGACGACCCCCACCAGTTCGCGCGGCTCTTTTGTGATGCGCTGCGGATGCGCGAGATGACAGGCGTCGTGATACGTGACGCGCAACGTGGAGCGGGGAATGCGCAGCGATGCGAAGGTCGGGTCGTTGGTCAGAAACTCGGTCAGGTCTTTGACCCTGGCGCTGAATTTTCTTGCGCGCACGGCCCATCGGGGATCGTCACGGAGCAAGTGCCCGTATTCCTTGAGCGTGGAACCGCAGCCGGCGGCGTTGATGATGATGGCGTCCAGTTCGTGTGACTCGAAGAGTTCGATATTGCGCCGCGCGCAGGCGCGCGCAGATTCGAGATTGCCACCGTGGGCGTAGAGCGCGCCGCAGCAGCCTTGCGCCGGCGGCGTCACCACGTCGTAGCCAGCCCGGTTGAGGAGACGGACACTGTTTGCGTTGGTCTCGCCATACAGCACGCTCATCACGCAGCCGCTCACAAAACCGACGCGACCGCGCGGCGCGCCTGCCTCTGAGGAGACCCACTCCTGACCCCTCCCGGGACGAAAACCGTTACGGGTGCGGGCGAAAGCTCGGCTCGCCTCCTCTGAGTCGCCGGGAGTGCGTGGTTTCGCGGGACAAAATTCGGGCAACGAGACCTGCTTCGTTGATGGCGGGATGAGCGCCAGCGCTTCACGGGCGAAGCCCGGCAACAGTTTTTCCGCGTGAAGCGCGCGAATGATCCTTGCCGGCAGCAGCGCGAGTTTCAGGCGGTGCGGGAACGGAAAAACCTTTTCGATGGCCACGCGGCGGAGAAAATTTTGAAACGGCGACCGCCGGTAATGCCGCTCGATATGGTCGCGCGTGTGTTCGAGCAGTTCGCCGTATTGCACCCCGCTGGGGCAAACCGCCTCGCAAGCGCGGCAGCCCAGGCACAGATCGATGTGCCGCACGGCGGTGTCGCCCAGCGGCAACCGGCCGTCCTGGACGGCGCGCATGAGGTAAATGCGTCCGCGGGGCGAGTCGTTTTCGTTTCCGGTTTCCAGATAGGTGGGGCAGGACGCCAGACACAATCCGCAATGGACACAGGCCAGCGATTTGTCGTAGTCGAGGAACAGTTCCGCCGGGCCGCGGGGCGAAGTCGTGGGACCGACGATGGGCAGAGGTGAATTCACCGAGGCAAATCGGGCAAAACGTGGTTCGGATCGAACGCCTCTTTCACCCGGCGCATCAATTTGACCGGCAGTTCGTTTTTCGCCGGCTGCGGGCCGCCGCGATAATAAATCACGCCGTTGCCTGCCCGGGCGACAAACGGAACCTCTCCCAGTCCCCGGATGGTTTCAACCACACGGGAAGGCAATACCGAAATGCAACGGGGCCGGGGTGAATCGTTCCAAAAGTCCTTCTCGTAATCGAGCGTCGCCGTCTCCTGCCAACCCAGTTCGTTCGCCCTGGCCCGTTGCCATGCGACTTCTTCCGGCGAGCCGGCGATGCCCAGGACGAGCGCGCCAACTGAGCCGTGAGGCGTGCCGCGGGATGGAGCATTATGGAGGTCGAGGACCACAGGCGTCAGCTCGCTTTCCAAAACTGCGTCAATCATTCGATCGCAGTATTCCCACCGCTCACAGGGCGCCTGGACAAACTGCTCGGCCTCCGGCAGGGGTCGGAGTTTGAAAGTGGCTTCGACGATGACGCCCAAGCTGCCGTGATTGCCGACGAACAGTTTGGCGAGGTCGTAGCCCGCCACGTTCTTCACAACCCGGCCGCCCGATTTAATGATCCGCCCGTCGGCCAACACCACCTTGATGCCGATGAGGTGATCGCGAATGGGGCCGTGGCCAAACCGCCGGGGTCCGCTGGCGTTGGTCGCGAGCAGGGCGCCGATGGTCAGGTGTTCCGGATTGGGCGGGTCAACCGGCAGCCACTGGCGTTCCCGGGCCAATTCCGCCTGCAACCGGGCCAACGCGATGCCAGCCTCGACGGTCACCGTCATGTCCGCGGGCGCGTGCGCCACGACGCGGTTCAGCCTGTCCAAATGGATGCCAGTGATTTTTTTGCCGCCCGTGTTGGCCGACGTCAGAATCTCCTTTAGCTCGTCCAAACTGGAGGGTTCGATTATCATCGCCGCAGAAAAACGCTGCGGCAGTGAAGCACAGGGAAGCCGGAAGACCAAGAAAACTTGTGAGCCAAGCGACTTCGCCCCTTCGGCATTCCGAAGCGGCTCAGTCGTTCATGTGCACGGCCGATTCTTCCTTCTTCGCTCCCTTGGTCCTGCTGGGAATCGGCTCGTCCGCGAGCAGTCCTTCCAATCCCAAATGACTCAAGGCATTGACAAATTTTTCGAAGTTGACCGCTTTGCACACATAGCCGTCGGCCCGCAAGCTATAGCCGTTCAGGATGTCCTCCACTTCCCAGGAGGCGGTGATGATGATGACGGGCAGGTCCTGGGTCCGGCGGTCGGCGCGAATGCGCCGCAACACCTGGAAGCCATGCATGCGCGGCAGTCTCAGGTCGAGCAACACCAGGGCCGGCAAATCCCCCGCGTCCCGCCCGCAGCAGGGGCCGGTGGCGAACAGAAAGTCGAGCGCCGCCACGCCGTCGCGCACCACCTCCACGTCGTTCCAGATTTGATTCTTCCTCAAGGCGCGCACCACCAGGAGTTCATCGTCGGGATTGTCTTCCACCAGCAGGATGAATTTGCTGTTCATAAGTTTCTCGGTTCAGGACTTAAACGACCGGCGATGCGGCAGATCGTCTTGACGGACGCGGCGGGTCAAAGTGTGACTGGAACAGACAGACGCTCGACGATCAAGTGAGCGTTGACCCAACGGCGCTGACGGACATGCGCGCGACCACCCCTCAGGTAGCGCGGCGCCGAACCTCCGCCCAGCATAGCGTATAAATGGATTTAGGCAACCCGGATTATTTGGTCCGCTGAACTGGCCGAAGAGGCGGTCGATTGCGGCATTTCGACGATCTCAAACCAGTAGCGTCCCAGCGATTTGGCGACATTCAACAGCGTTTCAAAGGTCACCGGTTTCACCAGGTACATGTCCGCCCCCAGATTGCGGGCGCGCCAAAAATCTTCATCCGCCTTGGACGCCGTCATCACCACCACGGGGATGCAGCGCAATTCGGGGTCGGCTTTGATTTCCGCCAGCGCCTCGCGCCCGTCCTTGCGGGGCATGTTCAGATCCAGCAGGATCAGGCCCGGACGCGGCGCTTCCGACGCCTTGGAGTATTTGCCGCGCCGATGCAGGTAATCCATCAACTCCACGCCGTTTTCCACGAAACGCAGTTCGTTGTGCAGATGGGCTCTCTCCACAGCCGACTTGACCAACAGACAGTCGGTGGCCTCGTCGTCGGCCATCAATATAGTGATCGGTTTTCCGTGTTTGTTCATAAGCGGTTTCTCCAGGACTCGATAGTTTAACGACGGCAATGCCGCGGCGGATTCCTGCGCGCACCGGTTCAGACGGTTTTCACAGGCGCGCCTTATGACCGGCAATAACTCAGTCGGCGAGGCAAATTTCGAAACTATTGCATCAACGCCTGCCGCCACCAACGCCTCGCGGTCAACGTCTTCTTCCCACAAGCTCCGCGCGACGATCGCGGTCTCCGGCAGAGCCTTCTTGAGCGCCCCTATCATCGCCGATCCGTCGCATCCGCAAACGGAAAGATCGAACAGGACAGCGTCAGGACGCAAGACTTTTGCTTGCGCCAGCGCCTCCTCGCCTCGTGCGGCTGTGCCCACCACCACGGTCTCCGAGTGACAGTGCTTCTGGAAAAAGAAGGTCTCGATTCCCAATAAGCTCGGGTTGCTTTCCACGATCAATATGGAAATTGGGTTCATTTCGGAACTCTGTGATGTGGCGGTTTCAGCTTCGTGCCATTGTCAAAAATTGTTTCTGCGGCCGGCATCATTACTTTCCGCGCCCCCCAGCGCCACGGGATCATGGCCGAACGCGTGGACAAAAGCAAGCAAAACGAATCCTGGCCCATCCCCGGGAACAGGCATTCAGTCTGATGGATTCCAAGAAGAATTTTCTTGCCCCTGCTCGTCCCAATGTGACCAATGTCATCACTGGCCACAGTCGCCAGAAACAGTATTCGGACAAATATTATGGTCAAGATTCCCGTCCTCCGTTGGGGGCAACCTTACGAAAGCCTCGAACTCGACAAGGTGGTCCACTTCGTCACCGGCGAAACCCTCGCGCAGGTCAGCCAGGCCAATCCCGGCCTGCTCGCCAAAGACATGAAAAAGTCGCAACACGCCCGCGACGCGCTCCAGGAAATCCCGATTCGTCAACTGGTGGATATAATGAAAAAGGCGGGCGAACTGTACCAGGACGCCACGTTGCCGATGGGCGACGGCGAGCAATCGCCCGCCGATTTCGCACGCCAGCAGTCCGCCTCGACCGGCCTGCCCGAACACATGTGCAGGGCCAACATGTCGAAAAACCATTTCGTGCTCTCCAACATGGAGCGCATCCTCGACTGCCTCACGCGCGGCCTCGACCTGGAGACGCTCACGCGCGGTTACGGCATGGAATCGCGCGGGGTCATCGTCAGTTACCAGGCGCAGTCGCCGGTGCTCGGCCTGGTCCTGCCGTCCAACTCCCCCGGCGTGCACACCCTCTGGTTGCCGGTCATCCCGATGCAAATCGGCCTCGTGCTCAAGCCCGGTCCGCAGGAGCCCTGGACTCCCTATCGCATGGCCGCAGCCTTTTTCCAGGCGGGCGTCCCGCGCGAAGCCATCAGCATCTATCCGGGCGGCGGCGAAATGGGCGCCGAAGTAGTGAACCGCTGTCCGCGCGTTAAAATTTTCGGCAGCACGGAGACCGTGCAACGCTATCACGGCAACCCGCGCGTGCAGGTTCACGGCCCCGGCTTCAGCAAAATCCTGCTGGGCGACGACGTCGTGGACCAATGGGAAAAGTATCTCGACCTGATGGTGGACAGCGTCTATCTGAACAGCGGCCGCGGTTGCATCAACTGTTCCGGCGTCTGGGCCTCGCGTCACACCAAAGAAATCGCCCAGGCGCTGGCCGAGCGACTCGGACCCATCGACGCCCGACCGCCCGACGATCCCGGCGCCGGCCTCGCTGCGTTCACTGTGGCAGGCCAGGCCCAGGCGATCCACGCTTCCATCCTCGACAAGATGAAGGAGGACGGCGTGACCGATATGACCGCCCGGTTCGGCTCCCGCCTGGTCGAGAAGGAACGCTGCGCCTATCTCCGTCCCTGGGTGATCCAGTGCGACGCGCCGGAACGCAGGATTGCCCGGACCGAGTACATGTTCCCGTACGTGACCGTGGTGCAATGTTCGCAGGCCGAGATGATCGATAAGATCGGGCCGACCCTCGTCTGCACCGCCATCACCAGCGACAAAAAATGGGAACGCCGGCTCCTCGACGCGACCAACATCGATCGCCTCAATCTCGGCCCGATCCCGACGACTCAACTGAACTGGCTCCAGCCGCACGAAGGGAATATCGTGGACTTCCTCTTCCGCGCGCGGGCGTTCCAGGTGCCGCCGGAGCAGGCCGCCAGGCGGTGAAGTCCGAGGGTGAGTTCAAGAATGGTAGCCGCCGACGTGAGGAGGCGGATTTTGGCGCGAAAAACACTTCCGCCTCGTAACCTCGGCGGCTACGGCTCTTGCGACGATTCTTGAACTCACCCTGGGTGAAGTCCCCTGTGCACGGCTTCGGGTTGACCAAGGCGCAAGGAATGCTAAAGAATAACCGGGACCCCTGGAGTATGGAATAGAACCAGGCAGTCAAAACTGAGATAAACCTCTCAATCACGAAAGGACCACCCTATGGCACGTTACATCAGTCTGATCAAATTCACCGCGCAGGGCGCCAAGGACATCAGGAAATCCACAGCGCGCGCGCACGCGTTCGACGAAGCCGCCGCCCGGGCCGGCGTGAAAATTGAAGGCCAATATTGGACGATGGGCGCCTACGACGGCGTGCTCATCCTCAGCGCCGACGATGAAAGGAAAGTCCTCCATTGTCTCACCGACCTTGCCAGCACCGGCAACGTCAGCACCGAAACGTTAGCTGCGTTCGTGGACAAGGAATTCGATGCGATCGTTGGAAAATAATTCTTAAAGTGACTTAGGGCGGTCCCACTGCAAACGAACGAAACAGGATCGTCGTCGTTTCGACGGTCTTCGATTGGGATTACGCTTGCGAGGGCGGGGACGGCGACGAAAGTTTGCGCCAGTCGTGACAACATTGTTGGATAGCAGCACGAATAAACCCCGCGCGGCTTGTGCCGCAATCGGGCCACTCCTCACGCTCATGATCCTCGTCGTCGCAAGCTGCCACGCGGACGACGCGTTGTTCCAGGACGATTTCGACGGCAAGCTGGGCGAGGGCTGGTCGTGGGTGCGCGAGCATCGCGACTGTTGGCGCGCGACCGGGCGCGGGCTGGAAGTGCGGATCGAGCCGGGCAACATGTGGGGTCCGGCCAATGACGCGAAAAATGTGCTCGTCCGGCCAGCGCCCGGCGCGAGGAAAGACGAGATCGAGGTCTCCGTAAACGTCGAGAACAAACCCACCGAACAATACGAGCAGGTTGACCTCGTGTGGTACTTCGATGACGGTCACATGGTGAAGCTCGGCCGGGAGTTGGTGGACGGGAAGCTCAGCATCGTCATGGGACGGGAAGAGAACGACCGCGCGCGGACGATCACCATCATTCCGCTGGACGCCGCCTCCGTGCGGCTGCGCCTTCGGGTGAAGGGCGATCAAATCCGCGGTCAATTTCTCGCGCCCGACGCAAGCGAATGGCGGGATGCGGGCCACTGTGACCTGCCGGTGCCGGCCAATGGCCAGGCGAAGATCAGCCTGCAGTTTTACCAGGGACCCGCCCACGCCGAGCATTGGGCGCGGATCACGGAGTTTCGCATCCGTCGAACGGGCAGTTGAAAGCCGCACATCAACCTCGGATCGACGCGGCGCGGCGCGGCCGCAGCCAAAAGGCGAGATTGGCGCGCTGCGCCGACCGGACGTCGCAGCGCGACGTCCACCGCCAAAAATTTGTGCCGCCGGGATGAAAAATGGTGTTGACCGGTGTTCGACCGCGGCGGCTGAGAAATTTCTTGCGGTTTCGTTCAATAACTCCTTTTCTCTCTCGTCATTAGAACTTATCTCATAAATGGCGAAGGGAGCGCGGCGTTCACGCCGCTTCAGCTTTCCATTGCCGAATACCGGCCGAAAATCAACCGGCTCGCCTACATTGAAGTGGGCTGAAGCCCGCGCTCCGGTATTTGTGAGATGGCTTCTAGCCATGTGATGCGAACACAGCTCCCGGTATGAACAGGTTCATTGTGAGAGCGGCCCAGGCACTATTCATTCTCGGGCTGACCTCCGCACCTCTGCCCGCCGCCGACTCGTCTCCCGAAACGCCCGTTTTCAAAGACAAAAACCTGGAACAGGCAGTCCGGAGGTTCGTCTTCGCCAAGCGCGACAACGACAAACCGATCGTGGAGGCGGATGTGGCCAATCTTTCGACCATCCAGGGCGTCGGGATGGAGATAGCTGACTTGTCCGGCCTGGAGAAGTGCGTGAACCTCGCGTCGCTCGATCTGTCGAAGAACCGGATCGCGGGCCTTCTGCCGCTCAAAGGCCTGGGCAAGTTGCAATATCTGAATCTGGCGGCCAACCAGGTTGAAGACCTCGCGCCGCTCGCCGGAGATCGCGCGCTGCAATACCTCGAGCTGTCAAACAACCGGGTGAAGGACCTCAAACCGCTCGGCAGTCTGACCAATCTCGCCTCGCTTTACCTGTCGAACAATCAGATCGCGGACATCGCGCCGATTGTTAAACTGCCGCGGATGGCGTCGCTTTACCTCGACAACAATCACGTCGGGAACATCGCGGGCATCGGCGGCCTCGGCAGCCTGACGTCCCTTTCGTTGAACCACAACATGATCTCGGACATCGCGCCGTTGGACGGGTTGACCAACCTTTTTTATCTTTTTCTCGAAAACAACAGGATCCGCGACCTGGCGCCGCTGGTGAACATGGCGAAGAAGGATTTCACGGGCGAAAAACGGTTCGCGCCGTTTTTGAATCTTTACCTGAAAGGCAACTCGACGAAAGGATCGCAAAAATCCCAATTAAGAGATTTCGGAGTCCGATTGAATGATTAAACTCGCGCCCCTATGAAAAAGCTCATTGCCGTTGTTGTTGTGCTGGTCTCTGCCGCAAGCTGCCCGACCCGCGCGGAAGACAAAATTGATTTTGCCAAACAGATCCAGCCGATCCTCCAACAGAACTGCGTTAAATGCCACGGGCCGGAGAAGCAAAAGGCCAAATTGCGGCTTGACTCGAAAGAGGCCGCGATGAAAGGCGGCAAGGACGGCGTGGTCATCGTCGCCGGCAACGCGGAGAAGAGCGAAATGTATCGGCGAATCACCCTGCCGAAGGGTGACGACGACATCATGCCCAACGAAGGGGATCCGCTCACCAAGGAGCAGACGGACCTGGTCCGCGCCTGGATCAACCAGGGCGCGGAGTGGTCGGAGACGGCCGCGGCCAAACCGTCGGAGCCGACGAACCCGTTGGCCGGGTTGCCGGCGGATTTCAAGCCCGGCCCGAACGAAGCGAAAGCGGCGGCGAAGTTTGCCCAACTCGGCGTGGACATCCGGCCCATTGCGATGAACACGCACTGGACGGAAGCGAATTTCCGGCCGCAAGGCACGAGCGTCACCGACACCGCGATCGCGTCTTTGAAGGACCTGACCAGCCTGACCGATTTGAATCTCGCGAACACGAAGATCAGCGATGCCGGCCTGGCGGCGATCGCCGGCTTGACCTATCTGACCCGTGTGCACCTCGAACTGACCGCGGTCACCGACGCCGGCCTGGCGCACCTGAAGAATCTGACGAACCTCGATTATCTGAATCTCTATGGCACTGCGGTGACGGACGCCGGTCTGGAACACCTCAAAGGTCTGCGCAATCTTAAACATCTCTACGTCTGGCAGACCCAAGTGACCGAGCCGGGCGTAAAAAAATTGCAGGCCGCTTTGCCGAACCTGGAGGTCTCGACCGGCGCCGAGCTCAACACGCTGGTCAAGAAAGAGGAGAGCGAGAAGAAAGAGGAAAAGAAGGAAGAGAAAAAATGATGGACCTTCACATCAACACCCTCGCCGAAGGCGCCACGATGAGCGAATAGCGACCGTTGGTTGATCGCAGGGCCACCGGCGAGCCGAATGCCGCGGTAAGCAATCTCGAACGCAGCACATTTTGTTTTCGGCCGCCAGCCACAACCTGGCCCGCCTTCAACAGCAATGCGTGGCCGAATACCGGCATGATTTCCTCCACGTGGTGCGTCACCAGCAGGAGGGTCGGGGCGTTCGGTCTTCGCCCCAGGCGATTCAGGAACTGCAGGAAATGCTCGCGGGCCACCGGGTCGAGGCCGGCGCATGGTTCGTCGAGAATCAACACCGGCGGATCGGCCATGAGCGCGCGGCCGATGAGCACGCGCTGGCGTTCGCCTTGCGAAAGAAAAGCCCACGGCCGCTCCGCGAGATAATCGCATTCGATTTGTTTGAGGATACGCGAAGCGCGGGCGCGGTCGGACGGGGTGACACGGCCCCAGAAATCTATGATCGCGTATTTGCCGCTGACGATGGTTTCGAGCGCCGGCTCGGTTTCGTACATGAGCTGGCGAAGGGAGGAGCTGACCAGGCCGATTTGTTTGCGCAACTCGCGCCAATCGGTTTCGCCGTAACGCCGGCCGAGCACGGCGATTTCGCCGCCGGACGGCGTCAGATAACCGGTGAGCGCGCTGAGGAGCGACGTTTTGCCCGAACCGTTCGCGCCCAGGATGGCCCAGTGCTCTCCCCGCTCGACCCGCCACGAAACGCGATTGAGGATCGTTGTGCGGCCGCGCCGCAGGCGCAGGTCGCAGACTTCAAGAACGACGTTTTGTTTGCGTTTCACACGGCAGACATCTTTGTCATTTCATTTCGAGAGGCAAAGAAAATGAAAGTGAAGCGTCGCTTTCCGGCGGGTCGCCACCCGGCCCTTGCGCTGTTTCCACCCGCGCGCGTTCCAACCCGTAGAAAATCTTTTCGCGCATGGCGAGTTTTTGCCCTATACTGGAACAACATTTGCGAAACCGCTTCCGATCGAGCGGAGCCGACGCGCATTTCCGAGTTCCGCCCGGCAAGTGGCAAAACATTCCAATCCGTTCGCGCATTATGAAGTCAAACCGTGTCACCAGGCCACAGCGAAGATGGAACAAATTGACCGCGGGGCTGCTGGCCACTTTTTTCGCGATGATGTCCGGCCGGGCCGGAGCCGATGAAACGCCGATGATTCAATTTGGCCCGGTCCCGCAGGCTCCGCCGCCGGCGCCGCCCGTCCAGTCTCGCGCGCCCGTGCCGGAACGACCGCTGCCGCGGCCGGAGGGGCCAATCCTTTATTCCATCGGCGACCCGACGGACGAGGAACAGCTTTATCTGGAGTTCATCAATCGTTCCCGTGCCAATCCCCCGGCGGAAGGCGTGCGCCTGGCGCGCACAACCGACCCTGACGTGCTTTCCGCTTACGAGTTTTTCCGCGTGGACCTCGCCCTGTTGCAGTCGCAATTCAATGCCATTGCCTTCGCCCCGCCACTGGCCATGAACGCGCAACTTCTGGCGGCAGCCCGTTTGCACAGCGGCGACATGTTCACCAATCA
>DASPXS010000277.1:0-12470 GCA_035637175.1 Haliangiales bacterium | reverse complement strand
GTGGCCGCATTCAACTCGCTCGCCGAGGCGGAATTGCTGAAAAAGCGCCTGGTCGCGGCCGGTATCCCCGCGGAAATTCATAGCGAACCAAAACTCGACGAGACGCTGGACTTCGCGCGAATGGGCGCGGGGGTCCATATTGAGGTTGCCCGGAGGGATTTTGAATCGGCGCTGGAGATCATGTACGATTGGAACCTGGGCGAGAAAGAAGGAACAATTCTGCCTGGCCGGCTCGAACCCGTTCCGCTCGCGCCGGCGGCTCACGGTGAGGGCGGGGGTCCCTCCTCAGCGGGTTGACTCGCCTCACTGCTTCGATCGGCCTTCCCGAACAGCAAGCGCCGCTCACCGCACCGGTGAACAACGTGGTGATAACGTTTGAATATCTTCGCGTTGCGGGGCCGCAGCGCCTCGCGTATAGAACAGAGGCCTCTTCATTGAAAGAAAGGGCCGGCGTGACGCGAAGCAGGAAATGAAACACGAGAGTATTTCCTGAACTTCCTGATCGCGACGCGGTTCTTCCAGGATTGAAGGGGTGCCAGCTCCGCAGTCCGCCGCAAGGAAGTCGTAATCGATATGTCTATAACAACGAAATCGAGCGGCCCGGCGCCCCGGCGGGAGGATTCTGAACCGGCAGAAGGTGACCCGTCCGCTGATGTTTCGGTTGATAAACCGCCAGCATCGCCCGACAGAGAACGATTGAAGGCGCTCCTGTGCCAACTTGACGAAGGCCAGAATCAGTGGATCGAGCAAGTCGCCGCCACGCTCGAGGAGGACTACCGCCAGCTCGTGAAGGATAAGGGCTCTCCCGAGATCACCGGATGTCGTTGATCCCCACTTTTCACACGGGCTGATATTATTGGTCGCCGCGCCAACCGGCTCAAGGCAGAGCGCCAACCGCTTCGACCAATGGCAGCGCCGTGACCGGCTCAATTTTCAGGATTGGCAAAAAGTTGCTCGACTTGCGATCGGTTTTCATCTAACTTGTTCAATCATAAGTTGTCCAAGAAACTGTTGCCGCCCCGTTGCGGCGACTCGGCTTTAGCCGAAAAAACTTGGCAGCCTCCATTAGTTGGGTCCTCGCCCAGGCCTTACCCGATATGTTGTGGTTTTTAGGCTTTACTTTACAAGCCCATTTGGTGTTACTTTGCCAAAAATATGTATCTGAAAAACCTGACGATGCTGGGTTTTAAGTCGTTTGCCGACAAGACCTCGCTGAATTTCCAACCTGGAATTACGGCCATTGTGGGGCCGAATGGCTGCGGAAAGTCCAACGTCGCCGACGCCATTCGCTGGGTGCTGGGGGAGCAATCGGCCAAGGCGTTGCGCGGCGGTGAAATGGCCGACGTGATATTCAACGGCACCGATGGTCGCAAGCCGCTGAGCATGGCTGAAGTGTCGTTGAGCATCGGCGACGTGGACGCGGCGCATCTGAAGGCGGCCGGAGTCGAACTGGCCTACAACGAGCTGACCATCACCCGGCGGGTTTTCCGCGATGGCGGCAGCGAATATTTCATCAACCGGACCCCGTGCCGCTTGAAGGACATCCAACAACTTTTTATGGGCACCGGCGTGGGGCGCACCAGCTACAGCATCATGGCGCAGGGGAACATCACGCAGATTCTCTCCAGCAAACCGGAGGACCGCCGGATGGTCTTCGAGGAGGCCGCCGGCATTACCCGGTTCAAAGCGCAGAAGCGCGAGGCACTTCGCAAGCTGGAATACACCGAGCAAAATCTCTTGCGCGTCGGCGATCTGATTCGCGAAGTGAAACGGCAGATCGGTTCGCTCCAGCGCCAGGCGGGCAAGGCGCGCCGCTTCAAACAACTCATGATCGAGTTGCAGCATCTCGACACGCAGCTCGGCCGCCATCAGTTTGATGTGTTGCAGGCGGAGATCGGCGGTCGCCGGACCGCCCTCGAAAAGCTCCGCGGAGAGATTGATGCCTGTGCCGAAAATGTGATGCGCGGAGAAAACGAAATCGGGCAACTCCGCGAGCGCTGGACGGAGCTGGAACACCAGATCAGCCAATCGCAGCAGCGCGGCCTGGAGCTGAAGAGCCAGGCGGATCGGCACGAAAGCCGGATTCATTTTAACCAAGAGCGATTGCGGGAGATCCAGAAACAGCATGGCCAGGCGCTGAACGACATTTCACAAGCGGAGGAACGGCGGCAGGCAGCCGAGCAGGAACTGGCCGCCGTGTCCGACCGATTGGCTGCGTCCCTGCGTTTGTTGGACCAGCATCGGCAAGCGTTGCAGGGCAGAGAGGAGGCGTTGCGAAGGGTCGAAAACGATTCGAGCCGGCAGCAGGAGGCATTGCGAAACGCCCAGTCGGACGTTTTCGCCGCCGCGCAACAGCTCACGCGCGTCCGCAACGAAATCAATGCGCTCGATTTACAGAAGCAGGGAAATGTCGTCCGCCTGGAAAAGCTTTCCGCCGAGAAAATGCAGCTTGAAGAGGAACGGGTGCGACTCGAGCAGCGGCTCGCCGAATTTGCCGCGGACGTCGAGGCTGAAAAGCTGAATGTCCAATCCCGCCGCGGCTCGGTCGAAGAACGGCAAAAGCGGCTGCAGGAGATTCAACAGCAAATCGAACAATCGTCGAGTGCGCTGGACGGCCTGTTGCAAGAGCAGGCGGAGAAGAAGTCGCGCCTTGACGTGCTCGAGCAACTGCAGGCCGAACACGAAGGTTTCGGCGCCGGCACCCTGGCGGCGCTGAAACAGACGGAGCAGGCGCTCGGCCTGCTGGCGGACAAAATCCGCGTGCCCGACCGTTACGTGGCGGCGGTTGAAACCGCGCTCGGCCATCACTTGCAACTCGTCCTGACCGAACAACCCAATTCCGCGCAGCAGATCCTCGCTGACTTGAACGCGAACAAAGAGGGGCGGGCCAGCGTGGCCGCGCTCGCGCTCAAGAAGACTTTTGACCCTTCGCCGGTCGGGGAGCACCTCGAGGGTCGGCAACCTGCCCGCCTCGAGGGGACCGTGCCGGTCCCCAATGCCGTTCACGCCCCGACGATCGTCGAAGCCGACACCGCGGTCCAGCCGCTTCTCAACGGATTGCTCGGGCGGACGTTCATTGTGGCGGACCTGACGGCCGCCACGGCGGCCTGGCAGGAGACCGGAGGCGCCGCGGACCTGGTGACGCTGGCGGGAGAACTGTTGAGTCGGCACGGCGTTTACACCGGCGGATACATGAACGGCAACGGCAAAGCGCCATCGTCCATTCTCGGCCGGAAGAACCAGATCGCCGGGTTGCAGACTTGCCTGGCGGAGTTGCAGGACCGGATCAGCGAGACGAGCCGGCAAAAAGGCGCGCTGGCGAGCGAACAGACCGCGCTGCAGGCTGGTCTGCAGCGGGCGCAGACCGAGTTGCGCGCGCAAGAGGTCGCTGTCGCCACGCAGGAAGGCGAGTTCAACGCTCTGCACAATTCCCGGCGCATGCTGCATCAGAAAATTGACACGGTGCTTTACGAAATTCAGGGCCTTGCGGCGCAGGAACAGGCGGGGCGACAGCAGCGCGGAGATCTGGCGGCGCAGGTGACCGAGTTCGAGGACCGTGAACGGGAGTTGCAACAGCAGTTGAACGATTGGAACACCGGACTTGAATCGCTGCGTCGGCAGCGCGACACGGCGAACGCCGCGTTGACCGAGACCCGGATTGCCCTGGCAGCCGAGGAACAGTTGGCCGATTCGTTCCGCAAACAACAGCAGCCGCTCGAACAACGGATTGGCGAATTGACCCAAGTGCTCGAGCAGCGGCGCGGCGAAATGTCCTCGTTTGCCACTCGCCAGTCGCAGGCCGAGGCCGAGATTGAAGAATCGCGCCGCTCGATGGGCCGCCTGCAGCAGGAGCGCGAGCAGGTGAGCGTGCAAACGGCCGAATTGACCGCCCGGCGCAGTTCGGTGGAAAACGACATTGGCGGCCGCGAGGAAAGCCTGCGCGAGCAACGGCGCCGATTGACCGACTTGCAGAACCAACGCGGTGGGCTGGACGTGGAATTGGCGCAAAAGAACATGGCCGTGCAGAATCTGCGCGAGCGGATCCAACAGAAATATCAGGTCAACCTCGACGACGTTCGCAGCGAGTGCATCACCATCACCTTCGCCGACGAAGGCCCGGCAAAGGTCAGAACACTGACACCGGAAGAGATGGCCGCCAGCGGCGCCTCCACCGATTGGAGCGCCGTGGGGGAGCAGGTGGGCGCATTGCAAAAGCGGATCGACGAAATGGGGCCGGTCAACCTCGTGGCGATAGAGGAATACGAGGAGACCGAACAGCGCTACCAGTTCCTGAGCAGGCAAAATGACGACCTGATTCAGGCCCGGCAGCAGTTGCTGGACGTGATCAATCGCATCAATACGCAGACGAAGGAAATGTTTGCCGACACCTTCAACAAAATCCGGGAGAATTTCCGGTTGATGTTCGTCGAAGTGTTCGGCGGCGGAAAGGCGGACCTGCTGTTGGTGGACGAAGGCGACGTGCTGGAAAGCGGCATCGACATCGTGGCCCGTCCGCCGGGCAAACAGTTGCAGACGATTTCACTGCTCTCGGGAGGCGAGCAAACCATGACCGCCGTGTCATTGTTGTTTGCGATTTATCAGGTCAAACCGAGTCCCTTCTGCGTGCTCGACGAGTTGGACGCGCCGCTGGACGAGTCGAACATCAACCGATTTATCCGGATCCTGCAACGTTTCCTCGTCCACTCCCAGTTCGTGATCATCACCCACAACAAGCGCACCATCGGCATGGCCGACGTGCTCTATGGCGTGACCATGGAAGAGCAGGGCATCAGCAAGATTGTCAGCGTCAAATTCCACAAATCGGAGGAGGCGGTCGCGGACCGGCCCGCCTCCCCGCTGGTCCCGCCGCCGTCCGCGCCGCTGGACGATGAGGAAGACCAGCCGCACACCCGCGAAGAGACGCTCGAGGTTGTGATGGCGAAGTAGCCGGGGATAAGGCTGGCAGCAAAAGGCTCTATGAAACGCTCGGTTCGGCGCCGGACGCTTCCATTAACTTAGTTCAAAGTTCGATGTTCGATGTTCGCTTCCAGTTGGTTGTGGTTGCGCCACGCTGCGACCAGACGCCCGCATGCATCGCTTGAGAAGAGGATTGACCGGCCACCGACATCCCATGCCCAGCCACCCGGTTGGCGACCAACTCGTCAACGCGGCGCGTGAGCTTTGTGCTGTGGTGGACCGTTTGAACTTCACGCTGCCGGTAACGCACGTCTATAATCCACTCGGTTACGCCCGGCGCGCGCACGAGGATTACCTCAGCAAATTTGCCAACGGTTGCAAGCGAGTCGTGTTTCTGGGCATGAATCCGGGTCCCTTCGGCATGGTGCAGACGGGCGTGCCGTTCGGAGAGGTTAACGCCGTGCGCGGCTGGATGAAGATCGACGCGCCGATCGGCAAACCGCGCCACGAACATCCCAAGCGACCGGTCCAGGGTTTTGCCTGCCCAAGGTCTGAAGTCAGCGGCAGGCGGTTGTGGGGACTGTTTGCCGGAAGATTTGGTTCCGCTGAGAACTTTTTCGCGGACCATTTCGTGGTCAACTACTGCCCCTTGGCGTTTTTTGACGCAGACGGCCGCAATCTCACGCCGGACAAGCTGCCGATCGCGCAATCGGCGCCGCTTTTTTGCGCCTGCGATCTCCAGCTTCGACGTATCGCAGAGATCCTTGAGCCGGAATGGTTGATTGGCATCGGCGATTTTGCCGGGAGACGCGCACAAGCCGTCTTCGGCGGGACGACGTTGAAGATCGGAAAAATCCTTCACCCCAGTCCGGCCAGTCCGGCGGCGAACCGGGATTGGACGCGGCAAGCCGTTGAGCAATTGAAATCGCTGGGCGTCTGGAAGTGACCCGGGCAACGAAAGAGCAAGTGTCCTGCCGGCGAAGCCGCGCCGGAGCTGGCCTCCCTCATCTGTTTCTTTCCTTTATTCCGCACCTGGGTAGAATGCCGCCTTGTCACTCAACGCTTTTTACATGAAACGCATCAAATTGTTGCCAGCCACAATGCCCATCGTCGCCGCACTGGCTTGTTGGGCGCTCCACTCTGCGGCCCGGGCGCAGGAATGGCCCCGATTCCGCGGCCCAAACGGCACCGGGATCAGCCGCGCCAAAACCATTCCCACAAAAATCGGCGACGCGGATATCAACTGGAAAGTCGAACTGCCCGGCATCGGCCACTCGTCGCCGGTCCTGTGGGGAGAGAAGGTTTTTCTCACCAGCACCGGTGATAAATCCGGCGGCATTTCTGTGCTCTGCCTGAGCGCGAAGGACGGACACTTGCTCTGGCGCCGGGATTTTTCCCTGACGCCATTCCCGCGCCACCCGTTCAACAGTTACGCTTCGTCCACGCCCGCAGCGGATGCCGAGCGCGTTTACGTGGTCTGGAACGAGCCGGAGCACTACCTGCTCACCGCGCTCGATCATAACGGTAAACGGGCCTGGCAGCGTGACTTTGGTCCCTTCGTCAGCCAGCATGGTTGCGGCACTTCGCCGATTGTTTACCGGGACAGAATCATTCTCGGGAACGAGCAGGACGACGCGAAATTCGTGAAGGACAGTCCGCGCAGCGGCAAAAGTTTTGTTGTGGCCGTGGACGCGAAGACCGGGAAGACGCTCTGGCAAACGCCGCGTCGCAGCGCGGTGGTGGCTTACTCGACGCCCTGCGTTTACGAACCGAAGAACGACAAGCCTGCTCTCATCTTCAGCAGCCAGGGTCAGGGCCTCTACGCGGTCGATCCGGGTACCGGGAAGATTCTCTGGGACTATGAGCAGGCGTTCGACAAACGTTGCGTCAGTTCACCGATCATTGCCGGCGACATTATCCTCGGCACGTGCGGCAGCGGGGGCGGCGGTAATTTCGTCACCGCCGTAAGGGCCGGCAACGCCGCGGGCCGGCAAACCGAGTTGACGTATCAGATGAAAAAGTCCGCGCCTTACGTTCCCACGGGCGTGGTGGCAGGCGACCTGATCTGGCTCTGGAGCGACGGCGGTATCGTGACGTGTCTGGATGCGCCCAGCGGCGCCACCCGCTATCAGGAACGCGTGGGCGGCAACTATTTCGGTTCGCCGGTGTGGGTGGACGGCCGGTTGTTCTGCGTTTCGACTTCCGGC
The DNA here is from genome assembly GCA_035637175.1 of Haliangiales bacterium. Taxonomy (GTDB): domain Bacteria; phylum Verrucomicrobiota; class Verrucomicrobiia; order Limisphaerales; family AV2; genus AV2. The sequence continues at coordinate 5,346 of DASPXS010000277.1, read as the reverse complement.
GAACTCGTCGTTGTGGAGGCGAGCGACACGTTCAACGTGCTGCATCGCTATCCACTCAATGAACTTTGTCATTCCACACCCGCGGTGGCATTGGGCCGCATGTTCATCCGCACCGAGCAACATCTGTGGAGCCTCGGCGGGGCGAGGCCCAATTAATAACCACTGAAGGGGGATCCAAAGTGCAGATTTCCGGTTTGGGGACCGACCGGAACGTCATTCGTACGGTCGTTGTCAGGCCATGATCACAATTGACGGTTCGTTTGGCGAAGGCGGCGGACAGATTCTGCGTACGGCCCTCGGCCTTTCCCTGGCGACAGGGCAGGCGTTTCGCATCGAAAAGATTCGGGCCAATCGCAGCAAGCCGGGACTGCAACGCCAGCATCTGGCGGCGGTCAATGCGGCGAGGACCATCGGTCAGGCGGAAGTCGAGGGCGCAACGGTCAACTCGGCGGAACTGTGTTTTCGCCCGACGATTGTGACCCCGGGCGATTACTCGTTTTCCGTTGGAAGCGCGGGGAGTGTCACACTGGTGCTGCAGACGGTGCTGCCGGCGCTGATGATCGCGCCCGGATCTTCAGCGCTTATTCTGGAAGGAGGAACGCACAATCCGCTCGCGCCGCCATTTGAGTTTATCGCGAATACGTTTCTGCCGCTGATCCATCGCATGGGACCAAAAGTCCGCGCGAAGCTGGATCGACACGGCTTTTACCCGGCGGGCGGCGGCAAGATGCGTGTGACGATCGAGCCGGCGGCCGGCTTGAATCGTCTGGACATCGCGGAACGGGGCGCGGTGTTGCGCCTGCGCGCCGTTGCCCTGGTTGCCAGGCTGCCCCGCCACGTGGCGGAGCGGGAATTGAAAGTGTTGAAGCGGGACTTGCGGTTGGATGCGAGCGATCTGCGGATCGAAGAAGTTAAATCGCCCGGACCCGGGAACGTGGTGTTTGTCGAGGTCGAATGTGCGAACGTGGCAGAAGTGCTCGCGGGCTTCGGCGAACTGGGCGTGAAGGCGGAAGTCGTCGCCGGCCGGCTGGCCAAAGAAGCGCGGCGTTACGTCGAGGCGGAAGTGCCGGTGGGAGAGCACCTGGCCGATCAACTTTTGCTGCCGATGGCGTTGGCGGGCGGCGGTTCGATGGTGACGTTTCCGCTGTCGCCGCATGCGTTGACGAACGTCGACGTCCTGAGGCAGTTTTTGCCGGTAAAAGTGAATACGAAACCGCTCACGGACGACGCGGTGCAGGTGGAGTTGGCCCGGGCCGAATGAGCGGAGGCGGTCGGCCGAAGACTTGCGGCCGGGAGCGCGTCGGAAATCACGGGAAGCACTCAAGGCGGGGCAGGGGACGCGTCGCGGACGAATTTTCTGTTCTCATCGGCGGCCGTCGGCTACACCTGCGGCCATCCATTCAACATGCGCATTTTGATCGCGACGGTGACGGCGGGGGCGGGGCATTTGCAGGCGGCGGCCGCATTGGAGGAGGCGTGGCGGGCGGCGCGGCCGGACGATGTGGTTGAAAAGGTGGATTTGCTCGATTTCGTTTCGCGGTTGCAGCGGAAGGTCTATGTCCAGGGCTACGTGCGACTGGTGGAACACGCCCCGGAATTATGGGGCATGGTGTTCAAGAAGACGGACAACCCTAAGTTGCTGCGAAAAGTGGCGCGTTTCCGGCGCGGGTTCGCCGAGCGGACCAACAAGAAATTTGTGAAGCATTTGCAGGCGTTCCGGCCGGACGCCGTGATCTGCACGCATTACCTGCCGGTCGAGATCATGGCCCATCTGGAGAGGAAAGGCTTCAATCCGTTGACCGTCTGCGTGGTCACGGACTTCGAGGCGCACGCGCTCTGGATGGAACAGGCGGTGGACTTGTATTGCGTGGCGGCGGATGAAACCAAAGCGAGCCTGGTCGCGCGCGGGGCCAGGGCGGAAGACGTGGTGGTGACCGGCATTCCCATAGCGGCGAAATTCTCGAGCGGCCCGGAGGTGCGTGCGGTGCGGAAAAATTACGGATTGCGCGATGACTTGCCGGTATTGCTCGTGCTGGGCGGCGGATTCGGAATGGGTCCGGTGGCCGGAATTCTTTCAGCGCTCGACCGGGTCGGGCGCGATTTTCAAACGATTGTTGTTGCCGGGCGGAATGAGAAATTGCGTCGCGAACTGGCTTGCGTGGATTATCGGCATCCGACGCGCGTGCTTGGATTCGTCACGAACATGCACGAACTGATGGCGGTGGCTGATTTGATTGTTACGAAGCCGGGAGGATTGACGACCTCGGAGGCGCTGGCGACCGGCAAGCCCTTGTTCATCCTCAATCCCATTCCCGGACAGGAAGCGGCCAACAGCGACTTTCTGCTCGAACGCGGCGCGGCGGCGAAGGTAAATCGAATCGAAGACATGCCGTTCCGGATCGAGCAATTGATCGGCTCGCAGAAGCTCAAGGAAATGGCCCGCGCGGCCAGAGGACTTGGCCACCCGAACGCGGCTCCGGAGGTTTGCCGGGAAGTAGCGAGTCGCCTGGCAGGTGCGAAAGTTAATCGATCGTCAGGCGGCCGACCGGGCGTCGGCCATTAAGCGCTTCAACTTCGGCCAATCCGCCCCGGGAGCCGATCCCCAACCGCTGCCTCATTCCGTCCAGGAAAGAGGTTTTTCTGGTCTCCGAACCGATGCCGATCATGTTGAAAACGCGCTGCCAGTAGAAAGAATCGGTACGGTCTATCCGGATTAATTCGACATAATAGGAGTCTATTTCCCGGCGCCGGCGATGCATCGATTCGATATACTCCGAGGTCTCGAGCGGCAGCTCGTTAAAACTGTCGAGGAACATGGCCGCGTTGGTCAGCGGCTTGATCAGATCTTCGTTCGTGTGGGAATTGAGTAAGAAAAGCTGCGCGATCGCCAGTTTAATGGCCTTCATTATCCGTTCTTTGGAAGCAGGCAACAAAGAAGGATCGCGTCGGCTTCCTCGCTTTGTGTCGTCCGACAAGACTTGTTGATATTCGCGAATGATCTGTTCGGATTGTTGTAACGTCATAAAATAACTTGCGTCTTCGGGCTTTTTCCCGCGCTGAACCGAGACCCTTTTGGGTTGTCCCTGATTCGGCCCGGTGTGGCTGAAACAGAACAGGCGACCGGCCGCAATGTCCTGTTTTGATACGAACGCCACGTATTCGTGCAGCCTGTTTTGTATCAAGCAAATCGCCTGCCATGGAAGCACGGTGGCCTGCCCAGGCAATCCGCCGGTGGCCCGAAGGCGGAGTCATGTCACCGCGTGGGACAATTGTCCCCGGTAGTCGAGCACGACTCTATTTCTGGTCCATCTGCTGAATCAGGCTGGTCAACTCTGCCTTCACCTTGGCGATTTTGCGTCTGGAGTCCTCGATTCCTGAGTTGATCAGGTCTTTGCTGACATTTCTCTTCAACAACTCGTCGCGTTTTGCATTGATCGCTTCCAGTCGGATCTTTTCGTCGAGCAATCTTTCGATGCAATCGACGACCTGGGAGGCTTGGGCTGGCATAACAGGCCTTTGGTTCGGTGTTTCAGCCGCGTTTTGGCGGAGGCGATCAAGGTTTGAATGGACGTTGCATAAACAGTCGTGCCGGTTCGCAGGACCGTTCTGTGAATCGTATGACGCGCTTCCGCCCCGGTGAGATGGTCTGCCGCCCGCGGCCGGTTGCAAGCCGAAAACCCGGCGCGGGACTCCCGATTGAGCAGCGTTTCAACCGGTGCGACCGCAACGATTTGCCTCGCCGGATGGACACTTTTCGGGTCATGGCGTAATTTGGATCATTCTTATGGTCTCGCTCGTTCGATATCCGGAGAAATCAGCCCGCATAGAGGTGTCGGATTCCGTGAAGCGGTACACCGGTGAAGTGGTTTACCTTTACGCCTTCGACGTGGCCTACGAAATGGCGCGGTTGCCGGTCAGGGAACTGCTGGGCCATCCGCTGGCGCAGTTTTCCGTGGACGCCAGCAAGCGCAGTCCCAAGCAGCTTTTCTTTTATCGGCCCCAGATGGTCCGTCTGCCGCCGCTGGAACGCATCGGTCCGGGCGGTCCCCTGCGCCTGGAACGGGTCGTCAAACTGTTGCCGGTGGGCGCCCTCAGCATCACGGTGCGCGTGCCGTTCGATGTCGCGCGGATCGAGGACCTGGTTGTCTATCATGATCTGCAGTTCAGCAATGGCGCGTTGCACCACGAAGTACGCCACCTGGCCGAGGAAGTGTGTCGCGAATTGTCGCCTTACCTGGTGCGGCCTATCGCGCAGTTGGCCGAGGAGGAGGCCTACACGATCTTCTGCATCGAATCACCGTTACACACCAGAGAAGGGGCGTCGCTGAGCGCCGAGGATTGGCTCACCATGCACCGCCGCGAAGTCGCTTCGCTGTTGACGCAGGAGCCGGATATCGGCCATCTTTCCAGACAGGAGGCCGATGAATCGACCGGACGCTACCTCAGCTATTACGAACACGATCTGGTTGTCATCGACTGGGACGCCGCGTTGATTATCGACGAACCGCAGAATTTCGCCGAAACACTCTATGTCATGGAGTTGGCCAATCTCCAGTTGGCGGAGTTGGAGGCTTACGACCGCATCCTGGATGACGCGTTGGAGCGCTCGTATCGCGATCTGGGCGAGCAACCATTGCGGCGTCGGGGCGACGTGTTGCGCGAGCTGCGGGAAATCCGCGTGGACCTGGCGCGCTTAAGTGATGAACTGTCCAATATCACCAAGTTTTTCGGCGATTGGCACCTGGCACGGATCTACGAGAATATTTCCGCCCGGTTCCACCTGGCGGACTGGCACCGGACCATTGACGAAAAACTCAAGACACTGGACAACCTTTACCAACTGCTTCAGCACGACCAGACCAACCGCTGGATGCTGATGCTCGAAGCGACGATCGTGTTGCTTTTCGTGATTGATCTGGTCCTGCTCTTCGTTGGACTCAAGGGCTGATGGCGGGCAGGCCTGGACCGGCGAGGAAACGGTCGGGCGTCGAAGGAGCGGTGGCAGAGCTTTGTGCACGTATTGCCCCTTAAACCTGCGAGGGGCTCCCTTACCCATCCCTCTCCCCCTGTTCGTTCAATGTTCAATGTTCGACGTTCGAGTTCAACGTTCGCTTCCAGTTGGTTTCGTCTTCGCCGGACTGCGGGAAGAGAATGCCCGACTTATCCACCGTAGCCCTGGCGAAGGCGGCAGGACGGGAGAGGGGAGGTTCATGGAAAGGGAACACCTCCAAAATTTTGACGTGAGTTGAGGCCATGAACCCAGGATACGTAACTTGTTCATTTACAAGCAAGGCATCGTACGGTTCATGGAGAGCCCTCACGACTTTTTCGTCGCGCATTGGGACC
>DASPXS010000276.1:0-19223 GCA_035637175.1 Haliangiales bacterium | reverse complement strand
CATGAACAGCAGACCCGTCACCGGCCGGGCCGGCTTTCCTGGACGCGACCCTGCCACGCTTCCATCCTGGTATGGCTGAGCCCGATAGAATTCTCGTCATCAGGCTCAAGTCGATCGGGGATGTGATACTGACCCTGCCGGCGGTGCATTTGATCCGGGACAATTTTCTCCGCGCAAGAATCACGTTCCTGACCTCCCAGGAGAATGTCCGGCTGCTGGAGGGATTTGGCGCCGTTGACGAGGTGATCGGGGTCGATCGGGCCGCCTATCGACGGTGGAACCTCATGGCGACCGGGGGCCACGCCATCCGGCTATTGCGCCAGGTCCGGCGCGGTCAATTCTCGCTTGCCGTGGATTTTCAGGGGTACGGCGAGACGGCCCTTTTGACGTGGCTGTCGGGGGCGCCGCGGCGCTGGGGCAATGTTTACCGGCGGACGCGCGGTTGGGCTTACACCGGCCGTGTGCTCCGCGAGCACAGCGTTCATCCGGCGGAATGGAACCGATCATTGCTCGCGATATGCGGTCTGAAATTGACGCCCGTTCGGAATCAGTTTGTCCTGCCGGAGCGCGATCTGGAAGCGGCCCGGGCGATTTTCGCGGCGCGGGGATGTGATCCCAATCGACCGACCCTGTACCTCCAACCCTTCACCAGTTCGGCGCATAAGAATTGGCCGCTTGAAAAATACCTCGCTGTGGCGCGCTTTTGGCGGGCGCGAGGGGTGCAGATCCTGTTCGGAGGCGGGCCGGCGGATACCTCGGCTTTGGAGCCGGCGCGGGCGGCGGGTTTCGTGGTGCTGGCGGGTGTGCCCCGCATGACGGCTGCCGGACTGATGAAGCTGTCCAGCGTGATCGTTGGGGGGGACACTGGTTTTCTTCACCTGGCCGTGGCGCTCGGAAAGCGGGTCGTGATGCTCATGAAACCGGCCGGGCCGGGAAGCGCCGTGCCATTCGGACACCCGGACTGGGTGGTCGCGCCGCGGGATGACTTCTCTCTGGCGTCCGTCGAGGAGGAGGCCGTGATCCGGGCTGCGGCGTTGGCCCTGGAGCAGGGCGAAGTTTGCCCGCAGGCGGTCGGGGAATAGATCTTTTTCGCAGATGCGAAAAAATTCCGTACGGGTAAAGAGCCTGCCGTGCGCCGGGTTCGTTTGGTTCAGGCAGCTGTTTGAGGCCGCCTGTGCTGCAGTTCCCACAGCTTGGCGTATTTCAGGAAAGTGTAGTGGGCGTAAAGCGACGCCAGAATCAATCCATAGGGTCCATCACGGAAACCTTGTTGAACGACGAAAATCTTGAAAAACATCGCCACGGGACTGGCCACAAGTTTGCCGAGTGTGGCGCGCCGGTTCGCGTCCGCATAACGCCGGGCCATCAAGGTGGAGTAGCGCTGCAATTTCGCCGTCGCGATTTCCACGGTGTCCCAGGGATACTGCAGGACGTGTTCACGCAGGCGACCGAGTCGTCCGTTCAGGGTGTAACTCTCGTGCACCAGTTCGTCGCGGTAGCGCATTTTCGTGCGGTCGAACAATTGCGGCTGGCGAAAATCCGGATACCAACCGCTGTGCCGCATCCAATGGCCGAGGAAATGACTCTTGCGCGGGACGTGATAGGCGTCAAACCGCGGCGCCGTCAGTTCGCGGCGAATCTCCGCGATCAATTCCGGCGTGCAACGTTCGTCGGCGTCGAGGCTGAAGATCCAGTCATGTTTCGCGGCGTCGAGCGCCAGGTTGCGGAGTTTCCCGAACCCGCAAAATTTTTCGCTGATGACGCGGGCATTATATTGGCGAGCGATCTCGACCGTGCCGTCCGTGCTGAAGGAATCCACGACGATGATTTCGTCGGCCCACGTTACGCTCTCGAGTACCGCCCGGATCTGGCGCGCTTCGTTCAGCGTGAGGGTGTAGGCGGTCACTGCTTGCGCTGGTGCCATGGTTTTGTCGCTGTAGATTGACACGTCCGGCTCAGGTAAGTCAAAGTTTCAACGGCATGAACAGCAGGTCGGAAACGCAACCTTGGGACCAGGCGCGCGCGATTCGCGGTGAAAAGTTCTTGCGCGGACTGCATCGAATTCTGCCGCTGGGACGCAAATACCATCCGCTGCTCTCCGCGATGAATGGTCGGCGCGGTTTGCTGGCGATTCCCTTTGATAAAAGCCGTCTGGTGCAACCGGCGGCTTGGGCAAAACAAATCACGAACCAATTGCTCAGCGGCATGGATGTTGTTCCTGAGTTCCACCTCCTGGCGGCGGTGGTAAGACAATTGGCGTCGGGCTGCTTGATTGATGTCGGCGCCAACATTGGCCTCTACACTCTGCTGCTGCGCTCCGTTTCGGCCCTGCCCATCATCGCCTATGAGCCGCAGCCGTTCCTTTTCAAACTGCTTCAACGCAACATCGCCTTCAATCATCTTGCGAACGTCGAGGCGCGCAACCTCGCGTGCGGCTCCCGGCGCGGTGAAGTTCCGTTCGCCATCGGCATCAATGGTTCAGTAGCCGCAGGCCTTGACGCCGGCGGCACGATCGCCAGCGACAACGACCTGGAATCGGAAGCCCGGGCAACGCAACGCGGCGAGGCCGTGATCAACGTGCCGCTCACCACGCTCGATGACGATCTGGCCGACGTGTCTTCCATCGCGTTGCTTAAAATCGACTGCGAGGGTTTTGAGTTCGAAATCCTGCAAGGGGCTCGCCGCTTGATCGAGCGCCATGCGCCCCTGCTCTTTTTGGAAGCGCACCCGACGCTGCTGGGCCGCTTTGGGCATTCGGTCGAGGACGTGCGGGAATTTCTCCGGCCGCATTACGAACTGGAGTTCTGGCGCTTCGACCAGGTCCGTCGCCGGTCGAAGCTCGGGAGAAGCCTGGCCAAATTCCGCCGGCCAACGGGCCGACGCTACGCGGACGGCGACGAGATGCTGGCCGCGGCCAATGGCGAACCGCGCCCGGCGCAGATTTATTTCCTGGGCCGGCCCAAAAGAAGGAAAGGCGTCACTTGATCAGACGATAATTCCGGTGCACGCCGACGGTCAGACCGGTGCAACGTTTGACCAGGAGAGCGATGTCTTCCCAGAAATATTCCCGCCGAAATCGAATCAGCGGATTGCGCGAGGTGTAAATCCAGTCCGCCGCAGCGACGATGTCCCGCATCACCGCCGGGTGCGTGTCGGTGAATGGTTTGACCTTCTGGTCGTCATCGTAAAACCGTGGCGGGCGACTCCGGACTTCTTCTTCCACACCGGCATCGTCATGGTAAAGGCTGGAAAGGTTCCGCAGTTTGCTCTCGGCCAAATCCGGCTTCAGCGCGTGACCGTAGTGAAAGTAACGGCCGCCGGATGTTTTGACGCGCAGTTTCTGCCCGTCAACGGCGCGGAAGCCTTGAGCATCGCCGCACGAATGGATGTCCGGGTCGCGCCGCACCACGCGCACCTCCTGGTAATACCAGCCGAACGAACAGACATACGTCCAGTAACTGCCGTAGAAATGGGTGTAGTCCACCAGCAGGCCCCGCACGATTGGATCGTTCAGCTCCCGTTCCATCGCCGCGCGTATCGCGGGCACGCTGTCCTCGTGCAGCACTTCGTCGGCCTGGATGTAAACGCACCAGTCGCCGGCGCATTCCTTCAGCGCGAGATTGGTGTGATGCGAAAGCGCCAGCCCCGCGGTGCGCTGGCCCTCGTTCCAGGCCGTTTCGATGATCCGGATTCTGGGATCGCCGATGGCCTTGACCATCTCCAGCGTGTTGTCGGCGGAGCGCGGAACGTTGACGATGATTTCGTCGCAGAGCGGCAGCAAGGATCGGATGGACGGGACGAACGGATAGCCCAACAGGACGCCGTTGCGGATGAAGGTGAACCCGCTGATTTTCACGCGCGGCATTTAATCAGAACGGCAGGGAAATGCACAGTGACGTCTGATGTCGGGGAGATTAAAGTTGGAAATCCGCGTCAACCGGCTAAAAATCATTCCGGAAGCGCCTGTGAACAACGTTCAAACCGACGCCTTCAATGCTGCGGCCGCTGTCGAGCATTCCTCCGGCACCGGCCCGCGTTTTTCCTTTATAATTGTTTCCTACAACACCCTGTCGTTGACGCGCAATGCGATCGCATCGATCTGCCGATATGCCGGCGGGGCAGTCCACGAAATCATCGTGGTGGATAACGGCTCGACGGACAACTCGGTTGCCGTTTTGCGGGGCGAGTTTCCCCACCTTCGCCTGATCGAACTGGGCTGCAACCGCGGGTTCGCGGCGGCCAACAATGCGGGGGCCCGGGTCGCCCGGGGAGAGTGGCTGATATTGCTGAATTCGGACGCCGAATTGCTCGCCGCCTCACTCCCGGAGGTGGACCGTCTTTTGACGCAGCATCCGCAGATCGATGTTCTGGGGGCGCAACTGCTGAACGCCGATGGCAGTTTGCAAGGCTCGGTCTTCAACGAGCGGCGCACCTTCCGATTCGAAGAGCGCCATCAGCAGCGTGAGCTCGTCCAGGTGCTCGGAATCGTGGGAGCGTTCATGGTCATTCGCCACGCCCTTTGGCAGCGCCTGGGCGGCATGGATGAAGAATACTTTTTTTATTTCGAAGAGGCTGATTTTTGCCGCCGGGCGACCGATGCCGGAGCCGTGGTGCGCTGGAGCCCCCGGGTGCGCGTGACCCATCATCGGGGAGGCAGCGTGGGCCGCTCCAACTCCAGGGCACAAATCGAATACTGGCGTGGCAAGCACCTCTATTGGCGCAAGTCCCGGCCGCCTGTCGCGTATCGGCTGTTGTGCGCGCGGGCGCTGCTGGGTGTGCTGTTCAATTTCGCCGGCAATTCACTGCTGTGCCTGCTGGCGCTGGGCCGGTCGCGGAAGATTCTGAACCGATTCCGCTCGTATGCGCTTATCCTGGCCTGGCATTGCCGCGGCTGCCCGGCCGGATGGGGATTGCGGCCGGACGAATAGGGGTTCGGCATCCCAGGCCGGGTCGGCACGAAATTCCGCTGGTTTCCTTCATCTGCCGGCCGCACCATCCGATCTGGACGCGGAAGCCGCCACCGGGCTGAAGATTCCAGACCGCAACAGCTTGAATACACTGCAACGCTATGGGCAGCCGAATCCGATTCGCGCAATTGCTGGCCCGAACCCCTTTGCATCCGTTCCTGCGCAAGCTTCACGGCAAGCTGGCCTGGTACATGGACATCGCGGGCAACTGGCACAACGGGGACGCGGAGGTTAACGGCGAAAGGTTCCTCCTGAGACAGGCCGCGCCGCATATCGCCCTGGCACTGGACGTCGGTGCGAACGTCGGGGAATGGACGCAGTATTTGATCGACCGGAACCCGAATTGCACGGTCCACGCTTTTGAAGCATCCCCGGGCACCTTCCCGCATTTGCGACAACGATTCGGCGGCCGACCGAATGTCATCCCGCATCATCTGGGTCTGGCCGCGGTGCAGGGTACGCTCGAGTTCAATGATCACGGCGGGAAATCCTGCCTCTCGTCGTTTGTCCGGCAGGCGGAGATTGATCCCACGCCGGGAATGCGCCGGGTGACGGTGCCGGTGACGACGGTGGATGCGTTTGCGGGCGACCATCAGCTCGCGCACATTGATTTTGTCAAATTGGACACCGAGGGCTACGAAATGCCGATTCTCCGCGGAATGGAAGCGAGTCTCGCCGCGCGGAGAATCTCGGTGATTCAATTCGAATACGGCACCTTCTGGATCGATGCGGGAGAAACCCTGGCCAACGCAGCCGAATTCATCCGCCGCCACGGCTACCTTCTTTTCCGATTGCGCCCGAACTCGCTCGAACCGGTGCAATACGATCAGAGACGGCACGAGTGTTTCAAATACTCGAATTTCGTGGCCGTGGTTTCGCCGGATCTGCTGAGTCGCTGGCGCGTCCCGCTTTTTCAAGGCTGACCCGATCATGTCCGGCGCCATTCTCTTCCTCTGCCACAACCACGTCGATTATCTTCAGGATGGTCTTTTCCATGGTCTGGCGTCGTTGCTGGGAAAGTCGCGGGTCATCGATTGGCCGCGCCAGGAACGGTTCCACGTCCAAACCGCGGGTCCTCAGCCGAGGCTCGGCTTCAGTCCGCAGCCGGAACCTTCACGGCCGCGCTCGCGCTGGAGACTGCGGCGCGAGCTTCGCGAGGGGCGATTCGGCCTGGTCGTGGTCGCCGCGAGCCGCCGGGGCGCCTTCCGCGCCTGGCACGCGGTCATGGACGCCGCCAAGGCCGTGCCGGTCGTCCTCGTGGACGGCGGTGACATGGTGGAACTGGCCGGACAGCTCGCCTGGGAAAGCAGGCTCGCCTTGCGGAAGGCCGTATTGGCAAAACGGGATTTCGATCTGGTTTTCAAAAGAGAACACCGCGGCACGCTGACGAACCATCCCGATGTGGTGCCGATCTCATTCTGCCTGCCGGAGGACTATTTCGTCACACCCACGGAACCAATTTCCAAAACCCGCCAGGTCGCTTTCCGGGGCAACGAAACGTCGGCGTCACGGTCGCAAGCCATCCGGATGCTGCGGGGCGTTCGCGACTTTGCAGCCGCCGGAGGATGCGATCCGGTTCCCGGCGTGCGGGGACAGGAATACTTGCGCGAACTCGCCGCCACCAAGGTTTGCCTGAGCTTTTGGGGCGCGGGGGACGACACGCTGCGTTATTGGGAGATCGCGTGCGTGGGTTCGTTGTTGCTGGCGCAAAGGCCGCGCATGCCCGTTCCGGACAATTTCATCGACCGCAAGGAAGCCGTCTTCATGCAGGACGATTTGACGGACCTGGTGGAATTGCTGAACTACTATTGCGATCACGACGCCGAGCGCGAGGCCATTGCCGCCGCCGGACGGGCCAAATTCCTGAGGTGTCACACCACGTCGGCGCGGGCGCGCTACTTCCTGAACAGGCTCGCCGGGCGGAAACTGTTTCCGGCGGTCGATTAGAACCGGTTCTCACCGCGCGGAAAATCCTCGCGTCACACCGTCGCGGGCCACATACTCTGCCGCAGCATCGATGGCCGAATTTCTCCGCAAGCTGCTGCAATTCGCCAAACCGTATCGGGTGCGCCTGGCACTCGGTATTTTCTTCGGCGTCCTGTATGCGCTGACCAACGCGCTGCTGGTGCTGGTGGTCAGGATCGTTCCCGACCTGGTGTTCGCCGGGCCGGGACAAGGTGCCCCGGCCAGCCCGTGGGAAAAGGCGCCGCAGTTCTTGCGCGACGCGCTGCAGACGTGGTTGCCGCAAATCGAGTCCCCCGCGTCAAAGGTCGGCCTGGTGTTGGCCATCAGCCTGATCCCATTAGTCATGCTTCTCCGGGGGGTTTGCGGGTACTTGAACTCTTATCTCATGAACTGGGCGGCGGTTCGCGCAGTGGCGGACATCCGGTCGAAATTGTTCACCCACCTGCAGCACGTTTCGCTGCACTTTTTCAGCCAGGCCCGAAGCGGTGAACTGATTTCCCGCATCACCAACGACATTCTCGCGCTGCATCATACCTTCGCCACGTCGTTTTCGGTGATGATTCGCGCGCCGGTGACGGTTCTGGTGCTGGTGACCGTACTGCTGGCGCAACAACCCCGGCTGACGGTCATCTCACTGCTCGTGTTTCCGGTGTGCATGGTGCCGATCATGGTTTACGGACGGAAGGCCAGGAAATCCACGCTGGCCGCCCAGGCGCATCTGGCGGAGCTGACCGACCTGATGCAGGAATCGTTCACCGGCATTCGCATCATCAAAGCCTACAACCTGGAGAACGCGGTGAGCGACAGATTCCGGGAGACCACTCGCAAGTTCGTCAGCCAACTCATGCGCATTGTCCGCGCGCAGGAAACCTCCGGACCGCTGATCGAGCTGATTGCGGCCATCGGAGTTGCGCTCGTCCTGCTCTATGTCGCCTTCACCGGCGCGGGCGCGGTGAGCGCGGGCGATTTCCTGTCCTTCGTTACCAGCATTTTCCTGCTCTACCAGCCGATCAAGGAGATCAGCCGGCTGCACAATCAACTGGAGCAGGCGCGTGCCGCAAGCCAGCGGGTATTCGAACTGCTCCACACGCAAAGCTCGCTCGTGGAACCCGCGAACCCTTTGCCGTTGCACGCCGCGGATGCCCCGATTCAGTTCGATGACATTGATTTTTCCTACGGCGACAAGCTCGTGTTGCAAGGGATCCGACTCACGGTCCGGCCCGGGCAGATGGTGGCCCTCGTCGGCGCCAGCGGCTCCGGCAAGACCACCGTGACCAATCTGCTGCTCCGCTTTTACGACCCCCAGAAAGGCGCCGTGCGCATCGGCGGCACGGACATTCGCCAGGTGGCCACGCGCGAGCTGCGCAGCCAGATCGCGGTCGTCACCCAGGAAACCATTTTGTTCAACGACACGATCCGCAATAACATCGCGCTGGGCCGTCCCGGCGCAACCGCCGGCGAAATCGAGGAAGCCGCCAAACACGCCTTCGCCCACGAGTTCATCCTGGAAAAGTCGGGCGGCTACGAGACGATCGTCGGCGAAAAGGGGATGAATCTTTCCGGCGGCCAACGCCAGCGCATTGCCATCGCCCGCGCGGTTTTGAAGAACGCACCCATTCTCCTGCTCGATGAAGCCACCAGCTCGCTCGACACCGAATCGGAACGGGCCGTCCAGGCCGCGCTCGAGGAGTTGATGACCGGCCGCACCACGATTTGCATCGCGCACCGGCTCTCGACGGTGCAAAAGGCCGACCTGATCGTGGTCCTCGACCAGGGAAGCATCGTCGAAACCGGCAAACACGCTGAATTGATCAAACACGGCGGCCTGTACCAAAAACTTTATGAACTCCAATTCCAGAGCTGACTCAACCGCCTCCCGGCCGTTGACAACCACGAATGAACACGAATCGGCACGATTTGATTGAGGATTACTCCCTCACCGCAGAACGCATCGCCGGTCGCCGGATGACGGGAAATCTTTCCCGGGCCGTTCCGTTGACTGAAGACCTGTCGCGATCCGTGTGCATTCGTGTGCATTCGTGGTTCGTGGTTGCAGTGAGCAGGTAAGGCTCAGTCGCGCCGCGAACAACAGACGCAAATGGGACGCCCGCTCAAAATCCTGGCGATCCAGTTCAAATACTTCGGCGACACCGTCCTCATGGTCCCCGCGCTGCGGGTCATCCGGGAACACTGGCCGGACTGCGCGCTGCATGCGCTCGTGCCGGACGAAGTCGCGCCGATCCTGAACCATCTACCCTGGCTGAACCGCGTCTGGGCATTGCCGCGCCGGCGTGGCCGCGCCCGCTTCCTGAAAACCTGGCCGGTCATTCGCGCGCTCCGCGACGAACGATTCGATCGCTCGGTCGATTTCGGCGGCAACGACCGCGGTGCCCTCCTCAGTTTGCTCTGCGGCGCCCGACAACGGCTGGGGCCGGTCCATGCGGGCGGTTTCGTCGGACGCCGTTTCTGCTACACGCAACGCGTGCCGCCGGCGCCGCTGGAGCAGCACGAGACGCTGCGGTTGCTGCATATTTTGTCGGCCTGGCGGATTGCACCGCCGCACTCGACGCAAATCGAAATTCACACCGATCCGGCCCTGGACGCTTCCGCCGAAAAGATCCTGCCGGAGCCAACGATCATTTGCCATCTGGCCGCCGGCCAGCCGAAGAAGGAATGGCCGCTCGAACGCTGGGCCGCCCTTTGTCAAATGGCCGCGGCGGCGGGGCTTCGACTGGCGTTCACGACCGGCAAAAGCGCGCGGGAACAATCGCTGATGGACGGGTTGAAAAAACTGGCGCCCAATGCGCCGATGCTGCCGCCCGTGCCTGATCTGGCCACCTTTCTCGCGGTGCTCAAGCGCGGGGAGGTGTTTGTTTCCGGCGACACCGGCCCGCTGCATTTTGCCGCCGGCCTGGGCGTGCCTACCATCTCGTTGTTCGGCCCCACGTCCGCGGCTCAATGGGCGCCGGTCGGCGCGCAGCACCAGGTTCTCCTTGGCAGTCCGTGTTGCTGCGACGGCAGCCTGGACGTTTGTCAAAGCGCCGGCCATTGCCTTGCCGCCATTTCTCCCGAGCACGTGTTCGAGCGCCTGCGGAACTTGACGCCGGGCGCGCCTATCGTAATTCGTAATTCGTAATTCGTGCCCGCCAGACCTGCTCCCTCTCCCTGCGAGGCACGAGCGGGGAGAGGGCTGGGGAGGGGCTGGGGAGGGGCCGTTCCATCGAATTGTCGCCCTCTTTTGAAATCCCCTCTCCCTGGCCCTCTCCCCACTCCTCTGTCGTGGGGAGAGGGAATCGCCGCTGGCTTGGCGGTCGTATCAAGATGCGCCCGAGCCGAAGCGCGTGAACAACCCTTTCTTGCGTCTGTGTCGCGCGGCGAGATAATCTTGCCTCATGTCGCATGCGGATTTTGTCCACCTCCATCTGCACACCGAGTATTCGCTGCTCGACGGCGCCTGCCGTCTCGACCGGTTGATGGACAAGGCGCACGAACTGAAGTTTCCCGCCCTCACGATCACGGACCACGGTGTGCTCTACGGCGCGATCGATTTTTATCAGGCTGCTTGCAACAAAGGCATCAAACCGATCATCGGTTGCGAGGTGTATGTCGCGCCCGGCAGTCGCTTCGACAAAAAGACGACCAGCGGCGGCAAGGACGTTTACCATCATCTCGTCCTGTTGGCGAAGGACGAGACGGGCTACCAGAATTTGATCCGACTCGCCACCGCGGCGCATCTGGAGGGCTATTACTACAAGCCGCGCATCGACAAAGAAATTCTGGCGCAGAACAACCAAGGCCTCATCGCGCTCTCCGGCTGTCTGGCCAGCGAAATTCCCGAACTGATCCAAAAGGACCGGTTGGACAAGGCGCGCGCCACGGTGGATTGGTTCAAGCAGACGTTCGGCGCGGAAAATTTTTATCTCGAACTCCAGAACCACACGATCCCCGAACAGACCAAGGTCAATCGCCACCTGATTCAATGGGCGAAGGATTTCGGGTTGAACCTCGTCGCCACTAACGACGTGCATTACGTGGAAAAGGGCCATTCCCACGCCCACGACGCGCTCATCTGCATCGGCACCCAAAGCCTGCTCAGCGACACCCGGCGAATGCGCTACGTGCCGGAACAGTTTTACCTGCGCTCGGCTGAAGATATGAAGGCGCTGTTCAGCGAGGTCCCGGACGCGGTGAAAAACACGCTCGAAGTCGCCGAGAAATGCAACCTCGAAATCGAGTTCGGCAAACTCCATTACCCGGTCTTCCATCCGCCGGAACATTTCACCCGCGAAGGGTACCTGCGGCAGTTGCTCGCCGAGGGACTGCGCCGGCGCTACGGGATCCACGCCCGGGCGGAGGGGAAGGAATTTGTGATTGAACGCGTCGATGATCCAGAACGGTTGCCGGCATATCAACCCGCCGTGCCCCCTCACCCCGGCCCTCTCCCTCAGGGAGAGGGGGAAACGTCGTCAGCCTCAAAAAAATCCTGCGGCTCTGCTCAGTCAGAAAACCGAAGTGCCACTCTCCCTCTCCCCAAGGGAGAGGGCCGGGGTGAGTGGAAGGCGACTGAACAATGGCACACGCAGCCAGAAATCGCGAAGGCCGTCCAAGTCGTCCTTGACCGCCTGCAACAGGAGTTGGCCGTCATCGAGAAAACCGGTTTCATCAGCTACTTTCTCATCGTCGCTGACTTTGTTCAATTCGGCCGCAGCAAAGGGATCGCGTGCGTTGCCAGAGGTTCGGCAGCCGGTTCCATCGTCACTTACCTGTTGGAAATCGCCAACGTGGACCCCATCCGTTACGGCCTGTTGTTCGAGCGTTTCCTCAATCCCGAACGCGTCAACCCGCCGGACATTGACATCGACTTTGCCGACGACCGCCGCGCGGACGTCATCGGCTATGTCCGTCAGAAATACGGGGGCGATTCGGTCGCGCAAATTATCACCTTCGGCACGATGGGCGCGAAATCCGTCGTGCGCGACGTGGGCCGCGTGATGGGTCTGAGCTACGGCGAGTGCGACGGGCTCGCCAAGATGGTCCCGAATGACCTCAAGATGACGCTGGAAAAGGCGCTCAAGGTTTCGCCCGAGCTCAAGCAAGCTTACCAGTCCCAGGACGCCACACGGGACCTCATCGACACCGCGTTTGTCCTCGAAGACATCACGCGCAACGCCTCCGTGCACGCCGCCGGCGTGGTCATCGGCGACCAGCCGCTGGTGAACCTGCTCCCGCTCAAAGCCGACGACGACGGCACCATCGTCACCCAGTACGCGATGGGTCCGGTCGGCGACCTGGGCCTGCTGAAGATGGATTTCCTTGGGCTGAAGACGCTCACCGTCATCCGCAACACCTGCGAGATGGTGAAGCAAACCAAAGGCATCGAAGTTCCCATAGACCATTTGCCGCTGGACGACGCGCGGACTTACGACCTGCTCAACAAGGCGAACACGTTGGGCATTTTCCAATTGGAATCGAGCGGAATGCGCGATCTTTGCCGGAAGTTCCAGATCGGTTCCCTGGAGCACATCACGGCGCTCGTCGCGCTCTATCGGCCCGGGCCGATGGACCTCATCCCTGAGTTCATCAAACGCCGGCACGGCGAGGTCAAAATCGAATACGAACATCCGCTGCTCGAACCGATCGCGCGCGAGACCTACGGAATTCTGATTTATCAGGAACAGGTGATGCAGGCCGCGCAGGTGCTGGCCGGCTACACGCTCGGCGGCGCCGATCTGTTGCGCCGCGCGATGGGCAAGAAAAAGCCCGAAGAGATGGCGAAGCAGCGCGCCATCTTCGTCAAGAGTTGCAAGGAGAAGAACCACATTGCGGAGGCGAAGGCGAACCAGATTTTTGACTTGCTCGAAAAGTTTGCCGGCTACGGCTTCAACAAGTCGCACGCCGCGGCTTATGCCATCGTCGCCTATCAGACCGCCTACCTGAAGGCCAACTATCCGGTCGAGTTTTACTGCGCCATGATGACCAACGACATGGCCGACACCGCCAAGCTCAGCCAGTACATCGACGAAGCCCGCGGGCAGGGCATCGAGGTGCTGGCGCCGGACGTGAACGAGAGCGGCGTGTTTTTCACGCCCGCGGAAAGCGTAGTGGCACGGGCGTCCCGCCCGTGCGAACAGGACAAGGAACACACGGGCGAGACGCCCGTGCTACTACCGCGCAGGGCCATCCGCTTCGGTCTGGCTGGTATCAAAGGCGTCGGCGAAATCGCGGTGCAAAGCATTCTCCAGGCGCGGGACGGAACCGGAAAATTCACAAAGCTCTCCGACCTGTGCGAGCGCGTTGATATCCGCACGGTGAATCGCAAGGTGTTGGAAGCGCTCATCAAGTCCGGCGCGTGTGATGGCTTCGGCGAGACCCGGGCAACGCTTTTTGCGCAAATTGACCGGACCCTCGCGCGCGCGGCCAGCATCGTCGCCGACCGACAGCGCGGACAAGGTTCGCTCTTTGGCATGCTCCAGGAAAACGAATCGCCCATGCCGGAATCGATGCAAAGACTGCCCGAATGGCCGCAACACGAGTTGCTCGCCTACGAAAAGGAGCTGCTCGGTTTTTACGTGACCGGCCATCCGCTGACGCCTTACGCGCCGCTCCTCGAAAAGTTTTGCCTGCACAAAACGTCGGGGTTGGCGCAATTGCCAAACCGCACCATGACGCGCATCGGTGGTTTGATCGCGGCGGTGCAAAACGGCGTATCCAAAAAAACCAACAAGCCCTACTCGATGGTGACCCTGGAAGACCTCGAAGGCTCGGTGCAGGTGCTCTGCCTGAACGAGAACTTCGACCGCTTTCGCGACCTGCTCGTGCCGAACAACGCGATTCTGGTCGTCGGCGAAGTCACCACCGGTGACGACAACCCCAAAATTTTTCCGCAGGAAATCATGCCCCTGGAAGACGCGCCGAAAAAATACACCAAACAGGTGCACCTGCGTCTGCACACGGCGCACCTGACGCCGGAGCAACTCGATCTGATCCAGGAAATCGTTGCCGGATTCCCGGGCAAATGTCCGCTGTTCCTCTGTTTCAAACGGCCGACCGGCGAAATTATTTTTATTGAAACCCACGAACGCTACTCGGTCAGCCCCTCGGTGGAATTGCAAAAGGCGGTGGACGGAATGTTCGGCGAGGAGACGTATTACGCGAAGGTGGACACGGCGCCGCCCGAGCGCGCGCCACGACGGTGGGAACGGAAACCGGAACTGGCCGGTGCGGCCCAGTGAGACGGAGTTTCTGAGAGCGAATCTTCGCCGATCTTCGCGATTTTATTCCGGTGGGGCGACACTCGCACTTCCTGGAAGCTGCGCCTTGCCCTCAACCCCTCGAGAAACTCACATGCCCGCCGCCTTGGGTTCCTCCCAAACTTTGTCGCACGTGCGACAAAGTTTGGGAGGACTATGACGAGCTGAAGGCGCTGGCCAGAAACAAATGTCGTTGGTCGGCTCCCGCTTTGGTCGCCGGACCTTCCACAGCTCAAGTAGCCGGCTTCGTCTCTGCCGTTTGTTGCCCCGCCACCGGCACGATGTGCACGGCTTTATAGCCGCCAATGGCCTTGAAATAGAGCAGAATGAAGAGGTAAATCACGGCCATTGTCGCCGGGATAAACGAATCGGCCACCAACGTACGGCGGTCACCCTTCATATTCGAATCGGCCACGAGTTTTTGTTTCGCATCGCGGCTTTCGCGCAGAGTTGCGTTTACAGCTCCGAGTTTGCTGCCGTCCAGGCCGAAAGACCCTTTAAAAAACAAGAACTTACTCGGTTTCTCGGCCTTGTATTCCGCGAATACCGCAGGATCAGCCTTGTTAAGTTCCTCTCCGACGAAGCGGTCCTTGGCATAGCCGAGACCCTTTGAGCCGATAAGACCGGCAGACATCATCCCGATACCACCCATGATGCTGATGGCGACTGCGCCTGTGCGCGGGAAGCGATCGCTTGTGACTGCGAGCATGGTTGGCCAGAAAAAGGTTTTGCCGACCGCGTAAACCACCAGGGCACCCATCGCGCCGCCAAAGGTCGCAATGCCACTCACCAGATTCAGGCCGATGCAGGCAAGGGTCGCACAGCTTAACAAGATGCCGACCGGCGAGAGGCCGATTCTTTTTTCGATGAAGTCCGCGCAGAAACGCAGAGAAAACATTACCGCCGAAGTGAAGACGAAGAGAACCTTGCCCTGAGTGGGCGTGAGGATATTGCCGGTGATGTTCTGAATCCAGCCGTCTGTCCCAAGCTCGACGGCGCCGACAAGCGCATGCACGACGAACAACACAAAGAGCAGCCAGGCGCCAATCGAACCGCGAGTCAGGCCGCCCACAGCCAGCCACAGCACGAGGCCAACGCCCCACGAGAGGTAGCCCCAAGTTGGACCAGTGAAAAAGTCATTCTTGAGCAAGAGCGCGAGCATTCCGCCCAGAGCCTCTTTGACGAACAAGGCGACCAACAAGCAAACGACCGCGCCGCCAAGCAATCCGACGTCCTTCATCATCTCACCCAGGCTAAGGCCTTTTACCGACGCTTCAGACTTCGGCATGTGCTGTCCCAAGAACATGAGCCCGTAGATCGCCGTGGGGATCAGGAAGAGGGCCAACTGCGCTTTCCACGACCAACTACCGCCGAGCAGCGCTCCAGCAAAGCCTCCGAGAACCAAGCCGGCCGGCCAACTCGCATGCAGGATGTTCAAGTAATGGGTTCGGTTGTGCGGAAACAACGTCGCGACGAGCGGGTTGGCTACGGCTTCGAGCGTGCCATTGGCCACAGCGAAGATGAAAGTCCCCAAATAGAGCACCAGGTAAGCGGTGTCCTGGGCCATCCCCTTGGTGGCACTGAACGTCACGAAAGCAGATAACACGTGGAGCGCAAATGCTGCGATGACCAGTTTTCCATAGCCGATCTTGTCGCACAGCAAGCCGCCAATAATGATGCCGAAGCAGAATCCGGTGAAACCGGCGCCGTTGATGTCGCCAAGTTGAGCGGCAGTAAACCCGAAATCCGTACCCCAATTGGCCAGGATGCCACCACGGATGCCGAAGCCGATGCCCGCAGCCAAAATGGCCGCGAAGCCGGCCCACAGCAGACGTCCTGCGTTGGGTGCGATGCCGTCCTGTCTGATATTCATAATCTTCTTTTGTTGGTTGATTTTGGGTTGTTCCTAAATCACGTTGTGCGGACGCTTCCAAACCACGGCTCCACCGGCAACCCAACTCCACCGTCGCCGCGCTATGATTGACCTGAAGTCTAGCATCGGGTCAAACTCACTGGGTAAACTCCGGCAGTTTCACAATCGCCCCGCCCTTCAACGCGGATTGATGGGCGCACAGGCCCACACACGTCCAATTGGCCGATTGTTTCGCGTTCGGAAACGGTTCCCGATCCTCCACCAGCGCCGTGACGAACTCGTGGACCAGGTGCGGATGACTCCCGCCGTGGCCCGCCCCCTGCGTGAAGCTCAAATGCGTCTGCTTCGCCAGGTCATATACCCCCTTGGTCGTGAACCGCTGGATCGGCTTGGGCAACCGCTTCGCGTAATCCGGCACTTTGATTTTCTTTGGAATCTTCGGCTCCGGCAGCTTCGCCGTGTGCAACACGTGCGGCTCGTGCTCGATCAGCGTCCACTCGAAGGATCTCTTTGACCCATAAACGTCGATGCTCTCCCGATACTGCCGCGCCGTGTCGAACAGCGACCGGATGATGCGCGCACTGACGTCCGAATTCTTGAACTTGATGTGCGCCGTCTCGATGGCAAAGGGCGAGCCGTAGCATTTGATCAACTCCTTGCGAATGGTGCCCGAGCCGAAGCAGGAAACATATTCGGCGTTGGCTTTGGTCAGTCCGAGCATCGGTCCGACGCAATGCGTCGCATACCACATCGGCGGCAAGCCGGGCCAGTAATTCGGCCACCCATCCATGTCCTGTTGATGGCTGGCCTGGAGAAACTGGATCTTGCCCAACTCGCCTTTTTCGTAAAGCTCCTTGATGTAAAGAAACTCGCGGGCATAAACCACCGTTTCCATCATCATGTATTTCTTCTTCGTCTGCCGCACCAGGTCCACGATCTTCTCGCAGTCCTCAATGCTGGTGGCCATCGGCACGGTGCAGGCAACGTGTTTGTCCGCTTCGAGCGCCGCGATGGATTGCCAGGCGTGATCGGGAATCGGCGAGTTGATATGAACCGCGTCGATGTCCGGGTCTTTGAGCAGTTCAGAGAAATCGTCGAAACGTTTCTCCACGCCGAAGGCGTCGCCGATCGCGTCCAGTTTTTTGCGGGTGCGCTGGCAGATGGCATACATGTTGGCGTGGGGATGCCGCTGGTAGATGGGGATAAACTCCGCGCCAAAGCCCAGCCCGACTATGGCAACGTTGATCTTTCGCTCACTCATGCGTCACTGATTCAAAGTTACTACGACGGACTGCAAAAAAGTTCCCCGCGCAGGAGGAAAGTATCGGCAATGCGCAGAATGTCACAATTCTCGCGCCAAACTGTCAACGGCAAAGTTCCCGGAAACCCTGATTCAGGACGCCTTTGGCCAGCACTACCGGAGCGCGGAATTTATTCCGCTTGGAGCGCCGGCTTCCGGCCGGCCCGTCCCCGTGTGCGGGACTCCCGCGTTCGGCGCGATTGGTTCCATCCGCTGGGACGCGATGTCCGGGAGTGGCACGGGCGTCCCGCCCGTGTGGTGGTTGACTGGCTCGCACGGGCGAGACGCCCGTGCCACTACCCCAGTCGGAGACCGGCGCTCCGTCCCGTCTGAACGCGCCCCTGGCGATGTCGAGTGCGCCTGATTTACCCGCCTACTTCTCCCTCTTCGGCCCGTGGGCGAGCAGGAACGCCATCAGGTCGTCGAAATCCGGCGGCGAAATGATTTCGCCGAAGTTTTCCGGCATCAACGAAGTGGTGGAGGCGCGCCGTTCGACGATGTCTTTCTTCGGAATCGAAATTTCCTTGCCCGCGCTGTTGGCCAGCACGATCGCCTCGCCTTCTTCACGCCGAAACAAGCCGGATTCAACGTCGCCGTCGCGCACGGTAACGACGGTGCTGTGAAAGGCGGGATCCACGTTGCGGTTCGGATCGAGAACGTCTTCGAGCAAGCGCTCCAGTCCCCGGCCGCCGACGCCGTCCAGTTGCGGGCCGACGACGTTGCCGACGCTGTCAATCTGATGGCAGGGCCGGCAATTCAAGGTGAAAACTTTTTCACCCCGCGCAGCGGACGCCTTTTTCAGGTCGAACTTCCCGCGACGTTCGTCGATCAATTTCTGAATGTCGCTCCCCGGCGGGACGGCCCCTTTCGTCAATTGCGCGAGTCGTTCGTCCACATTCGCCGGTTTGGACGCCAGCAATTTGTCCTTCACCGAGCGTTCGAGCAGCACGGCTGCGGGGGCGCGGCCATCAGCCGCCAGTTTCAACAAATGCTCCGCGCCGGTCGCATTGCTCGCCAGGGATTCCGCGAGCTTCACCTGCAGGCGGCGCGTCAAGGTGTGAAAAGCTTCGGTCAGAAGGGCCTCCGGGTCTGCCGACTTTCTTTCCGCCGTCGCGACCGCAATCTGTCCCCGCAGTGCGGGGGGAACCGAGGGGTCCCCGAGCAGCGGCGCGAGCGCGGCGAGTCGTTCCTCGGGATTCAAGGCGACGAGCGTTTGCGCAATGGCGCCGGCGGCCGCCGGCTCCGTGGCCGGATTGATCAGAATGGCCGCGAGTGGCTTCTCCATTTTCACGAGCGAGAGCGCGCGGGCAAGCTCGGCCGCAGCCTGCTGTCGTTGGCCGATCAGGTTCGGTCCCGTCCTCGGCACGGCAACGACCGGCGGCTCGAACCGGCCAACCGCCAGCCAGGCGTAAGTATCGCCATTGTCGCCATCGACGACTTCGAGGTAGCCCTGCCGGCCCGCATGCTCGCTGAGATTCCAGGTGACCGGCTGCGCGGTGTCGTTGCGCGGCGGAAAAGTTTCCGCAATCACCTCGAGTTGGAGCGCGGTGTTCACGCCGCTTCCGGTTTCGTCGCTGTTCGCCGACGCATTATTCGAAGCGGCCTGAAGGCCGCGCTCCGGCAGCAGGCGCAGGCGAACGACGTTTTTCTTCTGCGGCGGTTTGCCGGGGTAGCCGTCGTGACCGGCGAGGAAAAAACCAAGCTTCGCGGGAATGGTGAACGGCTTCGAACGCAGAACGCCGGTCAGCGATTCGCCGCCGGGCGGCAGGCTGCACAGGAACCACGACGTGTTGTCGCCGTCGGCCGAGACGCGCTTCTGGACGAACCAGGGATCGGTCGTGTTGGCCATGCCTTCGACCGGCCTGTTG
>DASPXS010000275.1:0-4383 GCA_035637175.1 Haliangiales bacterium | reverse complement strand
CCAACAGAAAAAATCCTTTTCCAATCGGAAGGCGGAATCTAATTTCGCCGGATGAATCCCGTGGCGCTCATCACCGGCGCTTCCCGCGGCATCGGCCGCGGCATCGCGCTCGAACTGGCCGGGATCAGCTACGACCTCGTCATCAATTTTGCCCGCAACGCGGCCGCCGCACGGCAAACGGCGTCCGGTTGCCTGGCGCGGGCAAAAGAAGCCGGACACAAAATTCGCGCGGAAATCTCTCAGGCCGACATCGCGCTCGCCGCCGATCGCCGGAGACTCATCGATTTCACCAGGGAAAACCTGGGCCGGCTGGATCTTCTGGTGAACAACGCGGGCGTGGCGCCGGAGGTGCGCGCGGACATCCTGGACGCGACGGAAGAAAGCTTTGATCGGCTCATCGCCATCAACGCGAAGGGGCCGTATTTCCTCACCCAGCTCGCCGCGCGCTGGATGATCGAGCAAATCGCTCAGCGTAGCGGCGTTCGGGAGAACACCGCCGATCCTTCGCGCGGTCGCCAGGTCGCGGCCGGCGTCCGCCCCGGCCCCGCAACCGGTGCCCGTTTCCAACCCAAAATCATCACCATCTCCTCCATCAGCGCTTACACGGCCTCGATCAATCGCGGCGACTACTGCGTTTCCAAGGCCGCGCTGTCGATGCTCACCCCGCTTTATGCGGCGCGCCTGGCGGAACACGGAATCAACGTTTACGAAATTCGTCCGGGCATCATCGCCACGGACATGACCGGTCCCGTGAAGGACAAGTACGACCAGCTCATCGCCCAGGGACTGACGCCCCTCCAACGCTGGGGAACGCCGGAGGATGTGGGCAGGGCGGTCGCGGCCATCGCGCAGGACCTGTTGCCGTTCAGCACGGGCGAGGTGATCAATGTGGACGGCGGATTTCATTTGCGGCGCTTGTGAACCGTTGAACCGTTGAACCGTTGAACCGGCAGTCGCGCGCGCAGGCCGGATTCGATTCAACGGTCCAACGAACTGAATGAGAATCGATCGAAAGCTGACATCGCGGAAACTCGTACCAAAAATCGAGCGGTTGTTCGCGCTTTCCGGGCGGAAGATTTTGAGTCTCGAGAAGAGCTGGAAACCGCAGGACGGCGCGCCGGTGTTCACCGTCAAAGGGAAGTACACGGCCCGCGGCTGGACGGAATGGACGCAGGGATTTCAATTCGGATCGGCGTTGCTGCAATTTGACGCGACCGGCGACGAGCGGTTTCTGGAAATCGGCCGGCGCAACACGATGGAACGCATGGCCCGGCACGTTTCGCACATCGGCGTGCACGATCACGGCTTCAATAACATCTCCACCTACGGCAACCTGCTCCGGCTGATGCGGGAGGGGAAAATCCCGTTCAACGAACGCGAAAAGGACTTCTACGAACTGGCGCTGAAAGTGTCCGGCGCGGTCCAGGCCGCGCGCTGGACGCGCACCGCCGAGGGCGGGGGATTTATTTATTCGTTCAACGGTCCGCACTCGCTGTTCATCGATACCATGCGCTCGCTGCGGTCGCTGGCGGTGGCGCACCAACTCGGTCACGTGCTGATGGGCGAGCGCGACCAAAAGATTTCCCTCCGGCAACGGCTCATCGAACATGCCGCGACCACGGCGCGGTTCAACGTCTATTACGGCGAGGGCCGCGACGCCTACGACGTACGCGGGCGCGTGGCTCACGAGGCCATTTTCAATGCGAACGATGGCCGGTATCGTTGCCCCAATTCGCAGCAGGGCTATTCGCCTTTCAGCACCTGGACGCGCGGGCTGGCGTGGGCGATCCTCGGCTTCGCCGAGCAACTCGAATTCGTTGGCGGCGGCATCCGGGAGAACGCCGCTGACCTGTCTTCGGTCCGCACTCTATCGAAGGAGGCCGTCGGCGGTCTGCTCACCGCCGCTGCCATCCGAAAGATGTTGGCTCGCGCCGCCACTGTCGCCGCCGATTTCTACATGGAAAACAGTTGCGCCGACGGCATTCCCATGTGGGACACCGGGGCGCCGAATCTGCACCGGCTGGGCGCCTGCCTGAAAAAGCCGGCCAACCCGTTCAACCGCTGGGAACCGGTGGACAGCTCGGCAGCAGCCATCGCTGCACAGGGGTTGGTCCGGCTGGGGAACTACCTGTTGACCACACGCAACACGCGACACGGCACACGTTATCGCCAGGCCGGCCTCACCATCGCCCGCACCCTCTTCGACGAACCGTATCTTTCCACCCACCCGGATCATCAGGGTTTGATCCTTCATTCGGTTTATCATCGTCCCAACGGCTGGGACTGCGTCGCCCCCGGCCAAAACGTGCCGAACGGTGAAAGCTCGATGTGGGGGGATTACCACGCGCGGGAACTGGCGCTGCTGCTGTTGCGCGAGGCGCGCGGCGAGAAGTATCTGACGTTCTTCGATTGCCGCTAGCGGCGGTTTAGTGCGGGTTTAGCGTGCGGCGCCAGATGTAGCGGCAGCCATCCTGGCTGCCCTAAAGGGAGGCATCTTGCCGCGCGGAACCAACGCGCAAAATCGGCGGTGTATTCCCGCACCCCAAGCCTGATCCGCCGGGCATGACCCGTCCTCCGTAGCACTGTCCTCGCCTCGGTTGATGGTGCCAGAGACAGGCGACAATCCTCCTGGCAGGACTAAATCCTCCGTCTCTCTCTCTCTCCCCGCGAGGAACGAGCGGGGAGAGAGTCGGAGAGAGGGGAAATTGATAAAGAGCGCCTCCTCTCCCCGGCCCTCTCCTCCTTTTTTGAGGAGGAGAGGGAGAGAAAACGCGGTTGCGCGCTCAAAGCAAATCTTCTGCCGAACACAACTGGCAAGTTGCCCACCGCTACTCAGCGCGATTTGTCGGTTTGAACCCGCGGGGGCGCGCCCCGGACGGCAACGCTCTTTACACGCGCAACCTTTGCTGTCATACCCTTCGCCAACATCCGATGAATGGAATCCTGCGCACCGTTTCCCTCGGTCTGATTTCTTTGACGGTCACGCTGAGCTTCGCTTCCGACAAGCCCGTCCGCCCGCCTGAAAAATATCTCCGGCTCGTGGACCTTTTCGACCTGGAATTCGCCTCCGACCCGCAGATTTCCCCGGACGGCGAAAGGGTCGTTTTCGTACGAAACTTCAGCGACATCATGAAAGACAAGAAGCGGTCCAACCTCTGGACTGTTGATTTCGAGGGGACCGACGCGCGGCCGCTGACGACCGGCAACGAAAATGATTTTTCCCCGCGCTGGTCGCCCGGCGGCAGGCGTTTGTTGTATGCCTCGAGCACGGACGGTTCCGTGCAGCTTTACGTGCGTTGGATGGACAACGGGCAGACGGCCAAAGTGACGAGCGCGCAGAAAACGCCCGCCGACATGACGTGGTCGCCGGATGGGAAATGGATCGCGTTCTCGATGCTCGTTCCGGAGGAGGCGAAGCCGTTCGCGGAGCTGCCGCCCAAACCCGAAGGCGCCGATTGGGGCAAACCGGCCCGGGTGATCCGGAAGGTCCTTTATCGCGCCGACGGCGAGGGCTACCTGGAGGATGGTTACGCGCAGTTGTTTGTCGTTCCGGCGGAGGGCGGCACGCCGCGCCAACTCACCCGCGGCGCGTTCCATCACCGCGGTCCGCTGGCCTGGGCGCCCGACGGCAAGGACATTGTTTTTTCGGCCAACCGTCACGAGGATTGGGAATATGATCCGCTCAATTCGGAAATTTATCAGGTGTCCGTCGCGGACGGGACGATCAAAGCGCTGACGGATCGCAAAGGGCCGGACCAAAACCCCGCCCTCTCGCCCGACGGTAAGCAGATTGCCTACACCGGATTTGACGACCGGGAACAGGGCTACCAGGTCACGCGCCTTTATCTGATGAACCGCGACGGGAGCGGCGCGCGCTCATTGACCGGCGACCTGGACCGCGACATCGAGCAACCCCGGTGGAGCAGGAACGGGCATGGCATCTACTTTCAATATGACGAACACGGCAACACCCGGATCGGGTTTATCACACTCGACGGAAAATTGCAGATTTTGGCCAGAGACCTTGGCGGCGCGGCCCCGGCCCGGCCTTATTCCAGCGGCAGTTATTCGGTGTCGGACAACGACCGGTTTGCCTACACCCAGAGCCGGCCGGAATATCCCGCCGATGTGGCCGTCGGCAGCAAGGGTTCCAGCGAAGTCAGACGCGTCACGCGTCTCAACGACGACCTGTTCGGCTACAAGGAACTGGGCGCCGTGGAAGAATTCTGGTTCGACTCGTCATTTGACCGGCGGAAAATCCAGGGGTGGATCGTCAAACCGCCTGAATTCGATGCGCAGAAGAAATATCCGCTGACGCTCGAGATTCACGGCGGGCCGTTTGCGAACTACGGCGACCGTTTCACGTCAGAGATCCAGCTCTTC
>DASPXS010000274.1:0-5054 GCA_035637175.1 Haliangiales bacterium | reverse complement strand
CCGGCAGGGTCAGTATCACATCCCCGATCGACTTGAGCCTGATGACGAGAATTCTATCGGGCTCAGCCATACCAGGATGGAAGCGTGGCAGGGTCGCGTCCAGGAAAGCCGGCCCGGCCGGTGACGGGTCTGCTGTTCATGATCGCGATTCTAGTCCGTTCCCGGGACGTGTCGAGGCGCCATTCTCTTCGCAAATTTTCATTGGCGATTCGCGCGCGGCCGCTAAATTCTTCCGGTTCACCGTCGCTAATTATGAAATTCAAACTGGCTGTCTTCCTCTTCCCCGTTCTCTCCCTGGTCAAGGCCTCCGCCCAGCCGGCCCGGCCATTGCGCGTGTTTATCCGCGCCGGTGTGAAAATCCAGCCACCGAGTGATGCAATCCGTGCCGGTTGCTGGCTTCATTCGGGGTCGTAGAGTTGGGAATCCAGCAGGCCGTTGTTGAAGTATTGCAGGAGCGCCCTGGCTTCGCGCTCCATCGCTTGAAGTTTGTCGGGTTCATTGAGCAGAGGCGATTTGAGCTGCGGATCGTTGGACCAGTCAAACAGGCGGCCAGCGTTTCCCGGAGAAAAATCCAGGGCGCGGCCGCCGCGCACCAGCCAGTAGTGGCCGCCTTCGTAAAAAAACCCGCGTCCTTCCCCGTGCTGAAAGACCGAGCTTCCAAACAAGAGCCGCCGTTGGGGCCGGATATTCAAGCAGTCCAACACAGACGACAAAATGTCCGCGTGCTGCGTGGTGCGATTGGTGTCCACGAGCGGGAAATTCTTTTGCGGATGAAAGAACAGGAGTGGCACGCGGTGTTGGCCCAGCGGATTCGAGTATTCCGGCGTTTCCAGCTTTTGCGTGTGGTCGCCGGTGAGGACAAAGAGCGTGTTGCTGTACCAGGGTTGCTGCCGGGCAGTGGCGAAGAATTGTTCCAGCGCATAATCCACGTAGCCGATGGACTCGTGGATTTCAAGCGTGCCTTTTTTGAAACGTCCCCGGTGCTGCGGCGGAATGGGATACGGATTGTGCGAACTGAGTGTGAATACCAAAGCGGCGAACGGCGGCTTCTGCCGGCTCAACTCCTTCGCGACGTATTGCAAATAGGGTTCGTCAAAGATGCCCCAGACTCCGTCCGTGTCGGCCTTGCTTGGATACTCCGCCAGGCCGAAATACTGTTGAATCCCGGCCGCGCGCATAAACAGGTCGAAACGCATCGTTCCCTTCGCCGCGCCGTGGAAGAAGCTGGTCGTGTAACCGTTCGTCGCGAGCAGCGTGCCCAGTCCAAGCAGCGGTTGATCGCAATACCGCGACTCCGTGAATGCCAACTCCATCAGCGAGGGCAAGCCCGCCAGAATGGACGGCATAACCTCGATGGAACGCCGCCCGTTGGCGTAGTTGTTACGAAAGAACAAGGATCGTTCCGCCAGCGAATCCAGAAACGGCGTGTATCGTCCGCCACCGTTGCCCGCGCCGCAGTATTCCGACGATAAACTTTCCACCACGAGGATCACGACGTTGTCCCTCGCGCCGGGTCCGGACATCAGGCTTTCCCCTTCCACCTGCGACCGGAGGAATTGTCGCAACGCCGCCGGATTGTCGAAAAAATGCAGCCGCTTCAACGAAGGCTTGCCGGAATTTCTTAGCACGGTGAAAGAGGAATTCATCGTCAATTGCGCCAGTCCGCTGTGATTGGCCACGGCGGCTTGCGCCGGAGCCAGCGGTTTCATTTGAACACCGCCTCGGATCGCGACGACTGAGAGCGCGCTGGCTGCGATCAAACTGAGTCCCCAACCAAACCAGTTGATCTTTCGGTCCGCCGGGGTTGCCGGCGACCGGGCGGGGCCGTACAACACGAACAGCGCGATCATTATCAGAATTCCCAGCAAAACCAACGGCCAGTAATAAAGCCCAACCGCCCGCCACGTCACGCCCGCGTCGCACGCGGCGGCCAGCAACGTGAGATCACTGCGCCGCCCGTTGAATTGAAAGAACTCCAGGTCGAGGATGTTGACCGCGAGAAACAAAAAGTTCACCGCCAGAAACACCGCTTTGACCATGCGCTGATAAGCCACGGACGCCTGCCGCCAGGGAGGAAGAAAGGTCAGCAGAACAAACGGCAGGTTGACCGTCATGATCGCCGAGAGATCAAACCTCAACCCATTCAAAAATGCCACGGCCACCTGGCTGGAGGTGGTGTTTGCAAAAATCGCGTGGTTGTGAAAGAAGAAAATCGCCCGAAGCACCGAATACGCCCCCATCACCAATGCCAGACGCCAGGCAAAATTTCGCCACCGTGTGATCATCGTTCGCTGCCGGACTCTGACAGCCGGACGGAACGGTAGCAACGCGCAAAAAACCGCCACCCAACTGCGGCCGGCTTGTCCCGTCCGGCGTTTCCTGCTTCACTCGCGCCGTGCCGTTGTTCTACAAAGTCTCCACTCTGTTTTCCTGCTTCAACGATGGGTTTATGGAGCCGAGTCCGGTGCCGCCAAATTTTCGTTGGCGTACCGGCTGGCACAGGTAGATTCAATGATCCATTGTTGAAAATATGAAACTCAAACTTGCCGTTGTGCTGTCCCTGTTCGCGTGTTTGTTTTCCGGCTTTTCCCAGCAGAACAAACCCTTGCGCGTGTTTATCCGCGCCGGGGTGAAAACCCACGGCCCGAACCAGCATGATCACCCGCGCTTCCTCGCCGAGTGGAAGGAACGGCTCAACCAACGCGGCGCCAGAGCGGACGGTTCGATGGATTTTCCGACCGCGGAACAACTCGAAAACACCGACGTGCTCGTGATCTACGCCGCCGACGGCATGAAGGTCGTCGGGGAACAGCGCGCAAGTTTCGAAAAATTCCTCAAGCGCGGCGGCGGCCTGGTGGTGATCCACGACGGCGTCGTGAGCGGCGACCAGCACGAGTGGGCCAAAAAGGTCCAGGGCGGTTCCTGGCGCTGGGACGGCGACAAAAAGACCAAATGGCTGGAAGGCGAGGTCGGCGTGTGTTTTGTGGACCCGAAGCACCCGATTACAAAAGGCGTCTCCAACTTCGATTGGCAGGACGAGATTTATTACGACCTGGACATGGCGCCCGATGTGCATGTGCTGGCGACCTCTTTCCACAGCGTCTTCGTAATCGCGCCGCAAATGTGGACCTGTGAGAAGACCTGGGACGGCGGCACCGCGCCTTATCGGGCTTTCGTCAGTATCCCGGGCCACGAATACACCTCGTTCCAGGCGCCCCATTACCGGGCGATCCTGCTCCGGGGCATTGCCTGGGCCGCCAAACGCGAGAACGTGGACTTTCTTTGCTCGAAGGACGAGCTGAACTCATTGACCTATCCTGCGGGCGGCCCGACCGCGCCCGACAAAGCCGTCGCGAAACTGAATATCCATCCCGACTTCAACATCAACCTCGTCGCCGCCGAGCCGCTGATCGAGAAAGTCATTTCGCTCGACTGGGACCCGAAAGGCCGGCTCTGGGTCGCCGAAACGCCCGAATACCCGAATGGCCGCGCGATCAATCGAAACGATTCGCCAATTTACCCCGATCGCACCGAGCATCTCGATCGGTATCGCGCCGACAAGGAAGATCGCCCCGCGCGCGACCGCATTTCCTGGCTGGAAGACACCAACGGCGATGGCCGGATGGACAAGAAGCACATCTTCGCCGACTTCGAGCACGGTGTGCCCGGCGGACTGGAGCTGGTCACCTCCCTGGTGTTTTACAAAGACGGCGTGATCGTCGCACAGGCGCCGGACATTCTCTGGATTCGCGACACCAACGGCGACGGCGTGGCGGACAAGGTCCAGACCCTTTACACCGGGTTCGGCACGGGCGACACCCACGCCGTCATCAACAATTTTCGCTGGGGCATGGACGGCTGGATTTACAGCGCGATTGGCTACAGCGCGGGCCATCCCAAATCGCCCGATGGTGCAAAGGATTTCGGGCCGGTCACCGCCGGCATCATTCGCTTCCGGCCGGACGGTTCCGCGTTGGAGCAAGTCGCTTCGGGATCGTGCAACACCTGGGGCTTCGATTTCGCGCCGGATGGCGAGATGTTTTACACCACCGCCACCTGCGGCGAGCATCTCCTGCACGTCGTGATGCCGGAAAAGGTCCTGGCGCGCGGCAACGTTGGCGGCGTCCGCGCCTCGGCGGTCATTCCGGACCACCAGAAGATTTTCCCGGCCATTCATCACACTCGACCGCCGTACATCCAGATCGATTGGGTCGGCATGTTCACCGCCGCGGCCGGCTCCTGCATCTACAACGGGGGCGCCTGGCCCGAGCGCTTCAACGGCACGCATTTCCTCTCTGAACCCACCGTCAACCTCGTGCACAACGATTGGCTCAAGCCAAACGGCGTGACTTACGCCGCCGGCAAGGAACCGGGCCGCGAGGAAGCCGAGTTCATCGCCGGCGCCGACCTTTGGTTCCGCCCGATCCATGCGCGCGTCGGTCCCGACGGCGCGCTTTACGTCGTCGATTTTTACAACCAGGCCGCCATTCACAACGACACGCGCGGCCCGGCGCACGGCGCGCACAATGCGGCCACGCGACCTGACCGCAACCATCACTTCGGCCGCATCTGGCGGGTGCAACACAAGGAGGCGAAGAAACTGCCGCCCTACGATCTCAATCCGAAAAAGCCGAAGGAACTGGTCAAGGACCTCGAACATCCGAATGGCTGGGTGCGCGGCACCGCGCAGCGTCTGCTCAGTGAAGGTGCGGGCGGCAAGATAACTTCAGGTCTGGTAAAGACGGTCAAGTCAGGATTGACGCCTTACGCCCGTATCAACTCGCTTTGGACGTTGAGCAACCTTGGCAAGCTTGAGAAGCCGGTCCTGCTTGCGGCGCTTGACGCCGACGATGCTACTCTTCGCAAAAACGCCTTGGAAATTGTTGCTGCCTCGCCGCTGGTCGCCGAGCCAAGCAGTCGAAGCGGTGGCAAAATCGGGCACCCGCAAACTTCGCGAGAAGAGGAGATGAAGGCGAGTATTATAGGAAAGGCTTTCGAATCGGTCATTTACTTGAATGTTTTGGTTCATACGAAGGATCCTGACCCACGCGCGC
>DASPXS010000273.1:0-7663 GCA_035637175.1 Haliangiales bacterium | reverse complement strand
ATTCGGGAAGCGCGCCATTGGAAAATAAATCGTCGAGAAAACCGGGTCGAATCGGGAGATCGCCGGTGATGCGCACGGGCTGGTTTTCCACCTCGAAGGCAAACTCGCGGAGTCGAACCCGGTCCCGCTCGAGCACCGTCTCGATCCGCAGGTGTTCCATGGTCGGCAGCTTCGTCCCGTTGGTGGGCGCGGACCATCCGAGTCGAGCGGCCTGCGCACGCAGGGTCCCCTCCGCTTCCTGAAGCGTCCCTTGCAGGTTCGCTTCCACTGTCGGGTCGGTAATTTGGACACCGAGATGTTGGCTCGCAAAATCCCAAAACGCCTTGTTCGGCGCAGTCGCCGCCTGGAAATTAAACGGTTTCGTTTCCTCCCATCTGACCCGCACCAGCCCGCGCTCCGGCGTCAGGGTCAGCGGTATCCTGCCCTGTGCATGAAAAATTTCGGCTCCCCCGGCAGATACGATTACGGGATCCGCCACCAGTCCATTGGTATCGCCCGTCAACCTGAAGTTGGCGGAGAATGTGCGGTTCTCCACCGTGGGCAGTTCTCCTTCGGCAGAAAGCTTGAATTCCATCGGCCCGTTGTCCCAGTGCCCCTTCAAATCGATCGCGGCCAACGAAGCCCCGGCAACCGGCGCGCTGACGAACTCCGGCAGGTCCGCCAGCGACAGACCGTGTCCGCTGATCGTAACCTGCCCGCGCCGCGGCCAAACTGCTTCGCCGTCCAGCGTCAGACCGCGGCCCGAACCGATCCAATGGAATCCGTCCACTTTGACCTGCCATGCTGAGGGCGGAATGCGGTTGTCGTCGAGCCGCGGCCCGGCTCGCCCCGCCTCACCGGGAGTGTTTGGCTCGCGGCGCACCGTAATCCGGCAGGGCTTCTCCAACCCAAAGAGCGCGCCCGCCTCCCGAGTCAGCGTCAAGGTCTTCAGCTCCACGTCGCACGACGGTGTCGCCGGGTAGCCGACCCGAACCGCGCCCGCCAGTTCCAGCGCCGAAGTTCCGGACGCCAGCGTGATTTGCGCTTCCGGAAAAGTGAGACTCTCCCCGCGCCAGGTGGCGAGCAGGCGGCAAGGGCCCAGATGCGGGGCGGAAAAGTTCTCCGCAGTCAGTTCGCCCGAGTGGACCGGCGCGCCCGGTGACCCGCTGATTCGCCCGGTCGCGTGCAGGTTTGAACAGGTCATCCCCTCCGGAAGAAACTGCCGCGCCCAGACTCCCTGATAATGCCACTTCCCTTCCGAAACCTGGCGGGAGCGCAGGTTGATCTCACCTGTCCCTCCCAGTATTGAACCATCCGCGAACTGAATTTCGGCGTCAGCCAGGTCCAGCGTCGGCCAACGGAGGGCACCGCCGAGATGGGCGCGCGCGATGGAAAATCCCCGACCGGTCAGTTCCTGGCCGCTCAGGTCGAATTCGGCGGTCGGCGAGCGGGCGGGCACGGGTTTCACTATGACCTGGCCGTTTAATTTCCCTCCGAACGACGACCCGGGAAGCTGGGCAAGGTCGAGTGCCACGCGCAGCGTCGCCGCTTCCGTCGTGAGCGTTCCCGCCCGGTTCAGCCCGATAGGATCGGACAATTCCGCCTGGAGTGCTGGAGACGTGATGCGGAGCTTCTCCAGCACCACTGAATCGGGGTCGCCGCGCGCCGACAGGTTGAGTTCCAGAGGTGGTGAGAACGCGGGATCGGCAGCTCTCGGTGTCGCGTGGGCCGATCCCTCGAGATGAAAGCGACCGTCGCGCCATTCAAACGCGAACGCCCCGGTTGGATCGTCATAACCGCCGACCGGCAGGAGCTTCGCGGGCACACGGAAGGATTCCGATTTCAAACCCGCCCGTTTTGGCCACCAACCGTCGCGTCCAAAAGCAGCCTCCAATTCCACCCGGTTGCTCTGCCAGTTCACTTCTCCCGCCGCTTGCCATTGATCGGTCGCGCGCCACAGCCGGAGCCGGCACGTCGCCCCGGACGACTTCGCCTCGAGGGAGACCGCATACGGCGGCGCACCCGAGAAATCGCCGGTGACAATAAACATTTCCCGCAGGTTCAACGACTCGACCGTGGCCGTCAGTTTGCCGCGATGCCATTCAACGGCGGCAATCTTCACTTCATTCGATCCGATCCCAACTCGCCCCCCGGTCAGTTGCGCCGCGGGCAACCAGGTCCGCCAGGCCGGCAGTGCGCGGTTGATCTTTTCCGCAACGGCGAAGGTTGAGCCCGGCGAGGTTGTCGATCTTCTTGGTTGACGCTGCCCGTCGGACTCAATTTGAAGGTCCCACCGCGCGACGGTCAAAAAGGGTTCCCCGCCGGCGTTCCGGGAGTAACGCCGCCAAAGCCATCGTGGTGGCAGCAAACCCGTGATTCGGTCACTGTTGAATCGCGTGTTCCCGAAGTTTGCGCGGACACCGGCCAGGGCGAACCGCGTGTAACCAAGGCGCTCATACGAAGCGAAGCGAACGCCGAATTGCGCCAGCACCGGGCGAAGCACCCAGGGAAACCAGACGGGCAAAGTCAGGGCCACCACGACGATGCCGAGAACCACGAACCCAAGGGCCTTGAACACTCTTTTCTTCCTGGAGGCGACGACCGTCATGGCCGGTCAATGTAATCAGTTGCGCCCGGATTGTCTGTTTGATTCGTTGCTGTGCGATCGAGAGACAGTGGACGATGTCTCCCTTACCTCAGGGAGAGAATCCTCCGAACTGTGTGTGCGCATTGCGCCCCTGAACCTCCGAGCTGCCCCCTCACCCCATCCCTCTCCCCCTCTGAGGGGGAGAGGGTGACCGAAGGGCGGGAAATGACGGCGCGCGCGAAATTGCTCGCCAATTTCCGCAGACTGAATTTCATAACAGGCATGCGATACGCGCCCATCCCTCCGCAGCTCTTCATCACCAACCGCGAGCGGCTCACAAAACTGATGCTGAAAAATTCGCTCGCGATCGTGAACGCCAACGACGTCCCGCTCACCAACGCCGACGGCACGCTGGCGCTGCGGCAGAATTCCGACTTGTTTTATCTCACCGGCATCGAGCAGGAGGAAACGATCCTGCTGCTCTTTCCCGACGCGGACGACGAGAAGCATCGGGCGGTTCTTTTCCTGCGCGAGCCGAGCGAGCCTCTGGCGCTTTGGGAAGGGCACAAGCTGACCCGCGATGAGGCGCGCAGGATTTCCGGCATCGAGATTGTCATGTGGCTGCCGGAGTTCCACGGCCTGTTTCATCGTCTGATGTGCGAATGTGACCACGTTTATCTCAATACCAACGAGCACAAGCGGGCCGTCATCGAGGTGGATACCCGCGACGCCCGGTTCATCAAGGATTGCCAGGCGCGGTTTCCCTTGCACGATTACCAGCGCCTGGCCCGGCTCATGCACCGGTTGCGCATCGTCAAATCCGATTGGGAAATCGATCTGATCAAAAAGGCGGGTGCCATCACCGAGAGCGGTTTCCGGCGCGTGCTGCGGTTCATGAAACCGGGCGTTGGCGAGACTGAAGTGGAAGCCGAGTTCGCCCGCGAATTTATCCGTCGCGGTGGCGGCTTCGCCTACCAGCCCATCATCGCCAGCGGCGCCAACGCCTGCGTCCTGCATTACGTCCGGAACGATCAGGTCTGCCGCAAACGCGATCTTGTGTTGCTCGACGTGGCGGCCAGCTATGCCAATTACAACGCCGACATGACGCGCACGATTCCGGCGAGCGGCCGGTTCACGCGCCGGCAGAAACAGGTCTATCAGGCGGTGCTGCGCGTGTTCCGTCAGTGCGTCCGCGCCCTGGTCCCCGGCAAGCTGCACAAGGAGTGGCAAAAGGAGGCGGAGCAAATGGTGGAAAAGGAATTGGTGGACCTCGGATTGTTGACGGTGCGGGAGATCAAACGGCTTGACCCCGACAAGCCGGCGTTTAAAAGGTATTTCATGCACGGCATTGGCCATCCGATCGGCTTGGACGTGCACGACGTTGGCCTTATGACCGAACCCATCCGCCCGGGCTGGGTGATGACCGTCGAACCGGGCATTTACGTACGCGAAGAAGGGTTGGCCGTCCGCCTCGAAAACACCGTGTACGTGGGCGAGAAGGACAACGTGGATCTGATGGCCGGCAGTCCCATCGAAGCCGACGAAATCGAAGAGCTGATGAATCGCTGAGCCCGACCGACAGTTGCACCGCGACGTCCCCGCGAAACCTGTGCGCAATCCGAAGAATGTCTCGAACACAGCCTGCCGCGCCGGCGGCAAACCGGCGCGCATTCTGAAGTTGATCGGCGCGCTGCTGCTCGGGTTGGCGCCCTGCGCCCGCGCCGCCGACTCGCGCCCCAACATCCTGCTCTGCATCGCCGATGACGCGTCGTGGTGGCACTTCGGCGCGAATGGCGACACCGTCTGTCGCACGCCGAACTTCGACCGTGTGGCGCGCGAGGGTGTGAATTTCAAGCGGGCTTTCTGTTCGTCGCCCAGTTGCACCCCGTCGCGTGGGGCGCTGCTCACCGGGCAGGATTTCTGGCGGTTGGAGGACGGTGCCAACTTGTGGAGCCGCTGGCCGAACCAGTTTGCGGTTTATCCCGATCTGCTGGAGAAGGCGGGTTATCATGTCGGTCTCCAGGGAAAGGGCTGGGGCCCGGGGGATTTCAAATTCGGCGGGCGCCCGCATAACCCCGCGGGCCGGGCCTACAAGGATTTCGCGACGTTTCTGAAAAGTGTGCCGCGGGGCAGGCCGTTCTGCTTCTGGTTCGGCAGTCAGGACCCGCATCGGCCGTACGAACGCGGCGCCGGTGTAAAGTCAGGCCATCAAATCGATAACCTGACGGTGCCCCCGTTCCTGCCCGACACACCCGCCGTGCGCAGCGACATCCTCGATTACTACTTCGAAATCGAACGCTTCGACCGCGATGTTGGCGCGATGCTGAAGCTGCTCGAAGACGCCGGTCAACTCGACAACACGCTTGTGATCGTCACCAGCGACAACGGTTTTCCGTTCCCGCGGGGCAAGGCGACTTGCTACGACGCCGGAACGCGCATGCCGTTGGCCATCCGTTGGCCGGCTCGGAGCAGGGGTGGACGCGAACTGGACGATTTGGTAAGTCTGACCGACCTGGCGCCGACGTTTCTCGAAGCGGCGGGACTCAAACCGTTGCCCGGCATGACCGGTCGCAGCCTGTTGTCCTTGCTGCTGTCAGGCAATTCGGGGCAGGTCGATCCGACGCGCGACCGCGCATTCTTCGGCCGCGAGCGCCATGCAAACGTGCGCGCGGGCAATGTTGGCTACCCCATTCGCGCCATCCGCACGGCGCAGTTCCTTTACCTTCGCAACTTCGAGCCCGATCGCTGGCCGGCCGGCGATCCGCCCCTCTACGGCGACGTGGACGAACACCTGAGCATTGACGGTTCGCCCAGCAAACAGGCGGTCGTCGAGCACGGCGACAAGCCGGACGTGAAACGGCTGTTTGCTCTCGCCTTCGGCAAACGCCAGGCCGAGGAGCTTTACGATCTCGGCAACGATCCATGGCAGATGACGAACGTCGCGGCCGGCCCGCTCTACGCCCAAAGGAAGGCCAAGCTTCGCGCGGAACTCGACCGTTACCTGGCCGAAACGAAAGACCCGCGTGCGGCGGGCAATGGCGCGCAGTTCGACCGCTATTATTACGTGACCGGCGGAAATGTGACGAAGCCGCGGGAAACAGCGCCACAAAGCCCAACAAAACGGTCAACGACCTCCGGGCAATCCGGAAATCCAGGCGGGCTGTGAAATCATCCAAATCATCCCTTTCGCTTTACGCAATCCTGGCGCTGACCGCATGGGCTGTCGCCGCCGCCGCGCCGCCGCGCCCGAACATCGTCTTCATTCTCGCCGACGATCTCGGGCCGAACGATCTCGCCTGTTACGGCCGATGCGAACACCACACGCCGCACCTGGACCGCCTGGCCGGGGAAGGTTCCCGTTTCACGTGCGCTTATGTCGCGCAGCCGATTTGTTCGCCGTCGCGCGCGGCGATCCTGACCGGCAAAACCCCGGCCCGGCTGCATCTCACCACCTATTTGCCCGGCCGGCCGGATTGCCCGTCCCAAAAACTCCTCCATCCGGTCATCGAACAACAATTGCCGCTCGGCGAAAAGACCGTGGCCGAGTGCCTGCACGATGCCGGCTACGCGACCGCATGCATCGGCAAATGGCACCTCGGCGGAACGGGCTTTTTGCCGACCGACCAGGGTTTCGATTTCTACCATCCCGGCAATGCCGTGACGAAACCGTCGGCGACCGAAGGCGGCAAGGGCGAATACGACCTCACCGCCCGCGCAGTCGAGTTCATGGAGAAGAACCGCGACCGGCCGTTCTTTCTCTACCTGGCGCACAACACTCCCCACATACCCTATTCGGCCAGGGCCGGGTTGGTCTCGAAAAATGCGGGCGCTTTCGAACCGGTTTACGCCGCGTTGATCGAGACGCTCGATGACACCGTCGGCCTGTTGCTCGCGAAGCTTGACGCCCTCGGGTTGGGCGATCGCACGCTGGTGATCTTCACGTCGGACCACGGCGGCCTGCACGTGCCGGAAGGGCCGCATGCGCGCGTCACGCACAACACACCGTTCCGTGCCGGCAAGGGTTACCTCTACGAAGGCGGTCTGCGCGTGCCGCTCATCGTGCGCTGGCCGGGCCAGGTTCCGTCCGGCCGCGTCGTGGACGCGCCGGTCATCAACACGGACTGGTTGCCGACGCTGGCGGAAATCGCCGGCGCCCCGGCGCCGCGCAATCTCGATGGCGTCAGCATCGCGTCACTCCTGCGCGGTCGCGGGACGCCGAAAGCGCGCCCGTTTTTCTGGCATTTCCCGCACTACACCAACCAGGGCAGCCAGCCCGCCGGCGCGGTTCGCGACGGTGATTGGAAGCTTGTCGAGCGATACGAGGACGGGGGCGTGGAGCTGTTCAATCTCGCGAAGGACATCCGTGAAACCAACGACCTCTCCCTTCGCGAGCCGCGCCGTGTCGCCCGCCTGAAACGCGAACTCGCGGCCTGGCGCGAGCGCGTGAGAGCGCAGACCAACGCGCCGAACCCGAACTTCGACCCCGCGTTGCAACGCGCGCTTTATCTGGACTTCGCGCCCTCCCGGTTCGACCCGCTGCACGCCGATGCCGAAATGTGGGCGCGCCTGGCAGCCTGGCGAAACCAGATGGATGCCGTGTTGCAAAAGCGGGCGAATTCAAAATAGTGCTTGCAATGACCGCCGCGATTGCTACCTTCTCCGCTCCCTGAATGAGAAGGGGACGGATATGGCGCGATTTTGTGAATTGACCGGCAAAGGCCCGATGAAGGGCAGCATCATCTGGCGCAGCGGCAAAGCCAAGAAGTCGGGCGGCATTGGCACGCACGTGACCGCCATTACCAAACGGCGTTTTCTGCCCAACCTCCAGCGGGTCAAAGCGCGCTTGCCCAATGGCGAGGTCCGTTATGTCCGCGTCGCTACCACCGCGCTCAAGAAAGGCCTCATCACCAAGGCTCCGAAGCGAACCTGGAAGAAGGAAGAGGCGAAGAAAGCCTGAGCCGTAACAATTCAATAGGAGCGCGGAATTTATTCCGCCAGGACTTCGGAAGCACCTGTCGCGCATGGAACTGGCCATCGCGAGGTTCACACTGGGCTGACTCACTGCTTAGTGACCCTCGGAGAGCCAGCGGATTGCGG
>DASPXS010000272.1:0-13834 GCA_035637175.1 Haliangiales bacterium | reverse complement strand
AGGATGATCTCGGTCAGGTAAGCGGCGATGTCGAACGCCGAATAACACGATTCCGGTTTCCCGGCCTTGATGGCCTCAATCCATTCGAGATGGTGGCGTTTGTCGGTGTCACTGTCCAGCGTGTTGCGGGGGATTGTCTGCGCGATGTCTTTAATGGCCTCGTGCTTTCCGCTATCGACGTATTCCTTCTCATCGTTGAGTTTGATGAAGAAATGCGCGCCGTAGTCATCGGGAGAGAACAGCTTGCCTTTATCCCCGACGAGCAGGCATCCGCTGCCGGGGACTTTCCCCAGCATCTCTTCCACCTCGGAGGTGAGTTCCTTGGGTGGTTTATTGTTGCCGTCGTGGGTGTAGGGTGAGTTGGGACTCGGATTACCGCCGTCGTACCACCAGAACTGGGCGGGCACGAGTCCTTCACGCGCCGGAAATTCGAAGCGGATTTTCGACTTGAGCGGGTAGGATTCCTTGTTGATGGGGGAGGTTTCGGCTTCGATCTCGGTGGGATAGCCCAGTTTGAGGGCTCGGAACGGCATGTTGGAGGTGTGACACGCCATGTCGCCGAGGGCGCCGGTGCCGAAATCCTGCCAGCCGCGCCAGGCGAAATCATGATAGGTTTTGTTCCCTTTATATGGCCGCATGGGCGCGGGGCCGATCCATAGATCCCAGTCAAGATTTTCCGGCACGGGATCTGAGCCTGCCGGCCGATCCATCCCCTGCGGCCAGATGGGGCGGTTGGACCAGACATGCACCTGGCGGACCGGACCGAGGGCGCCGGCCTGGATCACCTCCACGGCGCGACGCAATCCGCTTTCGGAGCTGCCCTGGTTGCCCATCTGCGTGACCACTTTCTTCTCTGCGGCGGTCTTTCGCATCAGGCGCGCTTCATGGACCGAGATGGTCAGCGGCTTCTGACAATAAACGTGCTTGCCGAGGTTCATGGCCATGACCGCGGCGCAGGCGTGGTGATTGTCCGGTGTGCTGACAATCACGGCGTCGATTTCCTTGCTGATCTGGTCCAACATCTTCCGGTAGTCCCGAAACACTTTTGCGCCCGGATATTTTTCGTGGCGATTGTCCAGCGTGTGCTGGTCAACATCGCAAAGCGCGACGATGTTTTCTCCGGCACAACAGTCCGTGTCGCTCGAGCCTTTGCCGCCGGCGCCGATCTGGGCGATGTTCAATTTACTGTTCAAATTTTGTCCGCGCAGCAGATACGGTCCGGTCAGGACCGTTCCGCCAGCAGCCAGCGAGGAATACTTGATGAAATGACGACGAGAATGTTTGGAAAAGATGAGCTTGTTCATGAGCACCACGAATACCCCCTCCCGTCCGGCGACACAAGTTGAATTTCCGACATCGCATTCGCCGGAGCGGCCCACACACAGAGTCGTGGATAGGTCTTCAGTCTTCCGGAGACTGTCAATCGCGAGGGTGAGTTCAAGAATGGCAGCCGCCGGCGTAAGGAGGCGGATTTTGGCACGAAAAACACTTCCGCCTCGTAGCCTCGGCGGCTACGGTTCTTGCGACGATTCTTGAACTCACCCTGGTCAATCGCGAAAAGCGATTTAACCGCCTTGCTCCAATCCGCGACCTCTGGTAAGGCAAACCGGTAAACACTGATGCTGCATCCGATAAGACAAAATGAACCGAAAATTCTCCCCACTCGCGAAGTGCCTTTCACAGTTCGTCGCACTCGGCGCCCTGCTGGCGATTCCTTTGATCAATAAAATGGCCGATGGCCGCGCGGCGGACTCCGCTCCTTCGCCGTCAAAGCCGGCGGGCGACCTGGCGCCACTCCCTTTGAACCTGCCTCCCGCGGGTTACACCGGCACGCCCAAAGACATGCCTCCCGATACCACCGCCGAAAAACCGACCGGCAAACCGCGTCCGCCCTTTTACGCGCCCAAGGGCGTCAAGAACGTTGCCTTGGAGAAACCGGTGACCAGCAGCGACCCGAATCCGCTTACCGGCGATCTCAAGCAGATTACCGATGGCAAAAAGGAGGCGTTCGACGAGAATGTGGTCACCTTGCGCCGCCGCACACAGTGGGTGCAGGTGGATCTGCAAGGGGAATGCAACCTTTATGCGATCCTGGTCTGGCACGAACACAAGACACCGGTCGTTTATCGCGACGTGATCGTGCAAGTGTCCGATGATCCGGAATTCAAGAAGGACGTTCACACTCTCTTCAATAACGATCAGGACAACAGCTCCAGCCTGGGCGCCGGCACCGACCGCGAATACTTCGAAAATCACGAAGGTAAACTGGTCGATGCCAAGGGAATCAAGGCCCGCTATGCGCGTTGCTACAGCAAAGGCAACACCGACCACGCGCTCAATTCCTACACGGAAATCGAAGTGTACGCGTTGCCTGCCCCATGAACCGGTGGTTCGCGCCGGCGCTGCTCCTGCTGGTTGGCCTGGCGCTGGCGTTGCGACTGCCGCAGTTGGACCGCCGCCCGCTGCACACTGACGAGGCCGTCAACGCGATGCGGTTCCGCGCGTTGTGGGTGAATCAGGCCTACCGATACGATCCCAATGAATTCCACGGCCCGACTCTTCAATACGCGACCGTTCCCGCCGCGGGGTTGAGCGGGTCCCGCGGCTTCAATCAATTCACCGAAGCCACGTTTCGCCGGGTAACCGTCGCGTTCGGTGCCGGGCTGATCGTGCTGCTTCTTCTGATGGCCGACGGCCTGGGAAAGGCGGAAACGCTCTGGGCGGCTCTGCTCACCGCCATCTCGCCGGCCATGGTTTTCTACAGCCGCTATTACATTCACGAGATGTTACTGGTCTTCTTCACGGCGCTGACAATCGCCGCCGGCTGGCGCTACGTTCAAAGCAAATCGATTGGCTGGTGTCTGTTGGCGGGCGTCGGCCTCGGGTTGATGTACGCGACCAAGGAGACCTTCGTTTTCGCCGCGGGATCGCTGGCGGCCGCCGTGGTATGCGCCTTGGCCTGGGGACGCCGGGTTGAGGGCCGACGCTTCGAAATCAAATCGTGCTTGAATC
This sequence comes from Haliangiales bacterium, assembly GCA_035637175.1. Classification (GTDB taxonomy): domain Bacteria; phylum Verrucomicrobiota; class Verrucomicrobiia; order Limisphaerales; family AV2; genus AV2. The sequence goes on along the minus strand of DASPXS010000272.1, from coordinate 10,822 downwards.
CGGCGCATCTCGCCGCCGCGCTGGCCGTCGCTTTGTTGGTTTCGATGGTTCTTTTCTCCTCGTTCTTCACCAACGCCGGCGGTCCGCTTGACTCGCTGCGCACGTATCTGCCCTGGTTGCAGCGGGCGGGCGGAGCATCGCCGCACGTTCACCCGTGGCACTTTTATTTTCGGCGCCTGATTTATTTCCACTCCAATAACGGACCGGTTTGGAGCGAGGCGTTGATCGCAGTGTTGGCGGTGATGGGGGCGGTCGCCGCGATCACGCGCCGCCGGCTCGATCAGGCCAACGTGACGTTGGTTCGGGTCCTTGCCTTTTACACTGTGGGCCTGGCGTTGATTTACACGGCGTTGTCCTACAAAACGCCCTGGTGCCTGCTCGGTTTTCTTCACGGCATGATTATGCTGGCCGGCGTGGGCGCGGCGGCCCTGCTGCGTGTCTGCGAAGCGCGACGGTTGAAATGGGCGACGGGCGCCTTGATGGTTGGCGCGGCGGCGCAACTCGGCTGGCAGGCATGGCGGGCCAGTTTCCCTTATTGCGCCAGCCAGCAAAATCCTTACGTCTATGCCCAAACCTCACCGAACATTTTGGAACTGGTGGAGAAGGTCGAAGCGCTCGCGCGCGTGTCCGCCCGGGGTTACGACACGGTAGTCAAGGTGATGGCGCCGCAAGATGATTATTGGCCGATCCCGTGGTATCTGCGGCGGTTCAACCACGTCGGCTTTTGGGACAGGATTCCGCCGGAGCCGCTGGCGCCGATCATGCTCGTTTCGTGCGAATTCCAGGCGGCTTTCGACGAACGGCCGGACAAGACGCACCTCATGGCGGGTATCTTCCAGTTGCGTCCCCAGGTTTTCCTGGAGCTGTATGTCGAGATCAACCTCTGGCGGGAGTATGTCAAAACTCTCCCGCCGGAACGGGATTAACGCTGTTTCGGCAAGTTCGTTTCGATTTGCAGAATTCCTTGTTTGGACAGGCCCGATCCAAAAATGCGCCAAATCAAGGGCGGGCGTAGTGGCACGGGCGTCCCGCCCGTGCCACTCCCTGGACGACGCCTTCTGATTTTTCTTGAAGTCATATAACGGATGACTAAGAAAAGAGCATGACCTCCCTCAAAAACCTGTTTCGCTTCACCCGTTTTCTCGCGTTCGCCCTGACCGCGCTGGCCACCCAGGCCTTTGCCGCCGACGGCAACAACCCGTTTGTCGGCCGCTGGGCGTTGACGGTTCCGGGCGGCGGGGCGGGTTGGTTGAGCGTGACGGCGGAAAAAGGATATTACGACGGGAGCATCCTGTGGGTTGCGGGCAGCGTCGAGCCGGTGGACGGCGTGTTCATCAACAATGACACGCTTCACGTGACCCGGATTCACGATGTGCAACGCAAGGATGCCGGCAAAGTGGTGCGCACACACCGATTCACGGACCTGATCACCGCAAAGGTTGAGGGCGACGCCATGGCATTGACAATCTTTCGCCCGCACACCGATGGCGAGGGAATTGACCGGGAGGATTTCACCGGAAAGCGAATTCCGCCTGTGCCGCCGGCGCCGGATCTGTCCAAAGTCAAATTCGGCGAAGCGATCGCGCTTTTCAACGCCAAGAACCTCGACGGATGGCGGCTGACCAATCCCAATCAGGTCAATGGCTGGAGCGTGAAGGACGGGATTCTCGTGAACAATCCGGTCCAGCAGGAAGGCAAGCCGCACGTTTCCTACGGCAACCTGCGCACCGACCGCGAATTCGAGGACTTCAACCTGAAGTTGGAGACGCGGGTGCCCAAGAACGGCAATAGCGGGATTTATCTGCGCGGCATCTACGAGGTCCAGGTGGCCGACACCCGGGGCAAACCACTCGATCCGCACAACATGGGGGCGATTTACAGCCGCATCATGCCCAGTGAAAGCGCCGAGAAACCGGCCGGCCAATGGCAGACCTTCGACATCACCCTGTGCGACCGGCACGCGACGGTGATCCTGAACGGGAAGAAAATCATCGATAACAAACCGCTGCTGGGCTGCACCGGCGGCGCGTTGTGGTCCGATGAACTGCGGCCCGGTCCGATTTATCTCCAGGGCGACCACGCAGGCGTCGAATACCGCAACGTCGTTTTGCGACCGATCACCAGGTAGGCTCCTGCGCGGCGGCGAACTCCGATTCACACCTGAAGGGTCCATCCTACGCCGCCTTCGCCACCTGTTTATTTTCCAAAGCGTGGATCATGCTTTGAAAGATCAGCTTACCATCGGCGCTGCCGAGGATCGCTTCGCAGGCCCGTTCGGGATGCGGCATCAGGCCGGCCACATTGCGGCGCTCGTTGCAAATCCCCGCGATGTTTCGCAGCGAACCGTTGGGGTTCGATGCATCGGTAATTTCTCCCCGCGCATTGCAGTATTGCCAGAGGACCTGGTTGTTGGCTCCCAGGTTGTTCAACGTGGCGTCGTCTGCGAAGTAGCAGCCCTCGCCGTGCGCGATCGGAATGCGCAGCAGCGTATCGGCCGGAATTTGATGGGTGAACGGCGAATCGCGGGTGAGCGTTTTCAAATAAACATGTTCGCAGCGGAATTGGAGCGAGCGGTTGCGAATCAGCGCTCCCGGCAGCAGGCCCGCTTCGCAAAGGACTTGAAAACCGTTGCAGATTCCAAGCACCAGACCGCCGTCGGCCGCGAATTGTTGCACCGCTCCCATCACCGGGCTGAAACGCGCGATGGCGCCGCAACGAAGGTAATCCCCGTAGCTGAATCCGCCGGGCACAATGACCGCGTCGGCGGCACCGAGGGAAGTTTCCTTGTGCCAGACGTAGCGGGCCGAGTGACCCAGAACATCGCGCAATGCGTGAATGGCGTCCTGGTCGCAGTTGGAAGCGGGGAATTGAAGGACGGCGAAGTTCATGTTTTGGTGGTGCCTTGTTTGTTGTAGGTTGTTATTCTTGTCCGCCGCCAACAACCAGCCACAAACAACCCGCGACCAACAGATGACCCACCATTCATTCCAATTCGAAATGGTAATCTTCTATCACCGGGTTGCTGAGAAACTTGTGGCACGCTTCGTCAATCTGTCTTCGCGCAGTCTCCCGGTCGGCGCCGTTCAGCTCGATTTCCAGGTATTTACCGACGTGGACCGCGTGGATGCCCCCATAGCCCAACTGTTCCAGGGCGTTCTGGACGGCTTTACCCTGGGGATCAACGACGGCCTTCTTCGGGGTAACGATGATTTTGGCTTTCATGTCGGCGCGGAACAATCCCGCGAAACGGCCGCGGTCATGTTGGGCAAAGTGGCTGTCGGACGCCAGTTTTTTTTAACGCGGATGGATTTTACCCCCGGTAATCGGGCGGCCACCCGCTCCTCGTGGCGTGGGAAAGCAAGAGGCCTGCATGCCCCAGGTTCATGAGAATTGCCCGGCGGCGAAGCATTGCTTGAAAGAGGACCCCGACTCGCTAACATCTCTGCCTATGAAATTGCTGTGCGCTTTTGCGGTTTGGATTGGAATGGGTGTGGTGCTGGGAACCGGCATCCTGATGGCGGTCAAGGGCAGCCCTTGGCTGTTGATCGCCGGCCTGATCGGATTCGTGATCGCCGTCGGCAAGATCGGCTGCGCCACCCATTGATTTATTGTTTTCGCCCAGCAGTCATTGAAACCGTCCCGGGGCGAAGCCGCGATCCCTCGAATGTCTTGTCCGCGCCCCATCGTAAGGGTTGAATGGTCGCTATGAAAGCGGTGCAACTCTTCGCCCACGGTCTCCCCGGCCAATTTCAGGTTCGCGATTTGCCGGACCCCACTCCCGGTCCCGGCGAGGTGCTCATTCAGGTTTACGCCTGCGGACTGAATCACCTCGATCTCTGGCTGGAGGAAGGACGGTTGCCCATTCCCATTCAATTGCCCCGCATCCCGGGCTGCGAAACTGCCGGACGCGTTATGGCCATCGGCGACAGCGTGAAAAACTGGAACGAAGGCGAGCGCGTCGCGATTCAATCCAACCTCTTCTGCGGCCAATGTGAATTTTGCGCGCGCGGCGAAGAGTCGCTCTGCCTGAACAGCGAAATGATAGGTGTGCAACGCGACGGCGGATTTGCCGAAAGGCTGGTCGTGCCGGAGCGCGCGCTCGTGCGGCTGCCGGACACGGTTGACTTTGAAACGTCCGCCGCGCTGACCCTGGCGGGCAGTACGGCCATGCATATGTTGACGAACCGGGTTCAGGTGCGGCCCGGAGACTGGGTGCTGGTCATGGGCGCCTCCAGCGGCGTGGGTTCGGCTGCCATCCAAATCGCCAGAAACCTCGGCGCACGCGTGATCGCCACCGCCTCCACGGCGGAAAAACAAAGCCTGGCCCTGAAACTCGGCGCCGAACACGCGGTCGATTCCCGTCAGGACGCCTGGCCGGTCGAGGTTCGCCGATTGACCGCCAAGCGCGGTGTGGACGTCGTCGTCGAACATATCGGGGGAAAAGTCCTGGGACAGGCCTTCAATTGCCTGGTGAGGGGCGGGACGATCGTGACCTGCGGCGCGACCGCCGGGCGTGAAGTGGAGCTGAGTCTCTGGCCTTTTTTCGTTAAGGAACATCGGCTCGTCGGCAGTTACGGACGTAATCGCGTTGACCTGGTCAACACGCTGGAATGGGCGTCATCCGGGAAAATCTATCCGGTCATCAATCGTATTTTCCCGTTGGTCGAAGCGCCCCGCGCCTTTGCCGCGCTGCGCGACCGCACCGTGCTCGGCAAATTGGTGGTCCGGACTTCGGCCTGGTAAAGCCGGATCTTGCTGCGTGGCACCATTTGGTGCAGACACCGTTCGGGAGTGAGTACAAAAAATGTTATAGCTATAACATTTTTTGTACTCATATTTCCATCCCGCGGCCTTGGTAATTGAGGCCTCATCGGTACGGCCGCATTGGCTCGCCGCTCGTTTCAAACCGTCCGTAGCGCAGCGCGAGCGCGGGCAGGACGAGCAGGTTGAGCAGTGTGGAAGTGATCAGCCCGCCGAGAATCACCAGCGCCATCGGCCCCTCGATCTCCCGTCCGGTTTCGCCGGAGCCCATGGCCAGCGGCAACAGGCCGAGCCCGGTGACCAGCGCCGTCATCAGAATCGGCGCCAATCGCTCCGTCGCGCCTCTCCAGGCGGCTTCCAGTCCCCAGGTCATTCCTTCCTGGCCAACCAGGTGTTCGAAGTGCGAAATCATCATGATCGAATTGCGCAAGGTGATCCCGAACAGCGTCACGAATCCGACCAGGGAACCGAGTGACAGCGAACCGCCGGTCGCGAAAACGGCCAGCACGCCGCCCACAAGAGCAAACGGCAGGTTGGCTAACACCAGCAGCAGGTTGCGTCCGCTGCCAAACACGATCGCCAACAGCAGCACGATTCCGGCGGCCGCGATCAGCGAGTGTAACAACAATTCCTTTCGCGCTTGTGCCTGTTCTTCCGCCGCGCCGCTGAAGACCGCATACACACCTGCGGGAAATTTGACCCGCGTTTCAATTTGTTTCCTTGCTTTGGCCACGAACGAGGCCAGGTCGCGTGTGCCCGGGTTGCAGGTGACGGCCTGTCGCCGCCGGGCGCCGTCATGCAGAATCGCGTAGCGGCCGGTGGTCAGGTACAGGTCGGCCAATTCGCGCAACGGCAGGCGCAGTCCCTGCGCGTTGTTCAACATCAGCGAGCCGACGCTTTCCGGTTCCCGGCGTTCGGACGGGTCCAGAACCACGGCGACGTCGAAAACCTTGTTACCTTCATAGGTCTGCGCGACGACGGCGCCCTGATAGGCGGTTTGAATGGCTTCCAGCACTTCGAGGGGACGGAATCCCAGTTGGGTCAATCGATCCGGCCGCAGCCGCACCGCCAGCCGCGGAGCGCCGGGCGGCGACTTCACCTGCACGTCGGCGGCGCCCAGCGAAGACAAAACCTGCGCGATTTCCTGCGCCTTTTGGTCCAGCACATCGAGTTCGTCGCCGAATACACTGATCACTACCTGCGCGGTCTCGCCGGCAATCGTCTCGCCAATCCGGTCCCCGAGAAACGTCAACACTTCGGATTGGATGCCGGGAAATTTTTCCAGGGTCGCCCGGATTTCCTCCTGCAACTTCGCTTCCTCCCGGCCCGGCAACGGATTCAGCTCGACGTGGAACTCGCTGCGGTGCGGTCCCCAGGTATCTTCGCCCATCTCGGCCCGTCCGATTTGTTGTTCCACCGTTTTGATGCGCGGATTCTTCTGCAACTCCAGTGAGAGCCGTTCGCCCAGCCGCAGCATCTCCGGCAGCGACGTTCCCGGAATCGCCGAAATCTGGAGCACAAAATGGCCTTCGCGAAATGCCGGCAGGAATTCACCGCCGAAATACGGCAAGGCGGCCAACGCGGCGACTACCAGAAAGACTGCCGACCCCATCACCGGCAGCGGGCGCCGGCTGACTTTTTCGAGCGCGCGCCGATGAAGGCTTTTCAACCGGAGCAAATACTTCGGTTCCTCGTGCGGCCCGGCCCGCGCGAGCAGCGCCAGGCATAATGCCGGTGTGACGGTCAGCGCGACGGCCAGCGACGCGAGAATGGCGAGGATGAACGCGATGCCGAGCGGCGCGAAGAAACGGCCTTGCAGTCCGGTGAGCGTGAGCACCGGCAGAAACACCAGCGCCACGATGAACGAGGCATAAACCACCGCGCTGCGCACCTCCAGCGAGGCGTCAAGCACCACTTGAAAAACAGCGCGCGAATCTTCAACCCGACGCCGCGCCCTCTCACCCCGTCCCTCTGCCCCTCCGAGGGGGAGAGGGTGCCCGGAGGGCGTGGCCCCCTCACCCCGTCCCTCTTCCCCTCCGAGGGGGAGAGGGTGCCCGGAGGGCGGGTGAGGGTCAGGTTCCTGGGCAGGGGACTGCGGTTCACGCGACTGGGTTGGCGCGGCTCCACTCGGTTCGCCAGCAGAGTGTGGAGCGTTCTCCCTCTCCCTGGGGGAGGGGGCCGGGGTGAGGGGAATCGTTGCGCCCGCACCGCCTGGGACTCTCTGTTTTGCGATACGCTCCCGCAATCGCCGCAATATGTTTTCCACGTCAATGATGGCATCGTCCACGACCACGCCGATAGCGACCGCCAGTCCGCCCAGCGTCATGGTGTTGATGGTGGCGCCGAAACGGTCGAGCACGATGAGGGCCGCGAGCAATGACAGAGGAATCGCGGTGAACGAAATGAACGCCGTCCGCAGGTCGAGCAAAAACAGAAACAGCACAACGGCCACGAGCGCCGCGCCGAGCAGCAGGGATGATTTCACATTGCGCAGCGCGTTCTCGATGAACGTGGCGGGCCGGTGCAGCCGCGGAATGTACTGGATCCCTTCCCCTTCAAACACCGGTTTCATTTCCTCCAGCACACGCTCGACGGTCTCCGTCACTTCCAGGGTATTGGCGCCGTATTGGCTGGCCAGCGCCACCAGAATGCCCGGTTTGCCCATGATGAGCGCGTCGCCGAACTTCGGTTCCGGCGCTTCGACCACGTTCGCGACGTCTTTCAACCGCAGGGCCCGACCTTCACGTTGCCTGATGACGACTTCGCCAATTTGACCGGGAGTGAGCGACTGGCCTTCGGTTTGGATCACGACGCGTTGGGCCGCGGTCTCGGTGAAACCCGCGCCGCGCACCCCGGTCGCCTCGCGCGCCGCGTTCAACACGTCCTGAATGGAAAGCCCAAAGGCGATCAAACGATCCTGTCTGACTTGAATCTGGAGCTGACGCACTTCGCCGCCGAAGACGGTGACCTTGGCCACGCCGGCCACCGCGAGCAAACGCGGACGCACGGTCCAATCGGCGAACGTCCGCAACGCCATCGGCGACAGTTTGTCGGAGAGCAGGCCGAACTTGAGTAAATCCATCGTGGACGACGTGAGCGCGGACATTTTGGGCGACTTCACTCCCCTGGGCAGTTTGCCGCCCAGCGCCGCCAGCCGCTCGGCCAACATCTGGCGCGCCACATAGATGTCCGTGGCTTCTTCGAAGACGGCGGTGATGACCGACAGGCCCTGGATCGACTCCGAGCGAATCGATTGAAGATGGCCGACGCCGTTCAGCTCGCTTTCGATCGGCCGCGTCACCAACACCTCGACCTGTTCCGGAGCCAGGCCGGGCGCTTCAGCCTGGACGGTCACCTGCGGCTGCACGAATTCGGGAAATACGTCCAGCTTCGCATTCGTCGCGACGAAGATTCCGTAACCGACGAGCACACACGCCAGTGTGATGACGACGCCGCGAAAGCGCAGGGAAAGTTCAACGATGCGTTTGAGCATTTGCCTTTGGCCGCGCTCCGGTTCGTCCGGCCGGATTCATCTAATCCCTTGTCCCGCTCACAAAACTGCTGGCGCTGAGTTCCCCGGAGAGAATCGTCTGCGCGCCGTTCACCACGATCCGGTCTTTGTCGGTCACACCGGAGGCAAGGAACCAGCCGTTTTCGGCCGGACGATCGAGCAAGATTTCGCGGCGCGTGAATTCCTGCTCGCCCGTCTGGAGGTAAACCCACGCCCGGCCTTCGTGGCGAATCACCGCCGGGCCCGGGACGATGACGCCGCTCAACGGTTCGCCGGCGATTTTCAAATAACCCGTGACGGCGGCGTTGGGCGAAAAGCCGGGGGGTCTCCCCGCAATCAGAAATAAAAATCCCTGGCCCTGCGTTTGTGGATCGACGGCCGGGGCCGTGTCAAAAAACTCCCCGGTGACCGGCTGCCCGTTGTCACCGAGCGGGACAAGCCGCGCCGATAAAGGGGCCGAGCTTCGACGTTCTCCGCCGGGCAGATCAACGCGGACCAGCGTGCGTTCACCGGTCGTTAACGATTTGACGAATGCCGGCGGATCGTCGCGCTCCGGAATGGCTTTGCCCCATTCCAGCATCGTTCTCGTGCGCAGGGATTCAGCGAGTAACCGGTCGCGTGTCGCGGTGGCGTCGGCAGCCTGCAGCGCGCGGGCCGACGCATTGTTCCCCGCGGCCAGGGTTCGCAAACGTTCGAACTCGCGCCGGGACGTTTCCGCCGCCACCTGGGCCTGCGCCAGGTCCGTCATCAGCGCGGCCAACGGCGCCGGATCGAGGACGCGACCGTAGCCGTTGAGCTCCGGCTGCCACTGCGTCGCCGCCGGACTTTCCACTTTCAGTCCAATCCGCTTCTGTGTTTCCGCGTCGAACGCGACAATGGTTTCCCCGTTCGGGCTGCGTTTGAGCCGCGACTTTTCGGCCTTCGATTCTTGCTTTTCTTTATCGGCCTGTTCGCGCCGGGGAAGGAAAAAAGAAGTCAAAATCCCGCCCAAAGCGAAAGCGGCGATGCCAGTGCAAATGGATTTCGCTCGCGGGTTCACGGCCGGCCCCCCTTCGGCGTTGATGGTTCACTCCCACGTCGCGGGGTGTCAACCAGGGATGAAAGGGAACCGGTCCCTTCCGTCGAATCCATCGGCCGTTGCAGCGCGTCCTCCAACGCGCCGAGAGATTGTTGCCATTTCGCCTGTCCGTCGAGCTGAGCGAGCAGGGCGGTGCCCAGTTCGAACTGAACGTTGAACAGATCGAGCTGATCCACCGCGCCCGCTTTCAATTGCGCTTCGACGGATTGCTGCTGTTGCCGTTCGGCGGAGAGCAGAGCGTCCGTCGTAACCAACCGCTCTTGTGCCGTTCGATGAGCCGCGACGGCGCGGTCAATTTCGCCAATCACCCTTGCTTGCAGGGCGGTGAAACGGGCGGCGGCTTCCTCGCGGCGCGCGTTGGCTTCGGCAATTGGGCCCTGGTTTTGGTTGAGCACCGGCAACTCGAAGGTGACGCCCAGCGTCCATTTGTTGTCGCCCTGGTCGTATTGATAGCCGGGACTCAGGTGAATGTCGGGGTATTGTCTGGCGATTTGAAGTTGCAATTCCGCTTCCGCGGCGGCGTAGGCCGCCAGCGCGCTGAGAATATCCGGGCGGCCCTGGAGGGCAAGGCGGCGCGCTTCGGCTGAAGTCAGGTCGTCGGTCGCTCGTTCGGAAAAGTCAAACGCCAGTTCGAGGCCCTCGAGCGCGTTTCCGCTTACGCCCAGCGATTCCGCCAGGCGCATGCGGGCTTCGGCGCGTTTCGCTTTCGTGTCGTCCAAATCGAGCCGCGTTCGGTTGAGGGCGATGCGCGCGGCGGTCAGCTCCGGTTGCGAAATCCCGCCAACGGCGAGCCGTTGTTCGAGCAGTTTCACGATTTGTTCCTGCACGCCGGCTTGCCATTCCAGGAGCGCGGCGCGGCGGTCGGCGATGACGGAATCGAGCAGGCCGGCGTGCACCCGGCTCCGCGCCTGCCAGGCGACCGTCGCGATGTTCAGCCAGGCGGACTCGGACAGATGTTGCGCTCGGGCGATGCGATGGCCGCGCTTGCCGGCGGTTTCCACGGGCACGTCCACGCTGAAAAACGGAATCCAGGGCGACAAACCGTTCGCGGCGCTGAAGTCATATCCCGGAACGAGATTGAGGCTCGGGTTGGGACGGCCGCCGGCCGTGCGCGCGCCCGCCTGCGCGACGCGCCACTGCGCGCGCGCGACGTCGAGGGTCGGATGAAAATAAAACGCGGCGAGTGTGAGCGCTTTCAAATCCCACGATTTGAGCGGCCAATGTTCCGGCTCATGGCCGAGGTTTTGTTCGAGGAATTCCTTCAAGCCCTCGTCGTCCAGCCGGCGGGCGTCGAGTTCCGTGGCCATGCGCGCCGGTGAAATCGGTTGCGGTTCAAACCGGGCGCAACCGGCGAGGCACACGGCGAGGAGGATGACTCGTTTCATGAATCGGCCTGCGTTTTTGGCGGAATATTCACGGCGGTGCGGCTTCATCTCTATAAGAGCAGTGTGCGGTCTTCAAGGTCTTTGTAA
>DASPXS010000271.1:0-8690 GCA_035637175.1 Haliangiales bacterium | reverse complement strand
AACACCCAGTTCATCCAGCGCGCGGTCGTCGAGATTGTCCTCCATCCATTTCTTGACTGACTGGATGATGTCGTCGGGTTGCGGCAGTTCGTCCTGCGCGACGGTCAAGGGAGCGAGCGACAACCAGATCAAGACCAGCAGGGTGCTTTTCACGCCGTTCAGCTTAACACAGTCCGGTTTCCGCGGGAATCACCAGCTGCGAAATTCAGGGCCCTGGCCGCGGAAACGCGGCGTCGTGCAACGGCGACGCCGGCCGCTCTACGGGTTGAGGATGAACAACTGGTAATATCTGGAAAGTTTGCTGTCGAGCTGATGCGTGGGGAAGCCGCGGAATTCGTAGTCGAATTTGTAGCGATAGGTGACCACGTTCTTGTCCCGGGGAACCGGCACGAGCGTTTCCCACCGGGTGGTCAGCATCGGAGTGCGCTGCATCGGGTATTGGTCGAGGCCCACGACGACGTAAGCTTTGATGGAATCCCTGATGAGGCTTTGCTGGCGGCTGTTCCACTCGACGGCGAAAGGATATTGTCCGTTGTCTTTGCGCGGCAGGCGGCTGGGGGTCAGGTTGGTGATGGTGTCGGTCGCGCAACCGACGAGCAACCCGGGGAGCAAAAACAGAGGGAGAATTTTCTTCACATTGAGCATAACGAACAAAGCGTTACATAAGCGTTGCCGGCTTGTAAAGTTGGATTTGGACTGGCGCGGTTGACGATACGGTGTATTTCCGCGCGGCGCTGGCCTCGGCAAAGCGGGGCAGTCAACCAGGCAAACCGCGAAGTATCGTTCTGGCCCGGCGCCGCGCTGCGCGAAATAACCAAATAAACATTTGCCCCGAGGGCGGGACCCGCCTACGTTACCAAATCAAGGCGCAGGGTGGCTCGATTGCTGAGAGCCCGCCGCGCGCGCACAATTCCGGTTCGCCTCCTATGAAGAGAAGATATTCGAAGGTCGTTGTGGATTTGTCGGAAACAACGCATGTGATTCCCGACGACCTGGTGCAATCCGACCCACAAAAGGTGCTGATGCTGGAAGACGACCCGGTAATGGCCGATACGCTGAAGGTTTTTCTGGAGACGTGTGATTTTCGCGTAACGCACGTGACGAGCGGGGCCGAAGGCGTGAAGAAGATCCTGGCGGTCGATTTTGATATCATATTGTGCGACATGATCATGCCCGGGTTTCCCGGCGATATGTTCTACCGGGCAGTGGAACGGGTGCGGCCGCACTTGTGCAAGCGGTTTATCTTCACGACCGGGCACAGGGGCGACTCGCAGATCGACGCATTCATTCGGGGCGTTCGGGGACTGATGTTGTGGAAGCCGTTTCAGTTCCACGAACTCCTTGCGGCGATCAAGACCGTGCAGCGAAAAACCGCATTGACCGCTTAGCTGGCGGTCGCAAAGGGACGCAACCCGCCGTCGAATATCCCAGGGTGAGTTCAAGAATCGTCGCAAGAGCCGTAGCCGCCGAGGTTACGCGGCGGAAGTGTTTTTCGTGCCTAAATCCGCCTCCTTACGTCGGCGGCTACCCTTCTTGAACTCACCCTCTCGACTCTATCGAAGCGGCGCGTTTTGCGTTTGACCGTGCCGGGGCCGGGCAGGTAGGGTGCGCGCCTGAATTTGCCGGGAACCTGGTTATGTTTGGACACATTCGGCGTCATCAAAAATGGTTGATGGTCATTATTTCAGCGCTGGTGATCGGCAGCTTCGTGATCTTCATTGATCCCACCACCGGACGGCGCGGACGCGGATTTTTCGGCGGCAGGTCAGACGAGGTGGCTTATCTCAACGGCCGGCCCATCGGCGCCGAGGAGTATGAGCAGATGAAGCGTGAGGTGCTGTTGGAGTTCCGGGTGTTTTATGGGCAGTGGCCGGGGCAGGATGAACGGAGCCGGCAGATGTTCGACGCGGAACGCCAGACGCCGGAACGGATTTTCTTCGTCGAGAAAATCCGCGAGCTCAATATCCAGGTGAGCGACGATGCAGTGACGGACTGGCTCTCCCGCGTGTTTCGTGATCGGAAGGATGGCAGTTTCCGGACGGACGTTTACCAGCAGATCAAACAGCGCGAGCTGCCGCAACGCGGCTACACCGAGCAGGACTTCATCCGTTTCGTCCGGCATGAGGCCGGCATCGAGCATCTGTTTGCCCTCGCCGGCCTGAGCGGGGGGCTGGTGACCCCGCGCGAAGCAGAGGCGCTTTATCGCGAGCAAAACGAACTGATTTCCACCGAGGCCGTCTTTTTCTCCGCGTCGAATTATCTGGCGGGCGTGCAGGTGACCCCCGCGGCCCTGGAGCAATTCTACACGAACAACATGGCGGAATACCACATCGCCGAGCGGGTCCAGGTCGGCTACGTGAAATTTGACACCACGAATTATCTGGCGGAGGCCGACCAGACGCTGGCGCAAATAACCAATTTGACTCAACGGCTGGAGGCGCTCTATAAACAGCGGGGCGCTGACTTCTACAAGGACGCCGACGGCAAGACGATGCCGCAGGACGCCGCCATTCAAAAGATCAAAGAAGAACAGCGGCAGATCCTCGCCCTGACTTCGGCCCGCAAGAAAGCGGGCGAATTCATGGAACAGTTGTATGAGCTGTATCAGAAACAGCCAAAGCAGCCGGACAATCTGGAAAAACTGGCGGCCGCGACCGGTAACCAGTCGGCCGTGACCGAACCCTTCACCAGCCGGGAGACGCCCAAAGGTTTGAAGGTGTTCGAATCGTTTGCCCAGGCCGCATTTGCGTTGACGCCCGAGGAGCCGATGGCCAGCGAGCCGATCAACGGCGAGGACGGCGCTTACGTCATCGCATTGAAAAAGAAAATTCCGAGCGAAGTGCTGTCATTGGACGCCGTGCGCGACAAAGTGACGGTGGAATTTCGCCAGCGGGAAGCGGCCGAAGCGGCGCGCAAGGCGGGGCAGGACTTTTACCGCGGGCTGACCAACGGATTGGCGCAAAATAAATCGTTTCAGGCGGTCTGCCTCGAGGCCAACGTGATATTGCAAAAGCCGCCGCCGTTTTCGCTCAGCACGCGTTCATTGCCCAACGAATGGGAGGAACGCATCAGCCTGAACGTGCTCAAGGGCGTCGCTTCCAGGCTGTTGACGGGTGAAACCAGCCGATTCGAGTTGACGCGGGAGGGGGGAGTGATCGTGCATTTGCTGTCGCGGCAGCCGGCGGAGGAGGCCAAATTGAAGGCCGAATTGCCGGCGTTCATCGCCAGCCTGCGCGAAGAGCGACGACGCGTGGCGGTCAATGAGTGGCTGAGCAAGGAATTTGAACTGGCCCACTTCACCCCGGGGTCGTCGCAGAAAAAATCCGGGTCCAGGTAAAGGCCGAGCCATTGCCGCCCCCTGGCCGAACGATCTGCCGGTGGCGGCAAAATACCTGCGCCGCTACGCCGCCGGGGGGTTGACGCGTCAGGTCGGGTCAATGGTGCGCCAGCATACGAACCAGCCGCACGCCGATCACGAGGGCGACCGCCAGCACACTGGCGCCGGAAAACTGGGACATGCGCAGCAGGGTGTTGGTGGAAAACCTCCCGTGGCCGCGCGAGACGAGGTAGCTGAGGAGGGTGAACCACAAAAAGCAACCCAACGCCACGCCGGCCACGCAGGCGCCCTTGCTTTGCCAGGCGTCCTCCATCCATTCGTGGGAAATGAACGTGGCCGAGATCGTGATCCACCAGAGCAGCACGCCGGGATTGCCGAGACAACGGACGAAGCCGGTCCAAAATGCCGTATGCGGGTGCAGGCGGTGTTCGACCGACTCGATGCTCCGGGTCGTTGCCGGCAGGGAGTGCGCCAGCAGATATTTGATGCCGAGAAAAAGCATCAACAGAAAACTGACGAGTTCCATCGTCGCTTTGATCCAACGCGAGTCAAACAGTTGCGTGAAGCCGGCGAACGCGATGGCGCAATAAATCACTTCCATCGTCGTGGCGCCCAGTCCGATGAGAAAGGCCCAGCCGAAACCGCGGCAGGCGCCTTCGTTGACGATGGAAATGTTGATCGGGCCGACGGGGATCGAGGCGAGGAAGCCGAAGGCAAAACCCCAGAACGCGGGCACCAGGTATGGGGAGAAGTCGGGCATGCGGCGTCAGACCGTGGGCTCTTCTTCGTCGTCGTCCTCATCTTCAATCTCGTGAACCATCTTGCGCGACAGGCGCGGGCGGACAAAACCGTAAAGCAGGTAGGCGGTGAACGCGAGCGGGAGCACGACCGGCAGAACATGGCGCCAGGCAATCAGTAAAATGCCGGCCAGAAGCGTGATGGCAATCATCTTGGGGAAGGTGCGTTTGGCCCGCCAGTCGAGCGATTTGAACGAAGGATATTTCACCTCGCTGATCATCATGAAGGAGAGGAAGACCATGATGACCGGCAGAACATAGCGCCAGGGCGTGCGGGCGAACCGTTCGTCCAACCATTGCCGGTCATCCAGCCAGAGCAGAAACAACGTGATGGACGCCACCGTGCCGGCGGCCGCCGGGATCGGGAAGCCCAGAAAACTTTTTCCGCCGCCTCCGCCCTGTGCCGCCAGACAATTGAAGCGGGCCAGGCGAAAGGCCCCGCAAATCAGGTAAACCGAGGCCAGGAACCAGCCAAATTCAGGATGATGGTTGGAAAAAACGTCCCGCAGCACGACCCGGTGAACCAGAAAGGCGGGAGCCGCGCCAAAGGAAATTATGTCGGCCAGCGAATCGAATTCCCGGCCGAAGGGGCTGTCCTGTCCGCCAAAACGGGCCACGCGACCGTCCAACAGGTCGAAGATGCAGGCCAGGAGGATGAAAAAAATTGCGTTGCGAATGGCGGCGCTGAAATTGGCGGCGGCTACGTCCGCTTCGACGATCCGCGTCAATGCCAGGAAGCCGCAAAAAAGATTGCCTGCCGTCAGCAGGTTCGGCAGCAGATAAATTTTCAGCTCTGCGGCCACGCCTTCGGCTGCCGGGTGGTCAGCGGGTTGCATTGTCACAGGTCCTTCACGTTCTCGCGGCGATCACCGTCTCGCCGCCGCGCACCCGTTCGCCCAGTTGGATGCGAATGCGGGTGGTCAGGGGCAGGTAAATGTCCACCCGCGAGCCGAATTGAATCAGGCTGATGCGTTCGCCCCGCGCCACTTCATCGCCCGGCTCAATCCACGGAATGATGCGCCGCGCCAGGACGCCCGCGATCAGGCGGACGGCGATCTTTTCCCCGGGTTTCTCGCTCGATTCAAAGCCGATCAACACGTTTTCGTTGTGGGCGGCGGATTCCTGTTTCAACGCGCTGAGAAACTGGCCTGGCGCGTGCCGGAAATGCGCAATTTTCCCGGCGACCGGCGCCTTTTGCACGTGCACTTCGACGACGGAGAGAAAAATCGAGAGACGCCGGCAGGGGCCTCCCAGAAACTCCGGTTCGGTCGATTCATCGATCACATCCACCTTGCCGTGGGCGGGGGCGACAATGACATCGGCATCCGGTGGCACGGTGGGATCAGGGTCGCGGAAAAACCAAAAACAAAACAAGGAAAACAGGACCCAAACACCGAACAAAGAGCTCGCGATGCCGGTCAGGAATGCCCCGACAAAAATAGAAGCAATGCCGATGATCACGATCAGGATCAACGCGACGAGCGTCCAGAGAATCAACTTCAGCGCGGCCTGGGTGGCTTTGCCTTTGTGTTTCATGTCCCTCATCCTAATCGGCCGCGACGCAGAGTGGAAAGAGGATATTTGTCAAAGGCAGGGACAGAGTGGAATAATGTGTGTTGCGTGATGCGTAACTCGTAACTCGTAATGCGTGATTTGTAATGCGTGATTCGTGATTCGTCGACCGTTACGCATTACGCATTACGCATTACGCATTCGGCATCACGTTTTTCTTTTGCTGCCGGCGTTCCGCGCGATAGAGTCGGACGCGCGCATCGGTTCGCGCAATTCACCCGCATGAAGAACACGGTCTATTTCGATTTGGAAACGCAATTGTCGGCGGACGAAGTCGGCGGTTGGGACAAGATCAGCCGGATGCGCATGAGCGTCGGCGTGACCTACAGCATGGCGCGCGGCGACTACCGCATTTACGGCGAGAAACAGGTCAACGCTCTGATCACGGAATTGCAGCGGGCCGACCTGGTCGTCGGGTTTAACAATCTGCGATTCGATTACGAAGTGTTGCACGGCTACACGGCGCTGGACCTGCGGCAGATTCCGACGCTCGACCTGCTGGTGGACCTGCAGAAAACGCTGCAGCACCGGCTGTCGCTCGATGTCCTCGCGGCGGCGACGCTGGGCGTGGAAAAGACCTCCGAGGGCATGCAAGCCATCCGCTGGTTCAAGGAAGGGAAGCTGGTCGAGATTGCCGAGTATTGCTGTTACGATGTGAAGATCACGCGGCTGCTCCATGAGTATGGAGCGGCGCACCGGCAGCTTTTTTACCGGAACCGATCGGGCAGCAAGTTGTCCGTTCCGGTCCGCTGGTAGCGCGTCGCCGGAGGTCATTCCCTGATCGCGGCGACGGCGACGTTGGTCCGGCGCAAGCGGCTGGAAAGCTCGAGGGCGATGTTGCGCATGACCATCATGCCCAGGTGCGGTTCGCGCTGGATCAGATCGTGGAATGCGGGCCGTTGGATGACGAGGAGAATGCTGGCCTGATGGGCGATGGCCGACGCGACGCGGGGCGAGCCGTCGAGGAAGGCGAGTTCTCCGAAGATCTGGCCATTGCCGACCGTGGCGATTGGCAATGATTTTTCCTCGAGGTGAATCTCGATCTGACCGCGCATCACGACATAGGCTTCGTTGCCCAAATCGCCTTTGTTGAAGACCTTTTCGCCGGGCCGATAGAGTTTTTGGGTGAACAGACGGGCGATCTTGCGCAACTCGCCGTCACCCAGGCCGTCAAAAACGGGCAGGCCGCGGAGCAGGTTGATGATGGCGACGCCGATTTTCTGGTCCTGGAAATTCCGGTCAACGATTTGGACGACCGCTTTCGCTTGCCCGGTCAGTTCGGTGTCCTCGAGCGAATAGGCCATGTTCAATTTCACCACTTTGACGACATCCGTGTGACTGTCCGTTTTGAAATAAAAGGCAGGCAGATAGGCGACGGGCACAAAGCCGAGTTGTTCGGCCGTTTTCAGCAGGCGCGGCGCGGTCATGAGGAGGTCTGCTTCGAGGTAAACCGCGTTCAGTTGATCCTGGGCGGTTCGCACCGCGTAGTCGAACAGCGTGCCCAGGGAAAAATCATCGGTGCTGAAGCTGTCCACGAGGCGGACGCAGCGGTCGCGGTCATCGAACAAATAGGCGAGGCCGGCGACCACCTGGTCGTGGTGGCTGCCTAGAAATGCGCGGACCTGTGCGTCGCCGGAGGTGCGGAGCAGTCCCAGGCCGAGGTTGTAGCCGCTGGAGACTTCGGTGGGCGGACTGGAGGACTGGGCGTGCATGCGCCAGAGCGCGAAATCATTGTAGCCGGCCTCCTGGATTTGGAGGTCGGTGTGCAACGGATAGCCGGTGACGCCATCGCGAACCGGCAGCGGGTCGGGAATGTTGAGATTGTGCAGAACGGTCCCGGCCAACTCGCTCACCTGCGAAAGGGATTCCGAGATGGGCAGGCGTGGAACCATGTCCGGTTTGGCGAACCAGACATAAAACAGCACCCCATGGCGCACGTGGAACAGATGTTTGAAGGGTTGAAAACCGGCGCACATATAGCCGATTTTTTCGTGCAATGACTGTTGCGAAATATCCGAGGTCAGAACCCGCGCGACGATCATCTGGCGACGTTCGGCGCCCAATTCGTTGATTCGCCGCAGGAGCGTTTCCGCCGAACCGTCCTGGAAGCTTTCCGGGCGAAACAACTGGCGGCCCAGATTCAGAACGGGGTTTTTCGTCTGGGAAGCGGGCTGAAGAAAAGAAACGCTGGCCTGCAAACGCCCGTTTGCCTCGGCGGCCCAGGTCTCATGACCGGTGGCGAGGTCGAGCTGCGCGGCGGCCCAGGCCGGCTCGTAAACCTGCCGATCAGGATAGTCGCCCCCCACGGACGCCTGTAGCAAGTCCTGCCATTGCGCCGCGTCGCTTCCATTGAGCTGGCGAATCACGACACCCATGAAAATCCCTCGAATGGCATGTTGAAGCGGAGGCGTTTCAAATCGGCCCAAAACAATGTGGTGCCCGCGACAGGACTTGAACCTGTACGATGTTACTCACTAGAACCTGAATCTAGCGCGTCTGCCAATTCCGCCACGCGGGCACACCATTGACTGCGCCGGAGCCTGCGCAAAAATCCGCGACATAACTACGGACCTATTACGCCATCGTTTCCGGAGGGAGCAAGTCAAAATAACTTTGAATATCCTGTCAATTCGCGGCGGCGCTCAGGCGACTCCCGGGATCAAAGCGTTGCATCGAATTAGAGGTCGGATGCGTGAAATTCACGCGTTTTGCGTGAGAATTTACCGCCCTTTGAAAATGAAGCGGGTCAACGGCCCGTTTTTTTGGGAAAATCGCCCTGGCACCGACGCTGCTGAGTGTACTCAGAAATTGCGTTGACACTCTGGCGCGTTTGTTTAGAGTGGGGCAACCGTTAACCCAACAGATAACCTAAATATTGTTATGAAGCGAGTTTTCAGCAAATGTAAAACAATCGGGGCTTTCACGCTCATCGAGCTGTTAGTCGTTATTGCCATTATCGCCATTTTGGCAGGCCTGCTCCTGCC
>DASPXS010000270.1:0-3861 GCA_035637175.1 Haliangiales bacterium | reverse complement strand
CGCGGATTCGCCGGTGGGTTGTTTGGAGACGACCGTTACCCGCGGGTTGGCCAGCACGAGGGTCTGGCCGTCGTAAACGTCAACCGCGGCGTGGATCGAGCGGGTGCGAATGATGGGCAGGGGCATCGCCACGTTCCGTTTCTTGCCATCGATCCAGACGGGCGTGTATTCCGCGCCGTTGACGGTGGTGTCGGGACGAACGAATTCAGTCACCTGCGGCAGCACGGTTAAATGAATGGTGTAACCATCAGCGGCCACGTAGGGGACGAGGTCGAGGGTCGGACCGACCGCGAGCTGCGAAGTGACGTAAGGTTGCGACGGAACGCCATTCGCAGATCGGACGTCGGGCGGAGCCGTCCCACCCTGGGCCCGACCGCCGCTGTTACTCATCAGAAAATTCCCCAGGTACCAGTCAAACGCGAGGGATTTGCGGTCGTTCGACTGGAGGCCATTCCCGATTGTCTGAATTTCCACCGCTTGAATTTGTGTCTGTCGCCCGGAAAGGGTCGTGACTTTTGGGGCGGCGAGAATTTGCACGGTGCTGCTTTGCTCGGCCGCCTGAAGAACCGCTCGCGCTTGCGCGGCGGTGAGAACGCCCGTCCAGGCATTTGAAACCTCGCCCGGCGGGGGCAGGTCAAACCCTAGCCTTCGCGCAGTGTCGGTTCGGAGTTCCATGAATTTAGCCTCGATCGTGATTAGGGGTGGAGCAACATTGAGCGATTCAATCGCTTTTTGTGCAAGGTCAAGTTCTTGCGCGCTGGCCCTGACCATCAGGACACCGGTCGTCGGGTTGAAGAATACGATGTTGGGCCGTTGCAGGTTGACGCCGACTGCCGCCAGATAATCGCGCACGAGGTGTTGGGCATCTATTTCGGCGTTTCCCCTTTGGAATGCGTCCCGGATGAGACGCTCAAGAAATGGGTACGGGTCAACTTTGAAAGTGCGCGTTTCGAGTTGATTGGCTTCAGTCGGGCTGCGCGAAAAAATAATGCCATAAGCCTCGATCGAATATCGGATCGGTTTGTCGGCGGTTTTGACGATTGCCTCGATCGCGTCGCTCAGCCGGATATTTTTCAACGGTGCAATGATGCGCACCCTGACGTTGTTCATGTCCAGTGGTTCGGGCGGCGGCAGGGCAACCGGTTTGCCCGTGGTCGGATCGATCATCGCCTCCGGCGCCGCTCCGATCCCGTTTGGGTTAAGAAGAAAATTTAGCCCGATTCCGTCCGGGTCGCGTTCGCGCGCTTGTTCCGCAAGCCATCGGAGCACCTCCGGCAGCGGCAGGTTGTCGAAGACGACTTCAGGCAAAATGATCTGATTCAACTTGGCCTCGATCGCCTTGCGCCGCGGGTTGCTCGGATTCGATTCCGACCGAAAATTCCGTCTGAAAATCGACAGCAAGTCATCGTGCGCCGGATCGCTTTCGTTCTTTCTCACTGCGTTGGCTGATTGGGGTTCGGTCGGGTCCGGTGTGTCATAGAGAGAAAGTTTCCGATTGACGCGACCGTCTAAGAACACGCTGCCCAAGCCGGGCAAGTCGTCGAGAACCGGAACCGGCGAGGATGGAGCGCTGGTCGAGACGCCCGGCGCGTTGGTTTCGAGAATCTTCTGCTGGATGAAATTGAATTGAAGACGCTCGCCGCGCCAGGTTTCGTTGCCGCGCTGCAAGGTGACAGCACCCTCGGCCAGCACCTCGCCGGTCTTCGTGTTTATCTGACCGCGCCGGGCGGTCAACAGCGCGCCTTTAAAACGGCCGACAAAATCGTTCGTGAGGACGCAAACACCCGTTTGCGGGTCGTACTGAATCTCACCCGCTTTGAGCGCTTCAATTTCAGTGTCCGCGCCAGGCGGAGAGCCGGAGGGCTTTTTAGCTTCTCGGGCAGAACCCGCGCTGACCTCCTGCCCACGGATTTCACCGAGGGCCAATTGACTCTGAGGCGAGTTGGTTGCATCCACAGTCGCGGCGTTGCCCTTCGCAGGACCATTTGCCTCGCTCGAGGGAACCGAATCGGCATTGGTCCGCTGCGGTGGCGTAAGCAAGCGGATTGACCGGATTTTCGCCTCCTTCGCCGCGTCCACGACTTTCACGAGCTCGCCAATGGGCGCGTGATTGTCGGCCCGAAGCAAAAGCGTCACTGCCGGGTTCAAGCTCACCGCGCGTTTGAACTCCGTTTTCAGGTCTTCCAAACTTGCAGTTCTTGAGCCGAGGTAAAAATAGGGTTCAGAGTTGCCGATGGTGACCGTGACGCTCTCTCTTGCACTTGCCTCGGTGTTCTCCTTCGCGGCCGTACTCGCTGGCTGGCTTTGCCCGGATTTTCTCGGCGGCGTCGGCGACACATGATTATCGACATGGGCCTGCCTGAAATCACCGGACGACGCGCCGACTGAAGCGTCATTCGAGTTCGGCGCAATGAGAGCAGCAGACCGCCGAATAACACGTGGAGAAACGACTGTCAGCATTCTCTTTCCATCGGCACCCCTCAGGCCCGGATTTTCCAGGACCACGGATTCGCCATCGCCGACTGAAATCTGCGCCGTGCCGACATCGTAACTGATGGACCCGATAGCGTTCGCGGCAGAGATCTGCTCCGGTTCGTTCTCGCTGGTTTGCCGTTTCCGGTCGGGTTTCAGATCGTCCGCAGACGCCGATCCCACCTCGCCGGTCTCGGTGATTTTCGCCGAGAGGGACAAGTCGATCAAGGTCCCGCGCAGATAGGGAGTGACCTGGCAGCTCGCGATCGTTTGAGCCTGCGGATGTTTGAAGGGTTCAACGCCGCTGATTTCAAGTTGTGTTTCATGTCCGCTGGTGGTGGTGATGGTCGGAGCGGAGCGCGCGACAACGCCGCTTTCACGTTCGATTCGCCGCAGGAGGTCCTCCCGTTGTGCGGAGGAAAGCACCCAAGCCAAATGACCGTTCGGCAAGGCGAGGGCGGGTTGGCCGAGACCAAGATTCTCGAGGCCGCCGTCGGCCGTCGATATGAACTCGACGTCGAGATCTACCACAGCGAGTTCATCCAGTGGGCTGGCCGCGAGGGCGAGCGCGCCACCGTCTGGTTTTCTTTGCGCCCGTGCCATCGGCAACAGGAACGCGCCAGCCAGGAGAACCAATGCCAGTCCCGAATATCCCAACCTGGCGGAATTGGGAACCGGCCGGTCGAGGAGATGTTTGATCCGCTGGGCCAGCGCGCTCCGGGATTCGACGATGCCGATGAGGCCCAAAACCAGCGCCGGGCGTTGAAACGTCAACTTCGCGACCTCGAGCAACGTGGCCGGATAGGCCTCAGCCTCGCCGCCCATTTCGACCATTACCATTTCGTCCACCGCCTGTTCGCGCAGGTGCCGGATGCGCGCGTTGGCCAGCCAGAGCAGGGGGTGCCACCAGTAGATAATCTGCAACAGCGTCTGTGCGTAGTGCGCCAGGACATCGCCGCGCTTGATGTGGGCCAGCTCGTGCAACAACACCGCGCGCAGTTGGGGCGCCGACAGCTTGTCTGCCAGGCGTTGCGGGATGAGAATGACCGGCCGCCAAAGTCCATACACGGCAGGACTGCTCAGGGTTGTCGAGAGCCTGAGGTAAATGCGCCTTCGAATTCGCATTTGCCGGCGACAAGCTTCCAGGAGTTGTTCCGGCGGATCGGGAGCGGGAATCGCCTGCTTCGTTGATGCCGCGACGCGGTGTGAGCGGCGGGTGAGCAACGCCATCAATCCGGCGGCAACCGCCAGCCAACCCATCAACAACCACCCGGGAAACTGGAGCCTCGGACGGTGCGGCAGAGGGGTCGGCAGGACGGGCACCGCATCGAACTGGACGTCGCCATATTGGACTGCAAATCGCGGGAGAGCGACCGTGCGGGCCCTGAC
>DASPXS010000269.1:0-3579 GCA_035637175.1 Haliangiales bacterium | reverse complement strand
AATATACCCGCCAATCAACTTTGTCGCGGTAAAGGGAATGTAAACGAATTGGAACTGTGACTGGTTGGTTGCGAGCACCTGCGGATCGCCGGCAGAAGCTTCCCGCAGAGAGATCACCCAACCCGACCCGTCCGCTTTGGGCGCGGAGGCAGTGATGTTCACGGCGCTCTCGCCTTGAGATGAAGTCGTGAAGAGCATGCCGTCGTTGAGGGAATTGACGCCCGGCAACGAAACAACGGCCGTGCCGCCGTTATTGGGCCAGGAGATCACATTCGTCTCCAGCCCCGGACTGTGCGCGTCCGGACTGTCCCACTGCGGATTACCGTTGACGTCGGGATTTGCCACCGCTCCCGCAACCCAGCCTTGCGCGTAAGGAAACCACGTCGCGGCAAAGTCGAAATTCCCCTCCGGGCTCGGATGGCCGGTTTGGTCGCCCGCCTTGCCCGTTTGAACGTCGGTGTTGCCATTGCCGAATGTGCCATCGACCATGCTGTAGCCGTAACCGGACGAACCGCCCGTGCTGGCAGCGACGACCGGATAAAACGGTCCCTGGCCGTCGCCCCAATCAATCGGCCCGTTGGTTCGCGGCGTGGGAATAATGACGCCCGCCAGATTGCTTGGCCGCCACGCCTGTTCCTCGGGAATATCCCCAAATCCGCTGCCGGTAAAATCGACAAAGAATCCAAAGTTACCCGTCACCGCCGCGGGGTCGTGCGGGCTCAGACGCACGGCGAAGTCTCCGCGATTGAAACGGCTCATCGACCATTGGATGGGTCCCTGGCCTGCCTGACCGAGACTGACCGTGGAATCAAACGCCGTGTTACCGGCGGCGATCCAGTTGGCCGCCGACACGGTGTTGACCGGGAAAGGGCCGGGCGGTTGTGAGAAAGAAGGGGGCACTTGCGGGTCCGGTCCGTAGGGAGTCACCAGATAGCGGCCGTAACCGTAGATCGTGCCGGACCAGAGCACTTCCACCGTGCCGTCCGGCAGTTTGTTCATCGTGGCAAATCCGATGGTGCCTTGAAAGATTGAACTCTGGTCGGCGGACAACAACTCGGCATCTTCCGTGATGTCGAGTTTGCGTGAGGAAAGGAATCGTCCGTCCTGTTTGCTCAGCGCAAGCCACCCGGGGCGTGGGGCGCCCACCACCACGCGGCTGTTCCAGCTCGGCGTGCTGTAAATCACCAGATAATCCAGGTCCTTATTCGCGTCCACATCGCCAATAAAGTCGGCGCGGTATTTTTCCAGGTAAGTGAAGGGATCTGCCGGCGCGGTATAAGTCGAATCAGCAGCATAATTGGCCGTAAACGGAGCCGAGGCCCTGTATCGCCCATAGGAAGAATCGGCGCCGTTGGAATTGCCGGGATAAATGCCGCCATAGACCCATTCATCATTTGGTGTTGCGGGATCGCGGCTGGGAATCGGCGTGCTGGTGGCCCCGCCAATGCCAAGAAAAATTCCGGCCACGAAGTTGGTTCCGTCACTGGTGGTCAGCCGCCAATTGCCGCGGGCGCCGCTGCTGGTGCCGGCCAGAATCACGGTGTTGACTCCCGTCCCGACCACATGCAAGCGCGCCCAGCGCCAATTCGCCCAGAGATTCGTAGCAACGCTATGACTGCTCAGATCATTCAGGGTGAGCGTGAAGACGACCGTGACATTCGTGTTGATCCCGCCGCTCCCATCCGGTCCATAGCGCAGGATCTTGTTTTTGTATCCGGTATAAATGTAACCGTCCTCCGATACCGTGTAGGTCCACCAATACTGTTCAATGGAACCGCCAGCGGCAAGGAAGTCGGGATCCAATTGCACCGGATGCAACCCAATGTTCAGCGCAATCCCCATCGCTGCGCCGTTGGTGGGATTGATCCAGATCAGGGATCGGTCCGGATATTGGGCCGCCAGCGACAGATTGGCGCCGGGCGCGGATTCATCGATACCGTTTTCGCGAATGCCCAGAAGTAAACGGTTCGCGTCATAGCGTTTCAAGGCGCCCATCGAATCCATCACGAAATGCCCGTCGCCGTTGTCGTTGTCGGTCGTATCGTTGACCGCGTTGGTCAGAACGGGTATCGGCACGCCAGGTTTGTTGACGAGGTATTCCCAAACCGGAGTGAGTTGCTGTGCGGCGACGCTCACCGCGGAGGTCAGCGCCGCGATCAGTGTCAACCGGGATGTCGTTTTCATTTTTATTTGTATTTCGGACGATTCGTATTTCTGCGCAGACCAGGATCAGGCAGAAGTCACCGGGGATGTATCGTCGGTGAGTGTTTCCCCTGGAACGGCCTGAAATCCGAAGCGAGAACCTCGCGACGTATTCGGACGCCTGCTGCCACTCCACGGAAATTAGGTGCCCCGCCTGCCGCCCTTGCGTCAAGCGGCAGCCTGGTCTTGCTTGCGCCGGATGACGGGCTTGGTCTCGCCCAGCACGGCCGGACGCGTAATGATCACCGCCAGGATGTCTTCGCTGCTGGGGATGTCATACATCACGTCCAGCATCAGCTTTTCCAGCAGGGCGCGCAGCGCCCGGGCGCCGGTCCCCTTCTTCAGCGCCTGCACCGCCAATTCGCGCAGTGCGTCCGGCGAAAACTCCAGTTCCACGCCTTCCATCGCCATGAGCTTGGCGAACTGTCGGGTGAGGGCGTTTTTCGTTTCGGTCAGCACCGCCACCAATTGGTCTTCGGTCAATTCGTCCAGGATCGTCACCATCGGCAGGCGTCCGATGAATTCCGGAATGAAGCCGTAGCTGAGCAGGTCTTCGGGCTCGACGAACTGCAGGATTTCGCGGCGATCCACCGAGGCCGCTTTCTGCGCCTGGTCAACGGCGCCAAAGCCCATGACTCGATGGCCCAGACGGCGTTGGATGATTTTCTCCAGGCCGACAAATGCGCCGCCGCACACGAACATGATATTGGTCGTGTCCACGCGAATGTATTCCTGCTGCGGATGCTTGCGACCGCCTTGCGGCGGCACGTTGCACACCGTGCCTTCCAGAATTTTCAGCAGGGCCTGCTGCACCCCTTCACCGGACACATCGCGGGTGATGGAAACGTTTTCCGTTTTGCGCGCGATCTTGTCGATTTCGTCAATGTAAACAATGCCCATCTGCGCCCGTTTCACGTCGTAGTCGGCATTTTGCAGAAGGCGGAGAATGATGTTCTCCACGTCTTCGCCGACGTATCCGGCCTCGGTCAGGGTCGTGGCGTCGGCGATGGCAAAGGGAACCTCGAGAATCTTTGCCAGGGTGCGGGCGAGCAGCGTCTTGCCGGAGCCGGTCGGGCCGACCAGCAGGATGTTGCTCTTTTCAATTTCCACGTCGGTGTGCCGGTCGGAAACCTCTTCGGTTTTGCTCGTCTGCTCCGTTTGAATCCGTTTGTAATGATTGTGCACCGCCACCGCCAGGGTCTTCTTGGCGTGCTCCTGTCCGATGCAATGGAGGTCGAGCTGGCGCTTGATTTCGGCGGGCTTGGGGACGTTGAGCTTCACCACTTGCTTGCGCGTCTCCGCACGCAATTCCTTGTCGAGAACATTTTTGCAGACGATGATGCAACTGTCGCAGATGTAAACCCCCGGACCCTGGAT
>DASPXS010000268.1:0-3397 GCA_035637175.1 Haliangiales bacterium | reverse complement strand
TTATACAATTCCGCCGGGCGGTTTCCTGCTGGTCTGGGCCGACGATGACACCGGCCAGAACACCACCAACACTCCGGACTTGCACGTGGACTTCAAACTCAGCCAGAGCGGCGAGGGCATCTGGTTCTTCGCGCCCAACGGCACGAACGTGGACGGCGTTACCTTTGGCCCGCAAACCAGCGATGTCAGTCAGGGCCGCTGGCCCGACGGCAATTCGGGTCAATACTACTTCATGCTCAGGCCGACGCCCGCTGCTCCCAATGTGCTGGGCACGGCCACCAATCAACCGCCGGTCCTGGCGCCCATTGGCGACAAGACGATCAACGAGGGCAGCGCGCTCATTTTCACCGCGTCAGCGACCGACCCGGACAATGGGCAAACGTTGACCTACAGCCTGGACGCCGGCGCGCCTGCGGGAGCCTCCATCAATGCCAGCAGCGGCGTGTTTCTCTGGACGCCCGCCGAGTTCCACGGCCCCGGTAATTACCCGGTGAATATCCGCGTGACGGACAACGGCTCGCCCCAGCTCAGCGACACGGAAACCATCGCCATCACCGTCAACGAAGTGAACGCCGCGCCCTCGTTGACTTTCATCGACGACCAATTCGTAAACCAGGGAAGCACGCTGACGTTTTCGGTGTTCGCCAACGATCCGGACGTCCCGGCCAACACATTGACGTTCAGTCTCGATCCGGGCGCGCCCGCCGGCGCGAGCATCAACCCGTCCACTGGCCTGTTCACCTGGACTACCGCCGCCAACCAGGCGCCCGGCGCCACTCCTCTCACCGTGCGCGTCACCGACAATGGCGCGCCTCCGCTCGGCGACGCCCAGTCATTTGACATCACTGTCAATGCCTCGACCGAACTGAAATTGACTGGAGTTGGCATGTCCAACGATGTCATGACGCTCCGTTGGACTTCACAACCTGGAAAAACCTACCGGCTTGAATACAAGGACGACCTGGACCAGACGAACTGGAACGCGCTGGGCGATTTCAACGCCAACGACGGCACTCTCTCCGCCACCAACAACGTCAATGGCGCGCCGCAACGCTACTACCGCGTCCGTCAACTCAACTGACACGCAGGCCAACTGAAGTGAATCTCAATCCGCGCTCCCGCCCGCCCGGCTCATGACAGGTACAAAATATGTTATAGCTATAACAAAAATTGTACCGATCAGCCGGGGATTTTCTCTTTCGCTTTTACTTCCGTCGGGTCTAATTTCTGTCCATGAAAGTCAATCTCGCCTACGGCCAGGGTCATCTCCCCGTGGACCTGCCGGATGAGCGCACGACCATTGTCGAGCCGTCGCATAATCCCGGGTTGCCGGACGAACGGTCGGCGGTTCTCGCCGCTCTCCAGAATCCGACCGGCGCGCGTCCATTGCGGGAGTTGGTTAAACCGGCCGACCGGGTCTGTATCGCGTTCACCGACCTGACCCGTGCGACGCCGAACGAACGCATCATCCCCTGGCTGCTCGAACATATTGCCGGGGTCGCGCCGCACGAAAACATCACGCTGCTCAATCAGCTTGGCACGCACCGCCCCAACACTCGCGCGGAGCTGGAGAAGATGCTCACCCCGCAAGTCGTCGCGAATTATCGGGTGCTCAATCATGAGCCGGAGAATCCCGATGCCTTGGTTCAACTCGGCACGACCCGCGATGGCACGCCTGCGCTGGTCAATCGGCACCTGATGCAAGCGGATGTTCGCATCATCACCGGTTTCATCGAACCCCATCTTTTCGCCGGCTTCAGCGGCGGGCCAAAAGGGATCATGCCCGGTTGCGCCGGTCTTCCAACCGTCATGAGCAATCACGGCGCCAAAAACATTGGCGACCCGCGCGCGGCGTTTGGCATCACAGAAGGCAATCCCCTCTGGGAGGAGCTGCGCGATATCGCCCTGCGGGCGGGTCCCGCCTTCCTGCTCAACGTCAGCTTGAATGAAAGGAGACAGATCACGGGCGTTTTCGCCGGCGACCTGCTGGGCGCTCATAAAATCGGTTGCGAATTCGTTCGCGCCTCGGCGATGCAAAAGGTCAAATCACCATTCGACATTGTGGTGACGACGAACAGCGGCTTTCCGCTCGATTTGAATCTATACCAGGGCGTCAAAGGCATGAGTGCCGCGGCGCGCATCGTGCAGGAAGGGGGAACGATCATTCTGGCGTGTGAATGTCGCGAAGGCGTGCCGGCGGGCAGTCCGCTGGACAAACTGTTGCGGAGCGCTTCGAGTCCGGAGGAGATTCTGACCCGGCTGGCCACACCGGGTTTTGTCCGTCCCGAACAA
This sequence comes from Haliangiales bacterium, assembly GCA_035637175.1. Taxonomy (GTDB): domain Bacteria; phylum Verrucomicrobiota; class Verrucomicrobiia; order Limisphaerales; family AV2; genus AV2. Next base: position 1,105 of record DASPXS010000268.1, on the reverse strand, counting down.
TGGCAGGCGCAAATCCAGGCGTTGATTCAACGCCGGGCAAACGTCCTGGTTTACAGCTCGCTCCCGGACGACGTGATCCGCGCCTGTCACCTGACACCCTGCCGCGACATCACTGCCGCCGTGCGCGAGCGCCTCGATCGGCCGGGCCCGCAAGCTCGGGTCGCCGTCCTGCCGCAAGGTCCGTTGACGATCCCGTACCTGGCCTGATGCCAAGCCGCAAAACTCCCTTCGGTCATTGTGTCCTGCGGAAAAAATTCGCATATGCGAATTTTTTCCGCAGGACGTTCCGATCCCATTCAATGTTTTGAGCCCTGGATGGGCGCGCTCCTCTGCCTTAAACCCTCAGTACCCCAATTCCTTCTTCCTCTGCTCCGCGGTGGGCAACGGGTCTTTCTTTTTCACGATGGCCTCCTGCCCAGAATCCTTTAGCCGCCGCGCTTCGGCGGCGTTGAACTCGATGCTCGTCTGGTATTCCCCGGGCACCGACGCGTCGGCATAAATCGCCTCGACCGGGCAAACATCGACGCACGCGGTGCAGTCAATGCAATCATCGGCGTGGATAACCACCTGGTTGTCCAGTTCGTAGAAGCAGGCGACCGGGCAAACCTCGACGCAATCAGTGAATTTACATCCCGTGCATTTGTCGGTGACAATGTGAGCCATAAAAAACCTTTGGCAGAGATTTGATTCGTGTTATTGGACCGTTGCCAAGCAGACCATGTTCGCTGCGACGGGACCCGCCGTCAAGTTCGCGCGCTGAAAAGGGTGCGATCGTGCCCAGGGCGCGTTCAAGAATGGGGCGGGGACGGCCTCGTCCCCGCATTTTGTCGACCGCAAGCAGTTTTGCGGGGACGAGCCGTCCCCGCCCCTGATTGCTCACCTTCGTGAAAGCGCCCTGGGAACGGACCCCGTTGAAAATACTTCTCCTTTCGAGTGCGGTGCGATATGAATCCGCCCGACAGAACTCCATCGAAAAGACAACCATGAAATACCTGCCCTTATTCTCGTTTGTTTTGGCCTTCACCGTCGGGCCTTGCGCCGGCGCGAAGGACTGGGTGGTTTATGAAGGCAAAGAAGGCCCCGGCAAAGGAAAGCACATCGTTTT
>DASPXS010000267.1:0-8845 GCA_035637175.1 Haliangiales bacterium | reverse complement strand
TTCGGCGCCGAGTAATAGACGATGCCCTGATAATCAATCGGCGCATGATGCACCTTTGGCCACGTCGGTTCCTTCATTGTGAGCCAATGCCGATACGCCTTGAGCCGCCAATCGGTCAGCCACTCCGGTTCGTTCTTTTTGCGCGAGATCAGGCGGATGATTTCCTCGTTCAATCCAGGCGGCGCCGCATCGGCTTCGACGTCTGTGTAGAACCCGTATTTGTATTCCTGTTTAACCAGGCCTTCAATGGTTTCAGTTGCCGTGCTCATGTTTTCATCGTTAAAACGTTGAACCGTTAAATCGTTGAACCGTTAAATCGTTGAACCGTTAAATCGTTGAATCGTTAAATCGTTGAATCGTTAAAACGTTAAAACGTTAAATCCCTCGCGCGTCGGGTCATTTTCTTTTCATTGCGCAACCCGGACAAAGACCGCGAACGGACAATTCCCAGTGAGTCGCCTTGAACCCGCGCGGCATCGGAACTTCCGGCCGCGCGCGGGTCAAATCAATGTCGTAAACGCCACCGCAGCTTTCGCAGTAAAAGTGGCAATGCTCGTGCATATTCGGGCAAAAACGCATGGCGCCGCGGTCCAGATTCACCTGCTTGGCCAGCCCGCACTTGACCAGCGCGTCGAGGCAGTTGTAAACCGTGGCCATGGAGATGTCCGGCATGCCCTTCTTGGCGCGCAGGAAGACCTGCTCGGCGGTCGGATGGTCGCGCTCTCCAAGCAACACGTTATAAACATGCTCGCGTTGGGGCGTAAATCGAAAGCCGCTCGTCGCGAGGCGCTCGTTGATGCGAGGCATTTTCTTCTCGACCGAAGTCATAGCGTTGGCAATGTATACAAGCCGCTGGCCCTGTCAATACTTAGAATAATTCTAAATCTCAACTAATCTCAGCCTCTCATTGAGGCAACGAGTTCACCAGGCAATGGTTTATGACTGGCCCCGTGCGGATCGGTAGAGCCCTTGAATATATGTGGCTCCACCTGGCACCCGTAAGGCAACCTTGCACATCGGGCGGGAGCCGCTAAACTCCGCCGCCGTGTCCTGGAAGGTCCTCATAACGGCGCGAACAATGAATGAAGTCGGCGCGGCCGCCCTGCAATTGCTGCGCGACTCCGGTTGCGAACTGAGGCTTCCCCCTAAGCCCGGCCCCTGCCCCGCCGAGGAATTGCTGATACTCCTGCCGGACGTGGACGCCGTGCTGGCCAGCACGGATAAATTCGCTGAAGGTGTGCTCTCTTCGGTTGCTGCCGCTGGACTGAAAATCATTTCCCGCTGGGGCGTGGGCTACGATGCCATTGACGTTCCCGCGGCGACCCGGGCGGGCATCGTGGTCGCCTACACCCCCGGGTTGCTCGACGAAACCGTCGCGGATTTTGCCTTCGCGCTGCTGCTCGCGCTCGCCCGCCGCGTGCACATCGGTCATCTGGACATGACCCATGCGGTCTGGCGCGGCGTTTGGGGTAATGACGTGTTCGGCAAAACGCTCGGCATTCTCGGTTGCGGACGAATCGGCCGCGCCGTGGCGCGCCGGGCGACGGGCTTCAACATGCGCCTGAAGGCGCACGATATACAACCCAACGCCGAAGCCGAAAAGCTCGGCGTGCAGTTCGTCCCGCTGGACGAACTCCTGGCCGAGAGCGATTTCCTTTCGCTGCATGCGGCCTTGACGCCCAAAAATCGCGGTCTGATTGGAGAAACACAGTTACGCAGGATGAAGAAAACTGCCTTCCTCATCAACACCGCGCGAGGCGCGCTTGTCGATGAGGACGCACTGGCGCGGGCGCTGCAGGAAGGCTGGATCGCCGGCGCGGCGCTGGACGCCTTCGTCGTTGAGCCGCTGCCTGCCGACCATACCCTGCGCAAGGCGCCGAACGTATTGCTGACGCCGCATCTGGCCTCGTTCGCCCGCGAGACCGGAGAACGCGTCAGCCTGGCAGCTACCCAGGCCATTATCGATCTGATGCGCGGCCGGCGACCGCGGTTTGCGGTGAACCCGGAAGTTTACGAGTCTCCCGCCCTGCGAGTGAAACTCAAATGAAACGGTCGTGAATGGAGTGATGAAGTGACGGAGTGATGGCGAAATGAAACCTGGACCCCGGCACTCCCCTGCTCCAACACTCCAATCCTCAAATTCGCTTATATGAAACAAAATCTTGCCCGCGCCAAACTGAAGCGCGGCGAGCCGAGCGTGGGCACATGGCTGACGCTGCCCGATCCGGTATCGGCCCGCCTGATGGCACGCGTTGGTTTCGACTGGCTCACCGTCGAACTGGAACACACGCCGGTGAACTTTGAGACCGCCGCGCAAAGTTTCGCCGTCATTGCCGGAAGCGGGTGTGTGCCCCTGGCGCGCGTGCCGTGGAACACGGGCGAAAACATCAAACGCGTCCTCGACACCGGCGCCTGGGGCATCGTCGTGCCCATGGTCAATTCACCGGCGGAAGCCGAGGCGGCCGTCCGCGCCGCCCGTTACCAGCCCCTCGGCGAGCGTTCGATCGGCGGTCAATTGCACGCGGCCAGTTTCGACACCGATTCCGCGACCTATTATGCCCGCGCCAACGATGAAATCCTCGTGGTGCTGATGGCCGAGCACATCAAAGCCATTGAAGCCGCTGAGGAGATTATCCGTGTGCCGGGCATCGACGTGATTTTTGTCGGGCCGAACGACCTGCACAATTCGATGGGGAGAAAGCCAATGTTCGACAGCGACGACAAAGGGTTCACCGACGCCGTCGCGCACATTTTAAAGACGGCAAAAAGGCACGGTGTGGCGCCAGGGATTCATGTCCTCGATGCCGCAGCGGCCCAACGACGGATCGCCGAAGGTTTCCAGTTCATCGCCATCACCAGCGAGGCCGGCATGATGCTGGCGAAGGCCCAGGAGATTGCCGCCAGGCTCAGCCTCGGCCCCGGGAAGACCGTGGCGAAATATTGATTCGTCCTGCTCGGAATCGGCGAAGGCCTCCATTAAAGCGCTAATCTTTACTGAGGAGTCGTTTGGATATGCTACACTGCGCGTCCTTCGAATGCGTGCTTCCCCCTCACCCTGACCCTCTCCCTCAGGGAGAGGGAACAACATCCGAAGATTCGTTTTGCTCAACGACAGCGCCACACACCCTGCGCTCGGATATCCCAGCAACCAGAGGACGATTCTCCCTCTCCCCTGGGGAGAGGGCCGGGGTGAGGGGAAACAGAACGTAGCCTACCCTACGGACCTATCTGTAAATAATGACCATGAAAATTGTCGTGCTTGATGGATATACCCTCAACCCCGGCGATTTGAGCTGGAACGAACTCAAGTCCCTCGGCGAGTGTGAAATCTACGATCGATCGCCACCGGACGACGTCGTTCCGCGGGCGGGTGACGCCGAGATTGTGCTCACCAACAAAACTGTTCTCACCCGGGATCAAATCCAAAACCTGCCGAGACTGAAATATATCGGTGTGCTCGCGACCGGTTACAACATCGTGGACGTGGCGGCCGCGCGCGAACGGAATGTTCCGGTCACAAACGTTCCGAGCTATGGCACCCGGTCCGTTGCCCAGCATACGTTTGCCCTTTTGCTCGAATTGACCCAGCACGTCGGCCACCACGCGCGGACGGTTCGAGACGGGTGTTGGACGAAATCTCCGGACTTCTGTTACTGGGACCATCCGCTCGTCGAGCTCCACAACCTGACCCTTGGCATCGTCGGCTTCGGGCGCATCGGGACGGCGGTCGGCGAAATCGCGAGCGCTTTTGGCATGAAAGTGCTGGCCTCGAGGGCCACGCGGCATTCATCACCGTCGGCCATTCATTTCGTTGATCTCGAAACCCTGTTCCGCCAAAGCGACGTCGTCAGCCTCCACTGCCCGCTCACGCCACAGACGAGGAACCTGGTCAACCCGGAGCGCCTGGCAACGATGAAGCCGACGGCGTTTCTGCTCAACACCAGCCGCGGGCCATTGATCGATGAACCGGCTCTGGCTGAGGCGTTGAATTCCGGGCGAATCGCGGGCGCCGCAGTCGATGTTCTCTCGGTCGAACCGCCAACTGCGGACAATCCGCTGTTACGTGCGAAGAATTGCCTCATCACACCGCACATCGCCTGGGCCACGCGCGCGGCCCGTTCGCGCCTCATGCAAATCGCCGTTGCCAACGTCCGGGAATTCTTGAATGGCAGACTTCAGAACGTCGTGAATTGAAGTTCATTTGTGGTTCACCCGTCGCTTCCAGGTTCAATGCGGTTTGAACGGTAAAACAATAGATAGAAGAAGGCAGGTCAACAATCCCACGACACTGTTCACCGTCACCACCACGGTCCAGCTTTTGAGCGTCTCTTTCTCGGTAAATCCGCTGAGCCGTCCGACGACCCAAAAGCCGCTGTCGTTCATCCACGAAAGAAGCATCGCACCAAAGCCGATGGCCATGAAAATGTAAACCGGATGATACGGCAGCGGCGCATTGCTCATCATCGGGTAAATCATGGCCGCGGTGGTCAACATGGCCACCGTGGCTGAACCTTGCGCGACACGAATGACCGCGGCGACGAGCCACGAAAGGAATATCAGGTTGATCCCGCGCCCGGCGACCGCTGCCTGGATGGCATCCCCGACCCCGGCGTTTTTCAACATCAAACCGAACGCGCCGCCCGCGCTGGTGATGAGAATGATCACACCGGCGGTCTCGAACGGCGGTCCGATCAGCTCGTTCACCCTCGTGAGCGACAAGCCCTTCTGCCGCACGAGCAGCCCCATGGCGATGAGCGCCCCAATCAACAGCGCGATGTTCCGATTGCCGATGAAGCCCACCCAATGATACAGCGCCGGATAATTCTCCTTCACTCCTTTGATCGCGGCCAAGGCCGACGCCAGCGAAATCAGGAAGATCGGCAGGATGACGGGTGTGATCGACGCGAGAAACGACGGCAACTCCGCTTCCGGCTTGTTCACGATGCTCTTCAAATCTTCAAGCGGCGCGCCGGGCGTCTCCCGCAAGGGCACGTCGAAGCTGCGATTCAGCCATTTCACCGCGAACCAGGAGGCGATGGTGGGTACCATGCCCACAATAATGCCGGCGATGATCGTAAGGCCCAGATCGATCCTGAGTGTTTCCGCCATCGCCAGCGGTCCCGGGTGCGGCGCGATCAGCGAATGCGTCACCGTGCCGCCGCAGCAAATGGCCATCACATAAAGCAGGTAATCCTTGCCCGTGCGAACGCGCATCGCCCGCGCCAGGGGCAGCAGCAGCATGAAAAAAGTGTCAAAAAAAATCGGGATGGAGAGGAAGTAACTGCTTGCGGCGATGGCGGCCCCGGCCCGCTTTTCGCCAAAGGCGGCAATGAATCGACGAACGACCTTGTCCGCCGCGCCGCTTTCCATCAGGCACATGCCAATGACTGAGGCCAACGCGATCACGACGCCGATCTTGCCCGCCGTGGAACCGAATTCGGCGGTGGTCAATTCCACGGCCTGAATCCAATGGCTGCGTTCCTTGTCCGGATCGTTGGGCATCGTTCCGTATTCGCCCGGGAGTTTTTCCGCGAGCAGGCCGGCCAGAATCGCAGCCAGAATCAAGGCCAGAAACGCGTGCACGCGCAGGGTTGTAATCAGGATGATGATCGCCGCCAGACTGATGATCAAAACGGCAAATGGCCAAAAAACGGAAGTGGCTCCGGCCATCAATGCCAAAACATGCGCGTCCATTGGATTGGTGAGGATTGACTGGCGTTAAGTCCTACAAAAAAGGGCAGCCGGGTCAAGGTTTGTCCGAATTTGCGAGAGGTCACCGGCGCCGGCCGCCAGAAGGCTCGCTCCCTGGCGCTTGAACAGTCTGTCAATTTCGCACAGCGCGGCTCTCTGAGCCGCAGCAGCGCCGCAGGCATAACAGGTCTCGGGTCGCACGATACCCTGTTCGCAGGCGAACATGCTGCGGGTCTCAGACGTAGGAGAACGGCGCGCCACCCCGCGTAGTGGCACGGGCGTCCCGCCCGTGTGGGCCTCTGGCCAACCACCCCACGGGCGGGACGCTCGTGCCACTAACCCCGGCAATGCGCCAAGCCACCGCGTGGCGAAATCACCGGCAAGCTACGTACAATAAAACAGGAGGAACCAGGTTCCTCCTGATCTTTGACCGCCGCACTGATCGAATAATTATTTCCGCGCGCCCTCCGCCGCCTTCTCGGACCGCGCCATTTCCGCCGACCCTTCAGCCGGCGCGATGCGGGTGACCACATTTACGCCATCGACCTCGTCGTAGCTGAAGGCGAGCTTTTGTCCCAGCCGCAGATCGCTCAGCGAAGCGTTTTGTTTGCCGTTGACCACAATCCTGCAGTTGTCCGCCAGATTGAACTTCTTGTCACCGACGAAGCGCTTGGCCTTCACCGTTCGCGCCGAGGCGTCAATGGCGTCCAGCGTGCCGACAAACGCGGCGCTGGTCTGTTCAATTTGCCGGGCCACGGACGAATCGTTCGGCGTTTCATAAATCACGGTGACGGCATGGCCCGCTTTCACATCACCCAACGATCCTGTTTTGTCGTCTTTGAGAACGACCTGGCAATCGCCAGGGATGGTGAATGACCTGCTGAACACTCCCCGGCTGACGCGCAGGATGTGCCTGGCCGCATCGACAGATTGGACCGAACCGGTGTAGAGCAATTTCTCCTGGGCGATCCGGTTGGCTACCAGCACGCCGCTGGCGTCTTTGTACGCCACGTTCACCTTCTGCCCGGGACGCAAGTCGCTCAGCGCGGCCTCCTTTTTGTCACCCGCAATGACGGCGCAATTATCGGCAATGTTGAAGGTTTTGTTGAACAGAAGCCCCTTCACGGTCACCGTCTTCTCCTTCGCGTCCATCGAGGCGATCACTCCCGAGTAGCTTTTCTGGTTTGCGGCCGGGTAACTTTTTTCGTTTCCTTTCGCGCCCGGTTGCTCATCGGCGAACGCGGAGAGCGTGCCGGCCGACAGCAGAACCGGGACACAAAAGATACAGATAGTATGCAAGGTTGTCGTTTTCATACAAACCTTTAGATAGCGGGACGGGATGAACGTTCAATCAGAAGTCCACTTCGAACGTCTGGCGGGTGAGGTATGCTCGGAGGAAAGCGTGACGTTGTTGGAGCTGTCGGGATCCGGCAACGCACGGGCGGCCAGCGCGACCGCGGCGCGTTCAAACAGCGCCGCCAGCGATTGCTTCGGGCAGGGCACCGACCCTCAGCGTTGCACGCGCGCGCCGCCGCCTTTCATCAATTTTTCGACTTCGTCCTTCGACGCCATCGAGGTGTCCCCCGGCGTGGTCATGGCCAACGCGCCGTGCGCTGCGCCGTAATCGACCGCCTTCTGCGGGTCGCCCGTGGTCACGAGGCCGTAGATGAAGCCCGAGGCGAAACTATCGCCGCCGCCGACGCGATCGAGAATTTCGAGGTCGGGATATTTCCGGCTCTGGTAAAACTTGCCGCCCATCCACGCGATGGCCGCCCAATCGTTGATCGTCGCCGTCCTGGCGGCGCGCAGGGTCGTGGCCGTGGCCTTGAAGTTCGGGTACTCCTTGACCGCCGTCTCGATCATCTTTTGGAACGCCGTCACGTCAATGTGGAGCAGGTGTTCATCGGCGCCCTCGACCTTGAAACCAAGACAGGCCGTGAAGTCCTCCTCGTTGCCGATCATCACGTCCACGTACTTGGCGATCTCCCGATTGACCTCTTGCGCGCGCTTGTGACCGCCAATGCTCTTCCAGAGCGAGGGGCGGTAGTTGAGATCGTAGGAAACGATGGTGCCGTACTGCTGCGCCTTCTTCACGCACTCGACTACGAGCTGCGGCGCGGTATCGCTGAGCGCCGCGAAGATGCCGCCGGTGTGCAGCCAACGCGCGCCGAGTTTGCCGAAGATGTGGTCCCAATCAAAGTCACCGGGCTTGAGCTGGCTCGCCGCCGTGTGACCGCGGTCCGGAATGCCCACCGCGCCGCGCACGCCGTAGCCGCGCTCGGTGAAATTGAGGCCGTTTCGAACCACACGACCGACGCCGTCAAACGGCACCCATTTGACAAACTCCGTATCCACACCGCCCTGTAAAATGAAATCTTCGATGAGCCGGCCGACGTCGTTGTCGGCGAATGCGGTGGCGACGCCCGTCTTGAACCCGAAACAACGACGCAGCCCGCGGGCGACATTGTATTCGCCGCCGCCTTCCCAGACTTTGAATTCGCGGGCGCAGCGGACACGGCCTTCGCCGGGGTCGAGCCGAAGCATGATTTCTCCCAGCGCGATCATGTCGTATTTGCAGGAGCTGGCGGGTTTCACGTTCAAAGCAGTCATGTTCAGTTGTTCCGTTAAATGGTTGAAACGTTGCACGGTTACTCCGGTCGAAGCAGATTTCGCGTCGCACCGCCGCGCCGAATCCTGCCCGGCCTCAGGCGGTTCAACCGGCGTGAAGGAAAAATCCGGCCTTCAACGGGCGGCCAGATTGTTAAAACCGTCTCCGAAACTCAACACATTTTCCCACCGCCTCGGCAACCGAAAGAGTCGTGAACCTCCGCTCTCCATGAACCGGCAGGTAGTGGCGCGGGCGTCCCGCCCGTGAGCTCGGCAACGCGGGCGAGACGCCCGCGCCACTATTTCGCCGCACCGGTTCATGGTCCCAATGCAGGCGAAAAAGGGGGCTACCCATGAACTGTACAAAGCGCTCGGACAGATACGTGTCGCATATGCGACACGAAACTGTCCAATCGGGTTCGTGGTCCCAATGCGCGACGAAAAAGTCGTGAGGGCTCTCCATGAACCGTACGATGCCTTGCTTGTAAATGAACAAGTTACGTATCCTGGGTTCATGGCCTCAACTCACGTCAAAATTTTGGAGGTG
>DASPXS010000266.1:0-18793 GCA_035637175.1 Haliangiales bacterium | reverse complement strand
GCTGACCGCCGACTGTTTGAGCGAGGAAAAGCGCGAAGGGACGCTGGGCCTGTTGTTCCTCACCGATTTGAAGGGTTACGACGTGGTGCTCGGCAAACTGGCGGCGACATCGATCAACTCCATATACGCGCTGCTCGCCATCATTCCTGTCATGTCGGTGCCGGTGCAACTCGGTGGCGTGACGGCGGCCGATCTCTGGCAATCGGCGCTGGTGCTGTTGAACACGCTCTTTTTTTCGCTGGCCTCCGGGGTGTTGGTCTCGGCGCTCAGTCGCAACGAACGCAAGGCGATGTTCGCCGCGGTGTTTGTCGTGTTGTTCGTCACCGTTGGCCCTTTTGTGCTGACGTTCGTGTTAGGGACGAGTTTTCCGCGCTTCTTCAACGCCCCGCAGGACGTTTTGCCATTTTTGGTTCCCAGCCCGGCTTACGCATTCGGCTACATCATCAACAAGTCCTCCGCGTTCACAGTATTTGCGCCGCTGCCCGCGGGAAGTTTTTGGTGGTCGGCGCTGTTGGTTCATTTGCTGAGTTGGCTCATGCTGCTGTGGGCCAGCCGGATTCTGCCGCGCATCTGGCAGTCGCGTGTCTCGAACTCGAAACTGGATCGTCACCGCGAGCGGGTCGAGCAGTGGGCTTATGGCCGGGCGGCGGCGCGAAAAGCGCACCGGGCGTGGCTGCTGGACATCAACCCTTTTCTTTGGCTGGTGAGCCGGGAACGCTGGAAACCGTTGTACGTCTGGCTCTACGTCGGCGCCGTGTCGGGCACCTGGCTGTGGGGTTGGTCGAAATACAGCGACGTCATGTTTGACCGGAAGACGCTGGACCCGACCGTCTTCCTGTTCGAAACATTTCTAAAGCTGTGGATGATCTCCGAAGCGTGCACGCGTCTGGCCGAGGACCGCCGCAACGGCGCGCTCGAGTTGCTGCTGTCCACCGCGCTGACGACGCGCGGGATTCTGCGCGGACAATGGCTGGCCTTCCGGCGCCAGTTTGCCGCTCCGCTGGCGGTCGTGCTGTTGTTCGAATTTATTTTGCTGAGGCAACAATATCCGGCGGGCGTTGTCGTGACGAAGCTCGTCATGTTCGTCCTTGATCTGTTGACCCTCGGTTGGGTGGGAATGTGGCTCGGCTTGACGGCCCGCAATCTCAATCGCGCCATTGTCGGCGCGATTGGGCGCGTGCTGATCCTGCCTTTGGGCATTTTCTATGCGGCAAAGTTTGGCCTGGAGATATCGGAGCGGTGGATGGGGACGATCCACTTTCCCTTTCACATTTCCAGCGAGTCCGGGATGTTGTTCATCAGGCTGGCGAACAATTTCCTCTTCGGCCTGTGCTGGGCGCGGCGTCATCTGCTGCAGAATTTCAGGGAGGCGGCGACGCAGCGCTATCAGGCGGAAAAAATCGGCTGGTTACCGGGACGCTCCCGGCGCAAGGATGTAGTCCGGATGCAGGCGCCAGTGGCGTCGTCGTGAGGCGTAATGCGTAATGCGTAATGCGGGCTATGTGTAACAAATTACGAATTACGAATTACGCGTTACGAATTACGCATCAAGTCAAGCACCACGCCGCGATTTCCACATCCATTGCAGCGCCGGCCCTGAGCATTTAACGAAGACCGAATGACTTTTTTGCCCATCGTTGAACGGGAGTTGCGCGCGGCCTCGCGTCGTCGCGGCACGCATTGGTACCGCGCGGCGACGGCGCTGACGGCGATTCTCCTGCTGGCCGGGACATTGTGGTTCGAGAAGGGAACGGCCCCGAAGGAACTCGGCCAACACGCCTTCACGGTGCTTTCGGCATTGTTCCTGTTCGGCGGTCTGGTGGCAGGCATTCGACACACCGCGGACTGTCTGAGCGAGGAAAAGCGGGAAGGCACGCTCGGACTATTGTTTCTCACGGACTTGAAGGGTTATGATGTGGTGCTGGGCAAGCTCGCGGCCACATCGTTGGACGCGTTCTACGGCCTGATCGCGATCTTCCCGGTGCTGGCGATTCCGTTGTTGCTGGGAGGGGTCTCGCCGGGAGAATTCTGGCGCATGACACTGGTGTTGACGAACGCGCTGTTCTTCTCGCTGGCGGCGGGGATTTTTGTTTCTGCGATGAGCCGCGGCGCGCGCAAGGCGATGGCGGGCACGTTCTTTTTGATTGTGCTGATCAACGCCGCTTTCCCGGTTTTTGGCTGGTGGCTCGCATTTCGTCAGGGAACCGGCACCGTGAATACGGCCTTGCTGTTGCCCAGCGTTGGCTATGCGTATGTGCTGGCGTTCGACGCGCCGTACGGTGTCAGCCCGGAGGATTTCCGGTGGTCGGTCCTGCTCACGCACGGACTGGCCTGGCTGTTTCTCGCGCTGGCCGGCGTTGCCGCGCGCCACTCCTGGCAGGACAAGCCTGCGGGCGCGCTGGTTGCCCGCTGGCGCCAGAGATGGCAACGATGGAGCTACGGGAATGCCGCGGAACGCGCCGCATTTCGCGCCCGGCTGTTGAACATCAGTCCCTGTTTCTGGCTCGGCGGCCGGCACCGGCTCAAGCCGATGTTCGTCTGGGGTTTCCTCGGCGGGAGCGGGTGTTTCTGGCTCTGGGGCGCATGGAAATTGCACGACGAGTGGTTGAACCAGGGGACTTACCTCATCACCACGATCATCCTCCACCTCTCCCTGAAATTGTGGCTGGCTTCCGAAGCCTGCCAACGGTTTGGTCCCGACCATCGGAGCGGCGCGCTGGAACTGCTGCTCTCCACGCCGCTGACGGCGTCGGAGATGCTGCGCGGACAGATGCTGGCTTTGAAGCGGCAATTCCTGTGGCCGGTAATCGTTGTCGCGGTCATTGATTTTGTCTTCCTGCTGGCCGGAACCCGTCATCTCGGTTCCGGGGAGGCCGATTTCTGGCTCTGGTATTGTTGGGCGGGCATCATCACGTTGCTGGCGGACGCTTACGCTCTATGCTGGGTGGGAATGTGGATGGGACTGGTTTCGAAACGTCCCAACCGGGCCGCCAGGGCGACTGTTGCCCGGGTTCTGTTGTTGCCCGCAGGAGCGTGGGCGGGACTGGTGATGCTGATGCCTTTCACGCCTTTAGGGCATCATGTCGGGGACAACCCGGCGATTTACCTCGGCCTCTGGTTTGCCCTGGGAATGATCGTCGATGTTTGCTTCGGGTTTCGCGCGCGATTTCGCCTGCTTCGCGATCTGCGCACGGTGGCGACGCAACGGTTCGTGCCGGAACGACCATTTTTTCCCTGGCGGGTTCGGCCAAAACCTGAAACCAGCGCCCATCTGCCGCCGGTCGTCGCCGGCGAAACGTGACGCGTCATGCGTGATGCGTGATGCGTGATGCGTAATTCTTAATTCGTTATCATTTTTCACGCATTACGCATTACGCATTACGAATTACGCTCCACTTCTGCCCTGGTTGTCGCATGAGCACACAATGAGTTTCCTTCCTGTCATTGAGCGCGAACTGCGGGTGGCTGCCCGGCGACCGGCCACGTATTGGACGCGGCTCGCCTTCGGCCTGGTCGGCGCGGGCGTCGTGAGCCTGGCGTTGGTGTTCGCGGCGGTGGCGGAAACCGGTGCGTCAAGAGTGGGAAGCGGCCTGTTTTCTTTCCTGAGTCTTCTGGGTCTGGGCTTCAGCGCTTTCGCCGGCGTGTTTCTGACGGCGGATTGCCTGAGCGAGGAAAAGCGCGAGGGCACGCTGGGGCTGCTGTTGCTGACCGATCTCAAAGGTTACGATGTCGTGTTGGGGAAATTGCTGGCGCGGTCGCTCAGCGCCGGTTACGGGTTGCTGGCCATATTCCCCGTGCTGGCGGTGACGTTGACGATGGGCGGCGTGACCGCCGGCGAGTTCTGGCGAATGGCACTGGTATTTCTCAACACGATTTTTTTCTCCCTCGCAGCCGGGATGTTCGTTTCCGCGCTGATCCTGCGTGACCATCGTTCGATGGCGGGGGCGGCGGCCTTGATTGTTTTCATTGGCGCTGCGCTGCCGCTGGCGGAATCCATTCTCAACCGAGCCGGGTTGGGCGCTCGCTTCGCCCTCTCGCTCCCCAGCCCCTTTACCGCCTGGCAACTGGCCTTCGACGCGCCCCATCGGATGTGGGCCCGCAGCTTCGGGTATTCGCTGCTGCTGACGCACTTGTTGAGCTGGCTGTTTCTGCTTCTTGCGGGTGTTCAGTTGCCTCTTTTTCAGCGCGGGAACCCCGGATCGATATCACGGGTCGGCGGGAGACCGGCGGACGTGTCGGACCGACTTAGGTCGCGGCGCGCGACCGGACGGAGGCCGTTGCTGGACCGCAACCCGATTTTTTGGCTGACGATCCGCAACAGCCGGATGACGGGGGTTTCCTGGGCTATTTGGACGACGCTGGCCATCGGGGTTGCCTGGACCTTTGCCCGGGATCCGATGGTGGCCGTGGCAATGGGCCAATACAGTTGGTCGTTTCTGGCGGGATTATTGAGGATTCTTGTGGGCGTGTACGCCTGCCGATTTTTTGCCGAAGCCCGCCGGGGCGGTGCGCTGGAGTTGTTGCTGTGCACGCCTCTGACGGTCGAGGACATCCTGCGCGGTCAATGGATGGCGTTGCGGCGCCTGTTCCTGGTGCCAACCATCGCCCTGCTTTGCGTGGGAATCATGCCGTTGGGGTTGATTTTGTTTACAGATTTACGGAACGCCTTTCCGGCCTGGATCATGATGGGGTCGGTTTACATTTATTCGGTTCCGAAGTTGATCTTCGACCTGTTGGCGGCCGCGTGGATGGGCATGCTGGTCGGGCTGACGACGAAGAAGCCGCATCTGGCGCCCGGGCTGACGATGCTTTACACCGTCGTGCTTCCGGTGGCCGCCTTTTGTATTCCGGATGTGCTGATCAGCTTGCCGTTGTTTTTGTGGGCGCGGGACAAGTTGTATCGCGAACTGCGCGCGTTAAGCAGCCCGCGCGGGTTGCCGGTCGTGCCTCAGCACCGGCAGGGCAAGGGACCGGCCGCGGCCGCGCCGCCCGTGATTCGGCATTGAGCGGCGCGCCCTGCGGGAAGACCGTTGGCCAAACCTCAGCGATTTTCCGAGGCGAAAGCAGCAATGATGGGCCGATGGTCTGACGCCACGCCCCAGTCGGGCCGGGCAAGCACATACGTGCCGTTCGTTTGCCATTCGCGGGCCATCCCCGGGCTCAACAGGATGTAGTCAATCCGGCTGTAGGTGTCATCCTTGGAAAAGTAGTAGGTCCAGGTGACGTTGCGCGGAGGCGACTGAGGGTTGAGAACGACAGCGTCGTGGCTGACGAGTTCAGCGGGACGGGTATCAATCAGCGCGTTTTTCCCTCGCCCGATGACGGTCCTCAACGCTTTGGAGTCCTTGAGGTCGTTGAAGTCGCCGAGAATGACCAGGTTCGCCTCGGGATTCGCTTTCAGGCGGGTGTCGATGATCTCGCGCAAGACGGCGGCTTCCTGTTCCCGCAGCTCCGACTCATCCGCTTCCGGGACTTTGCGACGTGACTTCAGATGCGCCGCGATGAGCGTGAATTGGTATTGGGCGTTGACTTGAACGTCCAGTTCGGCGAATCCGCGGCTGACGCGAAATCTTCGGCCATTGAGGAGGAACCCTTCCCGGGTATGCGGCCGGCGAGCGGCGAACGGCAGCTTGCTGAAGACGGCGAGGTGAATATTCGTATCGAAACCGTCCACGTGTTCCCAATAGGGATAATCGAGCCCCTCCGACTTGAGCGAGGCGCGCAGCTCGAGCAGCGCATGGGTGCTGCCCATTTCCTCGACGGCGAGCAGATCGGCCCCGAGCGCGCGGATGCACTCGCGGATTTTCGCTTTGGCCGCCTCGGATTTCGGGCGGCGATGTCCGGAGGGTTGGTCGAGATAGTTTTCCAGATTGTAGGTGGCGACGGAAAACGTGCCGGCGGCGAGCGAGGCGCGGCTTTGCGCCAGAACCAAAAGACCGGCGCCGCAAGCGACCAGGACGCGGAAATTCATCACGGCGCCAAGGTATCGGGCATTGAGGCGGTGAAGTCAAAAAGTACCGGCGCGCGGTCTGGCCGATGGCGGGGAACCGGCCAAACCGTCTGGGCATCACAATTCGGAACCTGATTGGCAGCGGCGGGTTGGAGAAATTTTTTTGCAAAACCGGCGGAGATTGCTAATTTTCAGCCATGTTTAGAAACAACGCATCCGACACGGCCGTGCGCACCGTGGAGCCGGACGGGAAACCACGGGCGAAACTCCACGACAAACAGAGCGAACGGGACTATCGCGAGCTGCGCATCGACAAGGTCGGTGTTCGCGGGATGCGTTTTCCCATCCAGGTCCGCGACAAGGCGCGCAGCCTGCAAAACACGATCGCGACCATCGGCATGTACGTGGATTTGCCCAAGGAATTCAAAGGGACCCACATGAGCCGCTTCATCGAAGTGCTCCATGCGCACGGCAGCGTGGTGCACGTGGAAAACATCACGGAGATTCTCTACGCCATGCAGGAAAAATTGAAGGCGGCCACCGCGCACCTGGAGATGGAATTTCCCTTTTTCCTGGTCAAGAAAGCCCCGGTGTCGGGCCGGGAAAGCGTGATGGATTACACGGCGCGCTTTGACGCCACGGCCTGCGGCCGGGAAATTGACTTCGTGCTGACGGTGCAGGCGGCGGTGACCACCCTGTGCCCGTGCTCCAAGGCCATCGCCCGACACGGCGCGCACAACCAACGCGGCATCGTAACGGTGCAGATCCGTTCCCGCCGCGCCATTTGGATCGAAGATTTGATTTCCATCATTGAAAGTTCGGCCAGCAGCGAGTTGTACTCTCTGTTGAAGCGGCAGGACGAGAAAGCGGTCACCGAACGGGCCTACGAAAATCCGGTGTTTGTGGAGGACCTCGTCCGCAACGTGGCGCTCCGGCTCAATGGGCATCCGGACGTGACCTGGTACAAGGTCGAGGCGGAAAACCACGAGAGCATCCACAATCACAACGCTTACGCTTGCATCGAAAAGGGGTAGGGCGGAGCGCGCCAATCGGCTGTGGCAATCCCCGACGCCATTTTTGGCGCGCGTTGGGACCATGAACCCATGCAGACCCTCCTCACCCGTCCTTCGGACACCCTCTCCCCCACTGGGGGAGAGGGATGGGGTGAGGGGGGACGTGGGTGCGCCGCCGCGATAGCGTCTTGGACTGCGGCAGTCCTCTGCCGCTTTGGCGCGCTCACACCAAATTGAAAAGCGCCAGAGGACTGCCGCAGTCCAAAACCTGGCGGCCCTTTGGTGGGTTCATGGGTAGACTTTCATTCCTGCAAAAGTCCTGCTGGGCCGGAACAGCGAACAGCGAACATCCAGGGTGGCGTCTCCCTGCGCCGTGATCGGCAGTGGATGTCCGGCGTGGGCGATTCGGTGTTCGATGTTTTTCAACGGTTTGGTTCCGGCTCCGCGGCGCCGGGAGGGCGCTGGTTGCCAGCCGATTTCGTTTGAACGCGCCGGGTTCCTGGGGATCGAATTTGCTAAAAATTTTTGTGGCGCTTTTGATTTCCTTTGTTACATTCACGCGCTCCCAATGGCATTGGTTTGAGCCAAAGCCGGTGAGCCGACACGGGATTTACCGTGGCAATGCACTGATTGACTGACTGTGACAACGAAGAAGATCACCAAAAAGGCGGCCGGCAAATCGGCCAGCAAGCACCTGGGTTCGGCGACCGCCGCGGCCATCCTGGGCAACACCGTCGCGCCCGCCCGCCGCGGACCCGGCAACGGCAGCGTGAAGATCAAGCCGGAATGGGCCAAATACTACAACACGTTGCTGGCGCTTCGCGAACGTCTGCTGAACCAAATGAGCGGTCTGGCCAAGGAATCGGCGGAGGAGATGCCCGGCTACAGCCTGCACATGGCGGATTCGGGGACGGACAATTTCGACCGGGACTTTGCCCTCAGCCTGCTTTCCTCGGATCAGGACGCCATCTACGAAATCGAAGAGGCGCTCAAACGGATCGAGAGAAACACCTACGGCGTCTGTGAGTTGACCGGCAAAGCGATCCCCAAGGCGCGCCTGGACGCCATTCCCTGGACGCGGTTCACGGTCGAAGCCCAGGCGCAACTCGAAAAGGAAGGCGCTTTGCGGCAACGTCGCCTGGGCGCGCTGGGGTCGGTTGACTCGGCCGGGGCCATCGAGGTCGAGGAAGAAGAAGAAGCCGAGGAAAAGCCGGCCAAGGAAAAGGAGTAATTTTATGCCTCGCGAACTCGTCACTCTCGAATGCACGGAAGCGCGCAAGGAAGGCAAGTCGCCCTCGCGTTATCTCACCAGCCGCAACAAGAAATTGAAGACGGAGAAAATTGAACTCCGGAAGTATAATCCCTTCCTCCGCCGCCACACGCTGCATCGGGAAATCAAATAACGCTTATGCCGCGAAAGACCAACATTGACAAACCGAGCCGCGGTTCACGCGGAAGAGGAGTGATGGAGGTGCGCACTCCGCGGCCCAAACCCAAGATTGATTTCACGGCCGACGCGCTGGATTACAAAAACGTCAATCTGCTCAGACAGTTTGTGACCGATGCCGGTCGCATTCTTCCCCGCAAGTACACCGGTCTGCCGGCCCATTACCAGCGGCGCTTGAATCGCGCCATCAAACGCGCCCGGCAGATGCTGCTGATGAAATAACCGCGCGGTTGCCGCTCCGTGGCGCCGTTGCGGCCGGCGGAGCATTTTTGTGCGGTGGAAGTGCAAATGATTTGCAATACGGCCGGCGCTCCGCAGGCGGGCGGGAGATCCGGTCAGTGATTGCGCCAGGCCGTCGGCCGCTTGTTCAATGATATTGCTGGCCGTTTACTGTTCGTTGATTCTTCTGGCCTCATTGATGGGAGGTTGGCTGCCGTTGCTGGTGCGGCTGACGCACACCCGGCTGCAGGTGGCGACGAGTTTTGTCGCCGGCTTGATGCTGGGAGTGGGGCTGTTGCATCTCGCGCCTCATGCCTGGGAACAGTTTCAGTCTGCGGACCTGACCATGGGCTGGCTGCTGGGCGGCTTTTTGACCCTGTTCTTTGTGCAACGCTACCTTCACTTCCATCATCACGACGTGCCGGAAGAGGCGCCGGAGACGCGCCAGGAGCTTGAAGGCGCGGGTTCGACGGAACACGGGGAACACAGTCACGAACCGACGCTGGCGGACCAGTCGGCGCGACACTTGTCCTGGCTGGGCGCCACTTTCGGCCTGACGCTCCATACGCTGTTGGACGGCGTGGCGCTGGCGGCCAGCGTGGAGCTGGAACGGCGCGCGGGGCGCACGCACGGTCTGCTCGGTTTCGGAACTTTTCTGGTGATTTTTCTCCACAAGCCGTTTGACGGTCTGGCGGTCGGCACGTTGCTGGCGCTCGGCAGGTCGTCGCGGTCGTTGCGTCACTGGGTCAACGGCCTGTTTGCGCTGGCGAATCCGGCGGGTCTTCTTTTGTTCTACCTGGGCGTGGACCGATTTGCGCATGTCGCGCCGCAATTCCTCGGCGCGGTGCTGGCGTTTGCGGCCGGGACTTTTCTCAGCATCGCCACCAGTGATCTGTTGCCGGAGTTGCAGTTTCACTCGCACGACCGGGGCAAATTGTCTTTGGCCATGCTGGCGGGCATTGGCGTTTCGGCATTGCTGGGCAATTTTGAGGCGACCGGCCATGGCGACCGCCGTGAGGCCCAGCCGTTGGAAATCCGCCGGCCGCATAATGCCGAACAAAAAGACTCTCGCTAGCCTTCGCTAGCCTGGGTTTCCGCAACCCAATCTCCCAGTTTGAGGTATTCCCTTACCTTGCGACGTTCGTAGCGGTGTTTTTTCGGTTTGTCTGGACGGTCATCGACCTGGCGGAATGGATGTTTGGTGTTGCGAACTACGTCACTGATAACTTCGAGGGTCTTCGTCATGGTCAGGTCCTTTGTTGATCTTTCTTAGAACCGCATCCAGCGAAAACAGTGCCAGCGTCCTTGGATAGTTCCGTGTTGTCTTTGTTAGCGCTGCCGTCACGGTTTTTGAAGTTGTCTCAACATAATCCGACCCTCTTCATAGTCAAATGTTCGACAGTCATAAAAATTTTTGCGCAGGCTGAGCGTATATGAACAGGCGAATCTTCCGGAAACCGCGAACGGTTCATCGTTGGCATGCGAACGCTCCGGACTGCCATTCCTTGTCTTTCCGCTTGGCGATCAGTTTCAATCCCAGCGCGGCGTAAACCCGTCGAATCCGCTCGAATTGGGACCGGAGAATGCCTGCCAGGACCAGTGTTCCGTCCGGCCGGAGGCGGTTGCGGATGCGTTTGGATTGGCCGATCAGAACGTCATAAGTCAGGTTCGCGCAGATGACATTGAATTTCGCACGCGTGCGAAGCGGCGGGCCGGTGATATCCTGCCGGAAGATGCGGACCCGTTTCTCCACGCGGTTGAGCAGGGCGTTCGCTTTTGCCGCGCGTATGGCAGCCGGATCAAAGTCCAAAGCCTGGACCGGGCGGTAGCCCAGTTTCGCCGCGGCAATGGCGAGAATTCCCGAGCCGGTGCCAATATCCAGGAAGGATTGCGCCGGTCCACTTTTCTGACGCGCGACCAATTGTTTCAGGCAAAAGGCGGTGGTGGGATGCTGCCCGGTGCCGAAGCTCAGGCCAGGATCGAGCACCACGGCGGACTGACCCTTCCGCGGGCGACCACGACTCCAGGTTGGCTTGACCAGCAACGCCCGGCCTATCTCCAGAGGTTGGAAGTGCCTTTTCCAGGATTCCGCCCAGTTTTCCCGGCGTATTTTTCGTATCGCAATTCGGGTGGCCCCGATATCGAGACCGCACTTTTGAATCTGTCGCAGACCCGCCCGCAGCCGGGCGCGCAATTCGGCGCGGGGGCGCGGCAGGCGGGGGCTGTAGGCGGAAGCCGTTATCGTTTGCGTCTCTGCGTCGGCGAAAATCGACGGAGTTGTTCCCAATAAATTTTCCAGAAGGGCAAGGGTGGCCTCTTCCGCTTCATTTGAGGTTGTCACCGAAACCTGCCAGAGGTGAGTTTTCATCAACTTCATTCGTTCCCGCCGCGCCTTGCGACTCGCGCGAATCGCGGCCGGGAACCAGTTCGTCCTCGTGCTCGTGCTCGATCGGATGGCTTCGAGGACGAGGAGGACGACGAGCACGAGGACGAAGGGTCAGTTCATCGGAAGAGGGCCGGTCGCACCCGCAATGCACCCGTCAGTCAGGATTGGTGCGTTCGGCCAAGGCAGTCTTTTGGGCTTCAAAAAGTTGTTGGATACCTGCTTTGCCCAAAGCCAACATCTCACTCAGTTGCCGATCGTTGAATGTGGATTCTTCGCCGCTGCCCTGCAACTCGATGAATTCCCCGGCTTCGGTCATGACGACGTTCATGTCCACTTGTGCCGCGGCGTCTTCGAGGTAGCAAAGATCGAGCATCACCTGCTGATTTACGATGCCCACGCTGACCGCCGCGACCGCGTTCAGCAGCGGATATTCCTTCAACTGATCTTCCGCGAGCAATCTACGGACGGCCAGCGAAAGGGCGACATAACTGCCGGTGATGGCTGCCGTGCGCGTGCCGCCATCGGCCTGAAGGACGTCGCAATCAACCCAAATCGTGCGCGGACCGAGCTTTTCCAGGTCCACCGTTGCGCGCATGGACCGGCCGATCAGCCGCTGAATTTCCTGCGAACGGCCGTCGATTTTTCCCCGGGAGATGTCCCGTTGTTTGCGCTGCGGCGTCGAGTAGGGAAGCATGGAATACTCGGCGGTGATCCAGCCGCCGCTGACGTTCTGTTCCTTCATCCATCGCGGGATCGTTTCCTCAACCATGACGCCGCAGATGACGCGCGTATTGCCCCATTCGATAAGTGTTGAACCCGTGGCGTGGGGCGCGATGTGATTTTGAAACAGGATCGGCCGCAATTGGTCCGGGCGCCTGCCGTCGGCTCGGACTGAAGAGTTGTCGGTGGCGGCGGAAGTGGGCAGTGATTGAGACATACAGTGGCGCGATGTTAATTGAGGGTTGGACATGGCGGCAACGCTGAAACGCGAGCGAAGCCATGCGGTCCATGCGGTCCCGGCTGACGCCATGCGGACAGCCTTCAACAATGCGTCCGCCTTCAAGCCCGAGGACTGTCTTATCCTGACCGAAGTATTGCAATTGCCTTTCACTTGATATGCATTTGCGATTACCTCGGGTATTTTCCATCAAGCGCCGAAGGAGGGAGAAGAATTCATTCCCACGGTCGGTGACCGGCAGGCCAGGTTCGCCGGGCGCTCCCGCTGGAAAATTCGTTTCGAGTGGACCGATCCGGTCCTTGCCGGGTTTACGGTCGGCCAAAGTCTCATGGCCTCAACGGCTTGCCGGGCGTGTCGCCAAATTGCCGGGATCCTTGAGGCACAGCCGGCTGCTTGTTTTCAACAGGTGAAATGTCGAGAGACTGTCAACAATCGAGAGGCAGCAAGCACCTTCCGGCTGGCTCTAGTCGCTTTACGCTCCCGTCGTTTTCGTCTCAAAAGAGTCGCCTGAATTCAAATCGCTCGAACGGGCATGGTTTATGCCAATGGAAGTGAATTGGAACGTCGCGGCCTTGGGGCTACGGGCACGGGTAGGGAAGGGATGGTCCAGGTGGTGGACGATGACCGGTAGTTGAAGTCCATCCTGAAACAGTCTCTTTCGGACGACTCGTGTGACGTTACCGCAGTCAGAAATGGGCATCTTGAGACCGGGAATTACCTGAGGCGAACGGCTGAGTGAAGTGCCGCCGCTCACCTCCAAGCAAGCCCGGAATTGGCGGTGTCGGCACGTCAGCGGTCTCTTACCTTTGGCGAGGTTGGAGGCTGAGTGCTTACTCTCGCTTGGTCACTTTATTTACGGAACCTGTGAAAATTCAATGCCGTGCCGGGAAGATTAAGATCGAACCCAAACCTCTCAGCCTCTTCAACCGGCTGCTTTTCACGGTGTTTGCCGGGCTGTTGATGCTCGGTCAGCCCGCCGCCATCGTGGCGGACTGGACACCGACGGAATCGAGTGTCACGCCACCCACGGTCGTGACACTGGATGCCTTCGCGGCACCGGACTTGAACGGCGCCTATCCGCGGGTGGCGCTCGTGGCGGGTCCAGACGGCGCATTGTACGGCGCGACGGCGAATGGCGGCACCGGAGGCGCCGGCACGCTGTTCAAACTGGAGACCAACGGCACCTTTACCAAGCTGCATGATTTCAACTACTCCGACGGCGCCTATCCGCAGGCGGCGCTGGTCGCGGGTCCAGACGGCGCGTTGTACGGCTCGACCGTGAATGGCGGCAGCAGCGACTACGGCACGCTGTTTCGATTGGGGACCAACGGCACCTTCACCAAGCTGCATGATTTCAACTACTCCGATGGCGCCTATCCGCAGGCAGCTTTGGTCGCGGGTCCAGACGGAGCGTTGTACGGCTCGACCTTTTATGGCGGCAGCAGCGACTACGGCACGCTATTCCGATTGGAGACCAACGGCACCTTCACCCAGTTGCACGATTTCACTTCCGCTGACGGCTCCAATCCACGGGCGGCGCTGGTCGCGGGTCCAGACGGCGCGTTGTACGGCTCGACCTTTTATGGCGGCGGCAGCGGCGCCGGCACGCTGTTCCGACTGGAGACCGACGGCACCTTCACCAGGCTGCATGATTTCAACTCCACTGACGGCTCTAATCCGCAGGCAGCGCTGGTCGCGGGGTTGGACGGCGCGTTGTACGGCTCGACTGTGTTTACCGGTTCCGGCGGCTACGGCACGCTCTTCCGATTGGAGACCAACGGCACCTTCACCAAACTGCGTGATTTCAACTACGCTGACGGTGTTGACGCGTACGAGTCACTGGTGGCGGGTCCAGACGGAGCGTTATACGGCTCGACCGTGAATGGCGGCACCAGCGGCTATGGCACGCTGTTCCGACTGGAGACCAATGGCGCCTTCACCAAACTGCATGATTTCAACCCCACTGACGGCTACCGTCCATACGGGGCGCTGGCGAGGGGTTCAGACGGAGCTTTGTACGGCTCGACATTTTATGGCGGCGCCAGCGGCTATGGCACGCTGTTTCGACTGGAGACCAACGGCACGTTCGCCATTCTGCATGATTTCAACTCCATTGACGGCGCCAATCCGCAGGCTGCGCTGGTGGCGGGTCCGGACGGGGGGTTGTACGGCTCGACCGTGTATGGTGGCATCAGCGACTACGGCACTCTATTCCGATTGGATACTAACGGCACCTTCGCCAAGGAGCATGATTTCAACTCCGCTGACGGCTCCAATCCGCAGGCTGCGGTGGTTGCGGGGTCAGACGGAACGTTTTACGGTTCGACCCCGAATGGCGGCACCACCGGCGCCGGCACGCTGTTCCGACTGGAGATCAATGGCACCTTCACCAAGCTGCATGATTTCAACCACGGCGACGGCGCCAATCCGCAGTCGGCGCTGGTTGCGGGACCCGACGGAGCGTTGTACGGCTCGACCGCGAATGGCGGCACCAGTGACGACGGCACGCTGTTCCGACTGGAGAGCAACGGCACCTTCACCAAGCTGCATGATTTCCACTTCGCTGCCGGTTCCTATCCGTACGCGGCACTGGTGGCGGGCTCGGACGGAGCGTTGTACGGCTCGACTGTGTATGGCGGCTCCGGCAGTTACGGCACGCTGTTCCGATTGAAGAGCGACGGCACCCTCGCCAAGCTGCATGATTTCAATTACGGCGACGGTGCCTATCCGCAGTCGGCGCTGGTTGCGGGGCCAGACGGAGCGTTGTACGGCTCGACCTTGTATGGCGGCGCCAGCGGCTACGGCACGCTGTTCCGATTGGAGATCAACGGCACGTTCGCCATTCTGCATGATTTCAACTATACGGACGGCGCCAATCCCTACGCGGCGCTGGTGACAGGACCGGGTGGAGCGTTGTACGGCTCGACTTTGTATGGCGGCACCAGCGGTGCCGGCACGCTGTTCCGACTGGAGACCAACGGCAGCTTCACCAGGTTGCATGATTTCAACTATACGGACGGCTACTATCCGTACGCAGTGCTGGTAGCGGGACCCGATGGAGCGTTGTACGGCTCGACCTTCCAGGGCGGCGCCAGCGGCGCCGGCACGCTGTTCCGACTGGAGACCAACGGCACCTTCACCCAACTGCATGAATTCAACTCCACTGACGGCTACTATCCGTACGCGGCGCTCGTGGCCCGACAAGACGGAGCCTTGTATGGATCGACGTTGTCCGGAGGCGCCATTGGCTACGGCACGCTGTTCCGACTGGAGACGAACGGCACTTTCGCCAAGCTGTATGATTTCAACTTCACTGACGGCTCCAATCCGCAGGCGACGCTGGTAGAGGGACCGGACGGAGCGCTGTACGGCTCGACGGTGGATGGAGGGCCTCGACGTGGCGGGATCCTCTTTAAGCTTGTGCTGGATCGGGCTCCGATTGCCTACGCAAAGACCGTCTCAGTACCGGAAGACACAGCGTTGCCGATCACGCTGAGCGGCTCTGATGCAGACGGCGACCCGCTCACGTTCGCAGTAGTAAGCGGAACGGTTCACGGGACGTTGACCGGCACGCCGCCGAATCTGACTTACAGGCCGGACGCTGACTTCAACGGCACTGACAGCTTCACTTTCAAAGTCAGCGACGGGACAGAGGATTCGCCGGAAGCCACCGTCACAATCAACGTCACGCCGGTGAATGATCCGCCAGTCGGCCTGGCGGACAATTACACCATCAGCGAAGACACGGTGCTGGTGGTTGCAGCGCCTGGCGTTCTGGCGAATGACGTCGACGTGGATGGTGACCCGCTGACGGCCGTCCTGGTTAACCGCGCCAAGAAAGGCACCGTAACGCTGAACTCCAACGGATCGTTCACTTACAGTCCAGCGCCCAACTTCAACGGCACCGACAGCTTCAGTTATCGCCCCAGCGATGGCAGTGCGAATGGGGGTCCCACGACGGTCAGCATTGTCGTCACTCCGGTAAACGATGCTCCCATCGCCAACGCAGGCCCGGACCAGGTGGTCCCGCTGAAGCGAGGCAAAACCGCCGTGACGCTTGACGGCAGCGGGTCAACGGACCCCGACGGCGACACGCTTACTTATCGCTGGATGCTGGGATCAACGGTGCTGGGCACCAACCGGAAAATGACGACGAGCTTCACTACTGCCGGAGTTTACACGC
This sequence comes from Haliangiales bacterium, assembly GCA_035637175.1. Lineage (GTDB taxonomy): Bacteria > Verrucomicrobiota > Verrucomicrobiia > Limisphaerales > AV2 > AV2. The sequence goes on along the minus strand of DASPXS010000266.1, from coordinate 2,637 downwards.
TCGCGCTTACCGTTAGCGACCCTTCCGGAGCGACCAGCACGGATCAAGTCGTCATCACGGTGCAATAAAACAGGGAACAATGCCACCGGGACGGTCGTTTACTGGAATGCGAAGGGCGCGTCTGACCCTGAAGCGCGTGCGGAAAAAACACGCATATGCGTGTTTTTTCCGCACATCGCGCTGGGACAAGTTCAGAGTTCCGCAATCCATCGCGGGTCGCTGCGGGAGGTGTGTCCTCACGCGGCGGTGACTTTGGCGCGGAAAGGGCGCCGGATTTGATTGTGGAGATCTCCTGTCTTCCGACTTCTATCTGCATTCTCCTTATTTCTTCGCCAGTTCGATGGCGTCGAACAAACTTTCCAGGTTGTTCAACGGCGTGCCCCGGGCGGGCGATGGATTGAGCACCTGCCGCAAGTACACGATCGCGTCGGGGATATTCTGGACGGAGCGGGGCAGGACGGCGCCGCAGGCGTTGGCGTGACCGCCCCCTTGAAGCTTTTCGGCGACTTTCAAGGCCTCGCCGTTGCGACTGCGCAGGCTCACCAAGATCATTCCGTTGCCGCGGCGGAAGAGCGTGATCAAGACCGGGTAGGGTGTGGCGCGTTGTTCGAGCAATTGGTGCACGATCTGGTTTGTATTCCCGATGACCGTGTTCGCCAGGCCGACCGACGGGCTGAGTTCAGTGATGTTGCCCTTGGTCCAGGCAAAGCCGATTGGGTCCTCGATGCGCCGCTTCACTTCCATCACTTTGAGCAACGGATGGTCGAGCAGTCTCTCCGGATTGCCTTCGATCAACGCTTCCAGGTTCCAGAACTGGTAGGTCTTGACAAGATTCGCGTAGTCGTTGGCGAGAACGAAGTCCGGGTCGTCTTCGAGAAACAGGTCGGCGACGTTGTTCAAATGGACCAGGCGGTCGAGCTTTGCCGTGCCCAGTTCGTGCTGTTGACAAAGCTCGTAACAGAGCAGGCCGGCCGACTTGTTCAGGTCATGGATCAATTGCGCGTATTTGGGCGTGAAATCAGTGGCGTGATGGTCAATGACCACCCAATTCGGTTTGTCGAGTCGCAGCTCAAAGGTCAGGTCGCTGACCCAGGCCGATTTTTCCGGCAAACTGCGCTGACGCCAGTTGTGGTTGTGATACGCCTGCAAGGGCACGTCGCTGTCGAACAACTGGCGGGCCAGACGGCGCAACAACAGACCCGACAGCAATCCGTCCAGGTCACTTTCGTGAGTCAGAATCACATCCGGTTTGGGTAACGAAACCATACGCGGCGAAACTAACGCATCCCGTGATGTGTGGCCAGCGGGGAATTTGGACGATTTGGCGGGGGTTTGTTGTCAGTGGTCAGCGGTCAGTGGTCAGTGGACAGTGATCAGTCGTCAGTGACCAGTGATCAGTTGTTTGGTCGCGCCAGCGTTACGCCTCCGGACCACTGACGACTGACGACCGACGACCGATCTTTTTCCTTCACCGACTTCACACGATGGCGCACAATTTGATCTGCGAAATGGACCTCTTTGATATGACGGATCAAGTGGCGGTGGTGATCGGCGCCACCGGTGTTCTGGGCGGTGCCATTGCAGAAGGCCTGGCCGGGGCCGGAGCGCGCGTCGCGGTTGCCGGACGCAGCGCCGAACGCGGCGAAGCGAGGGTGAAGCAAATCAAGCAAGCCGGCGGCGTGGCGGCGTTTTTTTCCGCCGACGCGATGTCGCGCGAAAGTTTGCGCGCCGCCAATCAGCAGATCGAGAAGTCGCTGGGCGCGCCGGCGATTCTGGTGAATGCCGCCGGCGGCAATGATCCCAAAGTCACTTTGAGCCCGGACCGCAATTTTGAAGAGGTCGCTTTGGAGGATTGGCGGGTCAATTTCGACCTGAACCTGGTCGGCGGCGTGTTGTTGCCCTGCCAGGAATTTGGGCCGGCCATGGTCCGGCGCGGCAAAGGAAGCATCATCAACATCGCGAGCGTCTCGGCGCACGTGCCCTTGTCGCGGGTCGTGGCCTACTCCGCGGCCAAGGCAGCCGTGCTGAGCCTGACGAAGTTCCTGGCGCGCGAGTGGGCCAGCGGAGGCGTCCGCGTCAATTCTCTTACGCCCGGTTTTTTTCCGGCGGAACAAAATCGCCGCGTGCTGTTCAACCCGGATGGCACTCCCACCCCGCGGGCACAGGCGATCATCGGTCACACGCCGATGGGCCGGTTTGGCGAACCCCAGGAACTGGTTGGGGCCGCCATTTATCTGGCCAGTTCCAAGGCCAGCGGTTTTGTCACCGGCGCCGACCTCCGTGTCGATGGCGGGTTCCTTTGCCACACGATTTGATTTTAAACGGTTCAACGTTCTAACGCTTCAACGCTTCCACGAACCGATGGCGCTCATTTCAAAAACGGCTTCGCCGGGCAATACCCTGACGCGCGAGGAGATCGCGGATGTGATCGCGCAGGCCTGTCCCGCCAAAGAATATCGCGACAAAAAAGTGTTGCTGATCGTTCCCGACGGGACGCGGACCGGACCGGTCGGTCGGTTGTTTCAGACGCTTTACCGGCGGATGGGCGAAGCGGCAAAGGCATTCGACGTGCTGATCGCGCTGGGGACGCACCAGCCGATGAGCGAAACGGGCATTTGTCGGCGACTGGAGATTTCG
>DASPXS010000265.1:0-5964 GCA_035637175.1 Haliangiales bacterium | reverse complement strand
GCAACATCACGCCGGCAGGCGAAAATGATTTCAGATTTTTTGCGCCTGCCCTCACTCGGCTGCTAATGCTCCACTGCGCGACGGCACGGGCACACGCGGGTGCGTTTCGTCCGAAGCGGGGCTGCTCTCTCCGGGCGGGGGTGAAGAGAGCAGTCCGGCTCTTTCAGTACAAAACGCAAAAACATGAACACGACAGAAAACCTCATCTCCACAGGATGCCAAGGAGCACCGCTGACAACGTCAAAGTGAGCCTGATGAAAGGGGAGGTGAAGTCGCTGGTATTGACAAGGTGGTGTATTTGCGGGCCCTCAAAGCCCTGAAGTCCACCGGCACGGCTCTGGACTTGACGGCGCATCAGTTTGCCGAGTCGGTGAAGGTGGTGGGGAGAGCGTCCCTGATCGAGGCGGCTCGTTACGACCGCGATGACTTGTCTGCACCGGGCTGGCGAAATCTGACCACATTGATTGCTTCTGTTCTTCGATTGCAAACCGAAGCGAAGCGATGCGCGCGCAAATGAATCGGCGCCGCAGGAAGGAGCGGCGCATTGGCGGGCAGCGTTTGAAGGTTCGTTCGCGGTGGAATGAATTCTGCAAATGGTGATGATGAATTGAATGCAGGCTCGATACCGGGCCGTGACGCCGCTTTGGCACGTGTCGTGATATGTGGAGTTAACCGATGACGTCCTGCCTGAACCCCAACCATTCACCTCCATTATTCTTATGAGGCAAATGCCCCTGAAATCCAAACGATCACCCGTCTCTTTTCGCGCCAGTGCCATAGGCACTGTTCTGCTCGCGACCGGAGCCAGCGCTTTCGCGCAAGCCGATTCTGGCGTCCGAGTTGATCGGCTTGAAAAGGAAAATGCCGAACTCCGCAAACGGCTTGATGCTCTGGAGTCGGTGGTGAAGAAAGAAGGCCTTGCCTCGAGCGGGACCGCATCGTCGAAATTCGTGTCGACTCTGTCGGAAACCACTCTTAGCGGCTTCGTCACCGCGTCGTATTTTCACGATACCAGCGATCCCCCCGGCGGAACCTCCCCGGGCTATCTCTGGAACCGAAGGAGCGACTCGTTTTCCCTCAATAAAGTGAAGGTCACGCTCGCCAGTCCGCCCGCGGTGCGCAGTGGGGAGGAGTTCAGCGCCGCTTACCGTGCTTCGCTGATCTTCGGCCAGGACGCACCCATCGTGAATTCCGGCGCCAGCACCATTGGCTTTGAAAATCTCCGCGAGGCCTATGTTGAGTTGAATGTGCCGATTGGCACTGGCCTTAATGTCAAAGCCGGCGAGCTTATTTCGCTCCTCAACTACGAGTCCGGCGATGGCGGCGCGGCCAACGACAACTTTTCCCAGGGCTACCAATGGTTTTTCACCGGCAATGGGCCGGCCGCCGGCGTGCAATTGGGCTACACGCTCACCGATGCCATTGACGTCAAGGTGCGCGTGCAAAACGGCTTGTATGCCGGCCCGGTGGACAACAACGACAGCAAAACCGTAGTGGCCGCGCTGGGGATCAAGCCCACCGACAAAATCTGGCTAAGCTTGATCGGGTTCGCCGGACGGGAGGATTCCTTCGTCACGCATGTCCAGGGCGGATCGCTTTTGGGCGGCTACCAGATCGACGAGAAATGGCATGTGGGAACCGAGTTGGATTTCTTCAATTTTCGGACCGGCGGCAAAGACTCGCACGTTTACTCCCTGGGCGGCTGGCTCTCCTACGCACTCTGCGACAAGGTCATGCCCGCCGTGCGCGCGGAATTCATCAGCGACAAGGATGGTGTGGACATCAACGGCGCTCTGGGCGTTCCCGCCAACAGCGGTCAAGACATCTTCAGCGTCGCCTTAACGCTCAACATCAAACCCGTTCCGAACGTGAAGATTCAGCCGGAAATCCGCTACGATCATACCTCCTTGCCGGCTGGGTTCGGCAAACGGGACGACCGCTTCCTTCCGGGTATCGGCGTTTCTTATCTTTTCTGACCGAATCACAAACTTGAACTCCAAGAAGCTAACAATATGAAATCCTATCTCTCAAAATTGTTGGGCGGATTTGCCGCGGCTCTGCTGGCTCTCAACGCGATGGCGGCGGACACTGTTAAAGTCGGCGTCCTCCATTCACTCAGCGGCACCATGGCAATCAGCGAGACGTCGTTGAAGGACGTGTTGCTGTTCACGTTCGATGAAGTCAACAAGTCCGGCGGAGTGAAGGTCGGCGGCAAGAGTTACATGATTGAGCCGGTGATCGTGGACCCGGCCTCGAACTGGCCCCTGTTTGCCGAAAAGGCCAAACAGCTCATCGAAGTGGACAAGGTCGCCGTCGTGTTCGGCTGTTGGACCTCGGTGAGCCGCAAATCGGTGCTGCCGGTGTTCGAGAAGGACAACGGGTTGCTCTTCTACCCGGTGCAGTACGAAGGGGAAGAACTCTCGAAAAACATCTTCTACACCGCCGAAGCGGTGAACCAGCAGGCGATCCCCGCCGTGGATTACATGCTCGCCGACGGAAAGAAGAAGTTCTACTTGCTCGGCTCCGACTACGTTTACCCGCGGACGACGAACAAAATCCTCAAGCAGTACCTGAAAGCCAAAGGCATTCCCGACGGGGACATCGAGGAGATCTACACGCCGTTCGGTCACACCGATTACCAGACGATCGTCGCGGCGATCAAGAAGTTCGCCGCAGGCGGAAAGGCTTGCGTCATCAGCACGCTGAATGGCGACACCAACGTTCCGTTCTTTAAGGAATTCGCAAACGCGGGTCTGACCTCGGAGAATTGCCCGGTCGTTTCCTTCTCAATCTCGGAAGACGAATTCCGCGGCCTGCCCGCGAAGGACCTCGTCGGCCATCTCGGTTGCTGGACTTATTTCATGAGCCTCAGGACACCCGAAAATGCCACCTTCGTGAAGGACTTTCAGGCGTGGCTCAAAGAGCCGAAGGTCACCGGCGTGGACTTCAAGGTCAGCGGCGTCGATGCGAAGGGCCGTGTCACGTGCAGCCCGATGAATCTCTCGCGCATTGGCGTGTATCTCTGGAAGCAGGGCGTCGAGAAAGCCGACTCGTTTGAAGTGGACAAGGTGCGAGAGGCGCTGATCGGCCAGAAATTCAAAGGCCCGGCCGGCGAAGTGATGATGCAGGACAATCATCACCTGATCAACAGCGTTTACATCGGTGAAACCCTGGCCAGCGGCCAGTTCAAAGTGGTGAAGTCGTTCACCGGCGTCGCGGGTGAGCCGTTCAGTGAAAAGTTTCTCCCCAAGTCTTTGTGAGCAGTCATACTGCGGGTTGACGAACATGCGAGGCGGGTTCGCAAGGCCCGCCTCGCTTTTGATTAAATTGCCAACTTTGTTCATCCAGATGCCGTGGCCGTCTTCTCGCGCGCGAACCCGGGATCGGCGCGTTTGGACAACGTTCCCATATCGGATGGCGCTGCTCGCGATTGCCTCGTCGTTGGCGGTTTCGTCCAGGGCCGCGGAGGTGCCCTCAGGCCGGGCGCTGCTCGTCCAGGCGATTCTGGCCGACGACGCAGCGCAGCAGGTGGAACTCGTCAAGAAGCTCGTCGATGCGAATGATCCCGTCGTCGCGCAGGCGCTGACGGCCTGGCGCGGCGGCTCGGTTTACATCCTCGAGACGAACGGGAGAAAAATCCCTTTCCTGCTCGATCCGCAAATCGATGGCGAAGGAAAACAGAAAGGCCTCCGGATCAGCGATGGCGAAGTATTGAAGGACTCCAGCGGTCAGCCGCTGCTCGCCAACGCGTCTGAACTCACGCCCGCAGACGTCAACTCGAAGCTTCGCAAGGCGATCAAAGCGACGCTCGATCTATTTGCCCTGGGCAGTCCAAATCCCAAAATGCGGCGCGACGCCGTGACCAAGCTCGGCCAGGAGCAAAACGCGGACTATCTGCCGTTCTTTGAAACACGCCTGAAAAACGAACGTGAGAAGGAAGTCATCAAAGCGCTCCACGAAGCGATCGGCACAACCCAACTCGCTTCCGAGGACGAACCGACGCGAATCGCCGCGGTCGAGAAACTCGGCGAACTCCGCTCGCTCACGGGTCTTGCCCTGCTGGAAAAGCTGCGCGATGACATGAAGGCATCTCCTGGGAAGTACGGTGACAAAACCGCCACCGCGCTGCGCAAATCGATTTTCAACATTGAGGATCACATACGCTGGGGAAACTTTTTTGGCACCGCCTTCCGCGGCTTTAGCACCGCCGCGGTGCTGCTGGTCGCCGCGCTCGGGCTCGCCATCACGTTCGGCTTGATGGGCGTCATCAACATGGCCCATGGAGAAATCATCATGGTCGGCGCTTATTCGGCTTACGTGACGCAGAACGTTTTCACGAAATGGTTCGGCGTCAGCGGCGGTGGGTTCGACTGCTATTTCATCGCGGCGCTCGCCGTCGCCTTTGCGGCGGCGTCATGCGTCGGACTGATTCTCGAACGCGGCGTCATTCGTTTCCTCTACCAACGCCCGCTCGAATCGTTGCTCGCGACGTGGGGCGTGAGTCTCGTGCTCCAACAAATCTTCCGCCACGTGTTCGGCGCGGCGAACGTGCAGGTCAGCTCACCAAGCTGGCTGAGCGGCAGTTTTGTGGTGAACGACGTGGGGCTCGGATACAACCGCCTCTTTGTCATCGGCTTCGCGCTGTTCGTGGTGCTCCTCACCTACGTGCTGCTCACGCGGACATCGCTCGGCCTGCAGATTCGCGCCGTCATGCAAAACCGTGGCATGGCCGCCGCGCTCGGCGTCCGCACGGACCGCGTGAACATGATGACATTCGCCTACGGCAGCGGGCTCGCGGGAATGGCTGGCGCGTGCCTTTCGCAGATAGGCAACGTCAGCCCGGCGCTTGGCCAGTACCACATCGTGGATTGCTTCATGATCGTCGTGCTCGGCGGAGTGGGAAGTTTGGTTGGAACCGTATCCGCCTCGATGGGCGTGGGCCTCACGAATCAAATCCTAGAGCCCTGGCTCGGTTCGGTGCTGGCCAAAATCACCGTGCTCGTCGCCATTATCCTGTTTCTCCAATGGCGCCCCGCCGGGTTGTTCGTCACGCGCAGCAGGAGCTTGGAGGGATGATGCGAAACACCAAACACCAAACACCCAACACCGGCGAATCCGCAAACTCCAGATCACAATCGGAGTTCGGGCGCGTTCCATCGGCATTCGTTGGTGTTTGGGATTTGGAGGTTATTTGGGGGTTGGGGTTTGAGGATTGGTGTTGTTCTCGATGAACGCTGCCATTTCCAAACGAGAACTCCTCTTGCTCGCCATCGCGGCGTTGATCGGCATCGTCCTGCTGCCGTGCCTCAACGCCTTCGTGCCACCGACGAGCTTCTGGCACGTCAGCAATTTCAGCATCAACGTTTACGGCAAGTATCTGTGCTACGCGGTGCTCGCCATCGGCGTGAACCTGCTCTGGGGCTACACCGGATTGCTCAGCCTCGGCCAGGCGCTGTTCTTCTCCCTCGGGGGCTACGCGCTCGGCATGCACCTCATGCTGATGATCGGGCGGCTCGGCCAATACAAGGCCGACATCCCGGACTTCATGGTATTTCTGGAATTCCCGAAACGCTTTCCCGAAACCGGCGGGCTTCCTCCGCACTGGATTCCGTTCAAACACTTCTGGTTCGCGGCGCTGATGGTCCTCGTTGTGCCGGCCGTCGTGTCCTTCATCTTCGGCTGGCTGGCGTTTCGTTCGCGGATCAAGGGAGTTTATTTTTCGATTCTCAGCCAGGCGCTCACGTATGCCGCCACGCTGATGTTCTTCCGCAACGACTTCACGTTCGGCGGGAACAACGGGCTCACGGATTTCAAATTCATTCTCGGCGCGGAAATTAATGCGCCCGCGACAAAGCGCGCGCTCTTCATCGCGTCCGTCGTGTTGCTGCTCGCCGTTTATCTCGTCTGTCGTTGGCTCACCTCGACCAAGTTCGGCCTGATTCAACGCGCCATTCGCGACAGCGA
>DASPXS010000264.1:0-4873 GCA_035637175.1 Haliangiales bacterium | reverse complement strand
CGGCAGGCTCCCCGTGTGCCAGTAATTGGCTTTGCCTTCTTTGCCGACCGGCCGCACCAGCCAGCCGCACCCGTAGTAATGATCTTTCAATGAACCGTCGTCGTTCCGGGCAACCGGCGGCTCCGGCGCAGCGTGCATCGTTTGAATCGTTTTCGCCTCGAGCAACGGACAGTCTCGCGGGTCGTGCAATGCGGCGGCAAAACGAGCCACGTCAACCGCCGACGCAATCCAGCCTCCGTGCGCATCCATCGATTCCAGGCAGAAGCCGCCGTAAGGCCAGGGAACTTGTGTGCCCGCCCGCTTGTTTGCTTTGGCTGAACCCGCCCCCGACCTGCCCATGAACCTCCCCCTCTCCCGCCCGTCCGCCTTCGCCAAGCCTCCGGCGAACAGGTCGGGCACCCACTCCCCCTCGGAAGGGGAGAGGGATGGGGTGAGGGGGCCGCGCGGAGAATTGCTCCCCTCCTTCGGAGGGGCTGGGGGTGGGTTGGTGGGCTTGTCGCTCCCTCGACCCCGGGGAGAGGACAAATCATCAAACACGCTATTGGCGGTTTCGTCATGCGCCATGTAGTAGCGCACTTCATCCTCCGCCCTGTTTTCGGCCAACGAAGCGCCGATCCGCATCCTCTTGATTCCAATCAACGTGAGCACATTCTCCTTAACAAATTTCTCGTAGCTCGCGCCGGCGACCTTTTCGATGATGCGCCCGAGAACACAGTAGCCGAAGTTTGAATAGGCGTAGCGCGCGCCGGGGTCGAAGTCGAGCGGCTGGCCGAGCATGTAGCGAATGATGTCGCGTGGACCGGGCGGACTCGGGACGGCGAGCGTTCTGGCGATCTCGCGCGGGCGGAACATCGGATCGAAACTTTTGTCGCGGTCCCATCCGCCGGTGTGATGGAGCAGATGATAGACCGTGATCTCCTTCCATCGTTCATCGAACTTGCTGCCGTGAGGTCGCAGGGCATCCCCGCCCTGCCCCAGCAAATCCAACACTCGCGTTTTCAAATCCAGTTTCCCGCGCTCCACCAGCTTCAGGACGGCGATCGCTGTAAAAGGTTTCGAAAGACTCGCGATGCGGAAGAGGGAAGTCGGTTTCGCCGGGACTTTATTTTCGCGATCCGCCCAACCATAACCGCGCGCATAGACCAGCCGCCGGCCGTTCATGACGGCCAGCGCGCCGCCGGGAACATTCCGCGCGGACATGAATTTTTGGATCTCCCGGTCGAATTGGAAAAACGGGGAAAGAAAACCGCTGGTGGCTGCCGCTTCCGCCCACTTGCCGCTGTTGGTCAAAGCCAGCACCGCCGCTACACCTTTCCCGAGAAACTCCCTTCTTGACCACGCGCGATGCGGCGCGGTGCAGTCAACTCCGAAATTTGTGTTTTGTCCCATTTTATCCACCTGCCGCGTCCCCGATCAGTCCGCCGAATCCTCCCAGTTTATTTCGAGTCAGACCGAGCAACGTCCAGAACCGATACCAAAACCGGCCAAAATGCCACGGGCGTTCGACGTTACACGGTATCGGCGAGCCGGGCGTGTCCAACCGCTTCAGCTCAATCGCGATTCCGGCCTCCTGCCATCGACGCAACGTGTGCGCGAGATCGGGCTGCGGCTGATTGCCGCCGGCTTGCACGAGGAGCGCGCGGCGGAAGTTATGCGCGAACAGAAAATTTGCCGAGGGAAAATCCGTCGTGAAACTGACCGACCGGTTATCAAAACAGCCTTCAATCGGAAAGGGTCCGCCGCCGCGGCGATTGGCATCAAGCAGGAATGCCGGTGGCGCTTCGAGGGCGAGGGAAAGATTCTGCAGACGGGCTGCTCCATGCCACAACGCCGCCATGATCGGTCGCACCTCCACCAGCGTCACGACAGCGCGCGGATCATCTTCCGTCTCCAATTGCGGTTGCGGATTGGGAACGGCGTTGTAAAGAGGAACAGGGCGGTAACCGCGCGCGGCCAACGCCAGGGCCATAAGCACGCCCTGGTTGCCAGGAAGGTCCAACACGAGCACCACGTTCTCGGTTGCAGCGGGCGCCCAACTCACTTCGACCGCTTCGTCCAGGCCGGCAGGAGGCGGCAATGCGCTCTGGCAGGCAAATAACACCGGCTTCGCCCAGCGCGACCAAAGCGCATCTGACGGAGCCCAGAACTCGTAAATGGATTCCCTGTTCATCTTCTGATTCCTCATCAGGCGAGTCGATCTCTCTTCAGCTCCCGCGGCGCGTCGAACGCCTCCTTCAAGCCGTCCCTCCCGATCCCGGAGGGAAAGAGGGCGCCGAAGTGCGCATGAGATGGCTCGGCACAATCACCGCACGGATCCGAATTGACCGGGCGACGTTGCACCAGCAAGGCAACATCCATTGCCCCAAAGTCGATCAACGGACGCGGGGCAGCCCGCGCGTAGGCGCCGGCGGTCCTCCCGTTGACCGTGTAAACTCCGATGCACGGATACAGGGGCCCCGCCGGCGCATCGATGGCGAGCGGCAGAAAACGACGCTGCGCCACCCAGCGATGCGGCCGCAGCCAGGCATCCCGCGCCACGGCCCTCCATTGCTTCGCGCCGAGCAACGCGCGAATGCTGACCGTGTCGCCGGTATTGCAGAGCGCGGTCTTCAACAACCAGGCGTCGTCCGTTCGCCATGGTGCCTCGCGCGGATCGCGCGTTTCGGGAAGCAAATGTCGCCACGCGCGAAGCGGAACGGACAGGCGATCCCAGATCAAGGGGAACCGTTTGCTTTCCGAGATGATCGCGACACCGGGATTTCCGATCGGAGTGTGTCCGCCACAGAAAAAGAACGGCCAACCCGCGGATCGCGGACGGTTGACCAGCCATTCCGACTGATAGAACCGCACCAGCGCGTCGAGCGGGCCACAGTGCCACGCGCTGTTCAGGAACGCGCGCCCGCCGCGCCATTCAATGTGGCGCGGGCCGGCCAAATGCGCGGTGCAACCCCGTTGACGAAGTCCCGCCGCGGCATAGGCCACCACCTGATGATCTTCCATAAAACCGGGTGCGGACAGAAGCGCGACCGTCCCAGTCGAACCGGCGGAGTGCGCGATGGCATCGCACCATCGGGCCCCGGGATCGCCCGCCGGCACCGCGTCGCAACAGTGCCCGGCCATCATTTCAGTGAAACTGGAGGATTCACTGAATCCGCCCGGGGCGTCGCTGTTCACTTCGGAAATGCACCAACCCTCGGCGGTGAAATGAAAATCAAATCGCATGGCGCGCGCGGCGGGAGGGGTGACACCGCGGCATGACGCCCGGCGCAGCACGCGGCGTATCGGGCGCGGCAGGCCGAGTTCATCCAGCAATTCCGGCCTGGCAACTACTTCCTGTTCCGCCGCCAGCGTTTCCCGGGTCAGTTGTTCCGCCAGCGCCGCCAGTTCGCGCCAGACGCCGGTCCGCAGGATCAGGGGAAAATCGGCGAGCACCGCGACATCGCCAACCTGAGGGTCCCATTTGCAGAATTCGAGCAGAGCGCGACGGCGAACCGCGGCGAACATTGAAGGCGCCAGCCGCTCGCCGGCAATCCACGGCGGGGGATCTACCACCACCGCAGTTTTCCTGTCAAAATCCGCGATCATTCTTTTTTCTATTTTGCGCCGGTATTCCAGGGTCCTAGCCGCCATGCGTATCCCGCCGCGGCAAGCAAATACAATAGGGCGGGCGCCACGCCGCATCGGACGAGCGAAGGGAAAGGCCGCTGTGGTCCCGGGCGTAGCACCACTTCGACAACCACCGCCGCGAGCACCCACAATATCGTCGGCCAGGCGTCCCGCGCGAAATCGCGCCACGTTGCAGGCGCTGACTCCCAATCGCCCGCCACGGCACGACCGCAAATCAATCCAAGGGAAATCAACAGGCCGGCCAACCGGACACCTGACGCCATATCGCGATCGACAGTAACTGCCACGGAAATGTCCGTCGTCAACTCGACAGTCAACCACAGGACGAAAAGCCATCCCGTCGCGATCAACGCGGAATAAAGCGTCGTCCATACCGTTGGCCCTTCACCGATATTTGCGCCGGCATACGTGAGCGCGACGGCTACCATCGCACCGCAAATGACAACCGCTGCAGCCGGGTTGTCCTGCTCCAGAGCATCCTCTCGAAAACTGACGCCCAACAGCGAAAAAAGCCACCCGGCGATGGTGAGCCAGGCGGCACCGGTCACCAGGAAAAGAATGAGGTAATCGACGCTGTTTCGCACCTCGGCAGCCGCAAACCGTGCGAGCGCCACCCAGATCAATCCCAGGCAAACCAGCGGAACTGAAAAGAGCACGGGGCGATGACTTCGTGGGCGCCCGAGCACCGGCACTCGCGCCACCGGCGCATACCAGGTGGCAACGCCGGCAAAAGTGACGAAAACCGAAACGCCCAGGAGCAGGAACTCGTCACCCGAGAACTCCTGGTTCATAGGCGCACTCTTTCAGTCAAACAACACGACGATGCAAGATGATTTTCTCATCGGAAGGGAGGCGGCGTTTGGAGATGGATCGGAATCTTCGGCAAAATCCTTGTTGGTTCGCTGAATGAGAAGCGTATTCTTCAGTCAAATCGACCATGGCAACCCAAATATCACGACGCAACTTTCTCGGCCGCACGCTAACCATGGGAGCTGTCCTCGGCGTCGCCGGCGTTTCCCGTGACGAGCTTTTCGCCGCCGAGACAAAAGGACTTCCCGAACCCTTGCCAAAAAAGCTGCCGCCCTGGCACGGGTTCAATCTTCTGGAGAAATTCAACGGCCGCAACGACCGCTTCAAGGAAGATGCCTTCGAGTGGATTGCTGAACTTGGTTTCAATTTCGTTCGCCTGCCGATGGATTACCGGATGTGGATCGAAGACAACGACTGGACGAAGTTCCGCGAGGCG
>DASPXS010000263.1:0-3878 GCA_035637175.1 Haliangiales bacterium | reverse complement strand
ATCGCCGCGGCGTGTTGCATGAATTGTTGGCTCTCCGGCGAGTTGTCCCGCAGGCAGGGAATGATGCTCACGAATCGGCCGCCGGGGCGAAGCGGCCCGGTGGCCTGCCTGAACAACGTCGCCGGTTCGACCAGTTCCACCACCGGGCCGGCGAGCACGAGCGCGTCGTATTGTTGCGCCGTGCCAGGGACGGTTTGCGTGTTGCCCGCCTGGACCAACTGAAGCGCCGCCGACGGCGTGGACCAATCGAGCCAGGCGCTGCCGGAGACCTGCGCATTCACGAATTCCCGTTGCGCAGCCAGGTCTTCCGCCGACCAGCGCGCCAGCGCGTCGCGCTGATAATTCTCCAGAAACTCAGCCGCGGCTTCAGGAAGAATCGGTGACATCGTTCCGTCGAAGATACCAAATCGGGACCAGATCTGAAATCCAAATGTCGAATGTCGAATGTCGAATGTCGAAAGAATGACGAAATCCGAATGACGAAACCGGCGACCGCACAGCTCAGAGCAGTTCGACATGGTCCCATCTTGATATAACCACCACTCGGACGCCGGAGGTCTCCCTCTCCTCCCGCAGAGGAGGAGAGGGCCGGGGAGAGGAGGCCAATTTTATCGAATACCCCTCTCCCCACTCGTTCCTCGCGGGGAGAGGGAGAAAATTTCTGGTGGTTGTATCAAGAAGGTCTCTCTCGACATTCGGGCATCGGATTTCTTTCGTCACTCGTCATTTGACATTCGAATTTCATTGGTTATTTGACGTTCGTCATTTGTCATTTCACCCTGATATCATCGCCCATGCCAAAGCCGGTGAGACGAATTCCCGAACCGGAGTTAATGGACACCGAAGAGCAGGCGCGCGCTTATGCCGCCGCCGATTTTTCCGAAGCGCACCAGTTGTACGTCACTTTGTTCGACGAAACGTTTCCGACACGAGCGGCCAAAGCCGCCGTGCTGGATCTGGGTTGCGGGCCCGCCGACGTGACCATTCGTTTCGCCAGGGCGAATCGCGGCTACACCTTCCACGCCGTGGATGGCTCCGCCGCGATGTTGGAGTGCGCCCGACAGGCTCTGCAATCGCAACGCGGACTGCGCCGGCGGATCAAACTTGTCGAGGGTTACATTCCGGGCGCGCCGATGCCGCGAAAGCGCTACGACGTGATCCTGTCGAACAATTTTCTGCATCACCTTCACGATCCGATGGTCCTCTGGCAATCCGTTCGGCGTTGCGCGAAAAAGAGCGCACTTGTTTTCGTGACCGACCTCTTCCGACCGGCCAGTCGCGCCAAGGCCAAAGCTCTGGTGAGAAAATATTCCGGCGCCGAGCCGGGGATTTTGCGGCGCGACTTCTACCACAGCCTGCTGGCGGCGTTTACAACGGAGGAGATCAAAGCGCAATTGACCTCGGCAAAACTGGACCGACTCCGTGTACGCATCATTAGCGACCGTCACGTGGTGATCTTCGGGCAGATTTCGTAGCGGGGACATCTTGCTGCTGTCATGGGAGCGCCGACCTCCGGTCCGGCGCGATTGGTAGTGGCACGGGCGTCCCGCCCGTGTGGTAGTTGCCCGGGCTCGCACGGGCGGGACGCCCGTGCCACTTCGCCCTTTCGTAGAACTCTCGACACTCGACACTCAACCGCCTATGCTGTCTGCTGATGTCCTCAGTGAACCGTCCATTCACCATCGCCGGACACGAGTTCCGCTCGCGCCTGATTCTGGGCACGGGAAAATTCGCTTCACCGGAAAAAATGCGGGAAGCGCTCGACGCCAGCGGCGCGGAGATCGTCACCGTCGCGCTGCGGCGCGCCGATTTGAGCGGCAAACACGATCCCTTCGCGAACATCCTCGAATTCGTCGATCCCAAACGCTACCTGATCCTGCCCAACACCAGCGGGGCGATGAATGCCGAGGAAGCGGTGCGGTTGGCCCGGCTCGCCCGCGCCGCCGGCCTGCCCAACTGGGTGAAACTCGAAATTCATCCCGACCCGCGTTACCTGCTGCCGGACCCGGTCGAGACGCTCAAGGCCGCCGAGATTCTGGTGAAAGAAGGCTTCATCGTCTTGCCCTACATCAATGCCGATCCCGTCATCGCGAAACGGTTGCAGGACGCCGGCACCGCCACGGTCATGCCTCTCGGCTCGCCCATAGGCTCGAATCGCGGCATCCAAACCCGGGACCAGATTCGCATCATCATCGAGCAGGCCACCGTGCCGGTCGTGGTCGATGCGGGACTCGGCGCGCCCAGCCACGCGGCCGAAGCGATGGAAATGGGCGCCGATGCCGTGCTCGTGAACACCGCGATCGCCGTGGCGAACGATCCGGTGCGCATGGCCGTTGCGTTCAAGAGCGCGATCGAGGCCGGACGCGCCGCGTTTGAAATCGGACTGGCGGCCCGGCTCGATGCCGCGAGTCCGACCAGCCCGCTCACGGCGTTTTTGGATTGAACCGAGGGGCCGGGAATGACGAATGACGAATTCCAAATGACGAAAGAAAGCGGAAGCACGACTGACGAAAAAGTCCGAAGGCGCGTGGCCATTGGCATCCGGTTGAGCGGTCGGCGATTTCGTCATTTGGATTTCGTCATTCCTCTCGCCGCGCTGTCGCGCCGTCGCAGCGGGTCGGATTTCGCCATTCGTCATTCATGAATCCTTCCACGATATGAAGCCAAAACTCCTTGCTCCGGCCCGCGTTCGGCAGGTTCTGGATGCCGCCGCCCGCTCGCGGGTGATCGTTATCGGCGATCTCATGCTCGACCAGTTCATCTGGGGCCGCGTCTCGCGTATCTCGCCGGAAGCGCCGGTTCCGGTGGTTGACTTTGAACGCGAGAGCTCCATGCCTGGCGGCGCGGCGAACGTTGCGCGCAACCTGACCGCGCTGAAAGCGTCGGCTGAGCTGCTGGGGGTCATCGGCCGCGACGACGCCGGCAAAAAGTTGACCACGCTGCTGGAAGAGCAACAGGTCGGCTGCGACGGTCTGCTGCAACACTTCGACCGCACCACGAGCGTCAAAACGCGCATCATCGCCCACCAACAGCAGGTGGTGCGCATGGACCGCGAGACGCGCCATGACCTGGACGAAATGGCCACGCAGCGCCTGCTGGAAGTAACCGCCAAAAAACTCCCTTCGGCGGACGCCGTCATCGTGGGCGATTACGGCAAAGGCGTCGTCACACAGGTCCTGCTGGACGAACTCAAGAAACTCTGCCGCCCGCGCGGCATCTGGCTCAGCCTCGATCCCAAGCCGGTCCATCATCTCAATCTGACCCGCCTGTCCCTGATCACTCCGAACAGAAAAGAAGCCTTTGAACTCGCCGGCGTCGATGACGACTCGTTGCGGACGGCAAATCCGTTGAATGACGCCGCGCTCCTGCGCGTCGCCGACAAACTGTTGAACGAGTTGCAGGCGGCGTTGCTGTTGATCACGCTGGGCGACCAGGGGATGTTGCTTTGCCAGCGCGGGCAGAAACCTTATCACATTCCCACCGTGGCGCAGGAGGTGTTCGACGTTTCCGGCGCGGGCGACACGGTGATTGCCTCGTTCACCCTGGCGATCGCGGCCGGGGCGTCACCGGTCGAGGCGGCGATTTTCTCGAATCACGCCGCCGGCGTGGTGGTGGGCAAGGTCGGCACGGCGACGGTCACGCCGGAGGAGTTGCTGGCCAGTTTCAAACGCGAGAGATGAAGGGGATGAAGCTCCAAATCCCAAATTCCAAATCCCAAGGAAGCTCCAACCTCCAAATCTCAATTAAGGCACCGCACACCTGGACAGAGACACGCGGTGGGAGAATCGTCGTCAGGGTACCGACCCATCGACGGCGCTCGGATTTGTGCAGAGGGGGAATGGTCGTCTCCCTCTCCCGTGGGGAGAGGGCCGGGGTGA
>DASPXS010000262.1:0-21545 GCA_035637175.1 Haliangiales bacterium | reverse complement strand
CAACACGGCCAGCGCGGTGAGCGCGGTGCGGCTGGACGCGGACCTGGTGTTGAGCGGGAGCGTAGCGCCGGCGTTGGCGCTGGTGGACCAGGAGTTGACCTACACGCTGGTGGTGAGCAACCAGGGGCCGAACGAGGCGACCGGGGTGTGGCTGGAGGACGTGTTGCCGGAGGGACTGAGTTTGGTGCCGGTGCAGAACCCGGCGTTGGTGATCACGAACGGGGGCATCGTGCGGGTGAAGCTGGGCAAATTGGCCGTCGGCACAAACGCGGTGGTGAACCTGGCGGTTGTTCCCCATCACCCCGGCGCCATCACCAACCAGGCCCGTGTGACGAGCGACACTGTGGACATGATCCCGGAAAACAATGCGGTGACCCTGGTCACCACCGTACAGCCTCTGGCGGAATTTTTCCTCCAACAGCAGGCATCGGCGCCCCTCGTCCTGGTGAACGACCAACTCACCTTCACCATCCGCGTGACGCCCATCGCGCCATACGCCGTGCCGCAGACGTTGTTGACGGACACTCTGCCTGACTCGGTCGATTTCGTGTCGGTCACCGCAACTCATGGCAGTTGTACGAACGAATTTGGAATCGTGGCCTGCAACTTTGGCGAGGTGCCGGAGGGTGAAACCGCGACCGTGGCGATCACGGTTGTTCCGCGAGTGCTGGGTGAAATTACGAACCAAGTGGTGGTGACCTCTCCCTATGCCGATCCAGTCAGCACGAACCTGACGTCACAGCTCGCGGTAACGGTGGTGGGCACGCCTTTCCTCAGCTCGGAGCGTTCGCTGAACAAGCTGGTCCTCTCGTGGCCGGTGGCCGCCGAGAATTTCATCCTACAGGTGACCGACAATCTGGTTCCGCCGGTCAATTGGAGCGAGGAAAGGAACGCGTCCGTGATAGTCGGCGACCAGGTGACAGTGACGGTCAAGATGTCCACACAGGCACATTATTACCGGCTCGTCAGGCCGTAGGGCCACCGGGGTCCCGGTCCGTTTCCAGCGAACCCAACGCCGGCTCATTTCAGTCGTTTCACCAGCACCTTCGATTTGCGGCCGCCCTGGTCGTATTTCTCCCGCCGTGCGGGCGGCAAATCGTCCGGTGTGCCTTCGACAAAACCCCCTTTGGACTGGAAATAGGTGAACGCCTGGGTGGAAAGCGCGAGCACTTCGTTCAGGCCCAGTTCACGCGCCTTGGTCTCCGCAAACTGAATCAGCTTGCGGCCGATTCCCTGGTTTTCGTGCAAGGGATTGACGTAGAGGCAGGCCAATTCGCCCTTGTTCTGCTCCGGGTAAACGTGCAAGGCCACGCAGGCGACCGGGTTTTTGTCGATCTCGAAAATGTAGAAGTCGCCGATGTTTTTCTCGATGCTGGCGCGGGTGCGCTTGACCAGTTCCTCGGATTCGACCGATTTCTTGGTCAGCATCTGGATGGCGCGGATGTCTTTCTTCATCGCGCGGCGGACCTGCTGATATTCGTTGGCGTAAATCAAAGTGCCGATGCCTTCGTTAGAGAAGACCTCGGCCAGGAGACCCTCGTCCACGCGCCCGTTGATGATGTGAACACGCTGCACGCCGGCGTGACACGCGGCCGAGGCGTGGGTCGCCTTGGAGAGCATCGGCGGCGGAACGGGTTCTTTGTGATCCGCCAGGATCGCATCCAGGTCCCCCACCAGCATCTGGCGGATGAGCTGGCCTTGCGTGGCAAGGCCGTCCTGCGTGGTGATATAAATCAACTTGATCGCGCCGAGCGCCTTGGCGACTTCCAGCGCCACGCTGTCGGAATTGACGCGGTACGTTTTGCCATCGCCATCGAAGCCGAGGGGCGGCACGACCGGGACGACGCCCTGGTTCAGCAAGGTTTGGAGCAGTTCGACATCGACCCGCTCGACCCGGCCGGTGAACAGATGGTCCACGCCGTGAAGGATGCCCATCGGGTGCGCAATGACGGCGTTGGTGCAGGCGGCGCGCAGGTCGTTGGCGGAAAGGCCCTCGAGAATTTCGTGGGTCAGGCGGTTCGCGGCCGTGAGCGCCAGCTTCAGGGTGTCGGAGTCGGTCACCCCCGTGCCGTCGAGGTCGGATGGCTTGACTTTCAATTCTTCGGCGAGCGCCTTGATTTGCGCGGAGGCGCCGTGGGTGAGCACGACTCGAATGTTCAGCGAGCGGAGCACCGCGACGTCGAGCAGGATGTTGGCGAAATTTTCATCGGTGACGATGGCGCCATCGATGCTGACGATGAACGTCTTCTCGCGAAAACGGGGGATGTACTGCAGGATGCCGCGCAGGTCGGTCGGTTTCACGTTAGGTCGTTCTCATCAGGACGTCCGGGCCGCTGTTGGTTTCGAACAACGGATAAGTATTCCGTTTTCAGTCGGATTCAACTTCAATTTTTAGAACTCCGGGAACCCGGCTTTGGTTCAACCGCGAATGGACACGAACGGACACGAATATTGTTGGGATACGGATTGCGCGAATTATCACGAATTGGTCCGGGGTGAAATTTCATCGGTGTTAATCCGTGAAATTCGTGTTGCAAAGTGCGAATGGGTGTTCATTCGCGGGTGTCAATGCGATCTGCGCCCGGTCAGCGCGTTGAAGCGATCGCCTTTTCCAGCGCCGCGAGGCAGCGGGTGTTTTGTTCGGGCGTGCCGACGGTGATGCGAATCCATTCCGGGAGGTGGTAGCCTCCCATCGGCCGCGTGATGACTCCCAGTTTTTGCATATCCTCGAAAACGCGCTGGCCGTTGCCGACGCGGACGAGGACAAAGTTGGCATGAGAGGGAACGAATTCGAGGCCGAGTTGGCGAAGCGAATTCTGCAAGTAATCGAGGCCGAGCGCGTTGTTGGCCCGGGTGCGGGCCAGGTGCTCCTGATCGTCCAACGCGGCCAGCGCGCCGGCCTGGGCGATAGAGTTGAGGTTGAATGGCTGGCGGATTTTTTCCAGCGCGGCGATCAGTTCCGGATGTCCGATGCCATAACCCAGCCGTAAGCCGGCCAGACCGAAAATCTTGGAAAACGTCCGCATCAACAGGAGGTTCGGCTTCGAACCGTGGCGAACGAGGGGCAGCAAATCGACCGGATCTGCCAGAAAATCAAGGTAAGCCTCGTCCATCACCAGCAACACGTGGTCCGGGATCTCGGCGACGATCTGGACGACGTCGGCGCGCGGCGCGAGCGTGCCGGTCGGATTGTTGGGGTTGGCCGCAAACAGGACTTTTGTGTTGGGAGTGACCGCCTGGAGCATCGCGGGGAGGTCGTGGCCATAATGTCTGGCCGGCACGATGACGAGGTTCGCGCCAAACAGATGCGTGACGAGGGGATACACCGCGAAGCAATATTGCGAGACGACGACGTCCACGCCCGGCCGCATGAGAGCGTGACCGACAAACTCGATGATTTCGTTCGAGCCGTTGCCGAGGGTGAGCTGCTCCGGTTCGACGCCGAGTTTTCGGGCGAGTTTTTGTTTCAGGTAAAAGGCACTGCCATCGGGGTAGAGATGCAGATTGCGCAAGACGTTGTTCATCGCGGCCAGCGCGGCGGGGGAGGGGCCGAGCGGGTTTTCGTTGGACGCCATTTTGATGAAGTCCTCCGGGGGCAATCCGAGTTCACGCGCGACTTCTTCGATGGGCCGGCCCGGTTGATAGACCGGCAGATTGCGGAGCGCCGGGTTGAAAGAGGAGGGCAGGGTCATGCCGGTGTGCGGTGGCGGAGACAGGAAGCGGGCCATCGGACCTGTTCTGGACCCGGCCTTGGGCCGCCCTCCGGCCATCCGATGGGGAGAGGAAAAGGGCGATGCCGCAGTGAATGGGTCGAGCTCATTGGAGCGTTTTGAGGATTTTATTCACATCCACGTGCTGCGCAATCAAGTCGCGGATCAGCGCGATTTTCTGGGTGTCATCGGGCCGGGTTTTGACATTCAGATCGTGGACTATCGAAGCGACGTAGTAACTGTCGTCGGCGACCGAGAGAACCGGGAAGGGCATTTTGCTGATGACTTTTTGCGATACCTGGCTTGGCTTGAGATTGCGTGTCAGGACCATACCGGCCAACCCGCTGTTGTCCTCGCCGGACAGGGTGGTGGCCACCGCGAGGATGATGTCCTCCCGGTCGCCCGGCGTGATGATGAGCACGCCTTTTTTGAAGAGGTGGAGGGCGTTTTGCACGCCCATCGCGCCGATGAGGACCTCCTCGACCGGGTTGTGAAACTGGTCGGACTGGTTAAGGGCTTCGGCGTTCAACTCTTCACGGATCAAATCCATCGTCGGTTGAGAGAGAATCCGCTGGTGCGGCACGACGCCGAGCAAATCCAGTTCCTTGCGTTTCAAGCCGCGGCGGGCAAATTCCGTGATCGAATCAATTTTTTTGCCCAACACTTTGTTGAGGATGACGCCGATGACTTCGACGCCTTCTTTTTCGAACAGCGCCTGGTTCAAGGAAACCTCGTCGATCGGTTTGCCGATGCCGCCCTGGGTCACGATGATGACCTTGGCCCGGAGCAGCTTGGCGACGCGGGCATTGGACAGGTCGAAGACCGAGCCGACGCCGGCGTGACCGGAGCCCTCGCAAAGCACGAAGTCCTTTTCCCAGGCAACGCGGTCGAAAGCGTTCTGGATTCGCCTGACCAAAACGTCGTAGTTGGACGACTCGAGATATTTCCGGGTGAAGTCCGGCTCGACGGCGATCGGGCTCATGTCCACCAGGGGGCAGTTGAGTTGATAGACGCGGTCCATCAGGACGGTGTCTTCATCAATCTTCTGCTCCTCGATCTCGACGAAACGCTGGCCGACCGGCTTGATGTAGCCGATGCGCGGATAGACGCTTTGCAAGGCGGCCAGCAACCCGAGGGAAGCGGTGGTTTTGCCGTCGTTTTGGCGGGTGGCGGCGATGAACACGCGGGGTGTGGTGGTGTTTTTCAGTGGCACGGGAGATTCCTTGGGGAACCAACGCTCGGAGGGGAGCGCTGATCGACAGGTTGGGTTCATTCTCCGGGCAGCTTCTGGCCCGCGCCCGGGTAGAGCTTGTTGTATTCAACGGACTGAACGCCGACGATGGCGGCAACGCCGAGAATGTCGTGCGCGTTGGATCCGCGCGAAACGTCGGCGGCCGGGCGGTCCAGGCCGAGGAGAATCTGGCCGTAGGCGTTGGCGCGCGCGACATGCTGGATCAGTTTGCTGGCGATGTTGCCGGAATTGAGGTCGGGGAAGATCATCACATTGGCGTGGCCGGCCACCTTGCTGGCGGGAAGTTTTCGCGCGGCAATCTCCGGCACCAAGGCGGCGTCCACCTGCAACTCCCCGTCAAAATCCGCCTCGAACAGTTTTTCGCGGGCCTGCTTTTCGGCCAGGGCGGTGGCCGCCTGCACCTTGCCGATGGAAGGGTGTGTGGCGCTGCCTTTGGTGGAAAAAGAGAGCAAGGCCACGCGCGGGCGTGTGCCGAGGAGTTGTCGCGCCAGTTGCGCCGTGGAGACGGCGATGTCCGCCAGTTGGTCCACGCCGGGATCGGGAATGACGCCGCAATCGGCCATGAACATCACGCCGTTTTCGCCGAAACGCGTGTCTTCGACTTCCATGACCATGCAACTGGAAGCCGTTGCCTGTTGCGGGGCGACCTTGATGATCTGGAAGAGCGGCCGCAAGACACTGCCGCTGATCTCATTCGTGCCGGAGACCAGACCGTCGGCCTGGTGCATCGCCACCATCATGGCGGCGAAATAATTCGGCTTGAGCATCGCCTCGCGGGCTTCGCGTTCCTTGATGCCCTTGTAACGGCGCAACTGTTCGAAGCGCCGCGCGAAGTTGTCCAGTTCCTCGCTTTCCTCGGGATTGATGATGCGGACGCCCTCCAGCGGAACGTTCAGGCGTTCGGCGGCTTCTTTGATTTTCGTGCGGTCGCCCAGCAGGATCGGGACGCCCAGGCGCAACGAATGAAATTGGCGGGCCGCCTGCAGCACCCGCGGCTCCGTCCCTTCGGGAAAGACGATGCGTTTCGGGTGTCGCTGCAGCTTTTCAATGACGCTGCCGATGAATCGCATGGCCGTTTAGTAACCGAGCGCGGGGGAAACTGCAACAGGGGAATGGGGATCAAAAAGTTTGGAGCTTTGGATTTGGAGCTTCGCCTCCCGGCGGGCTGGCTCGGCGTCACACGTAGAGCGCCGCCTGCAGGTCGCGGACCAGCACGCTCATGTAGGGATAACGTTTGTCCGGGTCGCGTTCGAGGCACTTCAGGATGGCCTTCTCGAGCGCCGCCGGGATGTCGGGATTCAATTCGCGCGGCGAAAGGAATTCCAGGCTGCGATCGAGTTCCTTGCGCAGGATTTCGTCAGGCGAGTCGCCGGCGAACGGCTTGCGGTTGGTGAGCAGTTCGTAAGCCGAGACGCCGTAAGCGAAAATGTCCACGCGATGATCGATCGGTTGGCGACGAATCTGTTCGGGCGCCATGTAAGCGGGCGTGCCGGGGTTGTCCGACATTTTTTTGGGTTTGTCCGGCTTGGGTTGGGCGAGGTCGAAGTCCACGAGTCGGAGGCTGGCATTGCGGGTGAGGAGAACGTTTTCCGGTTTGAAATCGAGGTGCATGAAACCACTTTCGTGCACGTGCTCGAGGGCAATGGCCATGTCGATCAACACATTGCTGATGTTCTCAATGAGCACCGGGTCGTTGCGCGCATACAACAGCTTCAGGTTTTCGCCCTCGACGTATTCCATGGCCAGATAAAGGTCGCCCTCGATCTTGCCGTGGGCCAGGTAGCCGATCACGTATTCGTGATTGTGGATGCGGGAAAGGATTTCGCAGCCGCGGAGAAAGCGGCGTTTGGCGGACAAGCGGAAGCGGAGCTTGTGATGGAGCAGGCGGAGCGCGCATACCTTGCCCTGCGCATCGGTGGCCAGCCAGATGTCGGCCATGCCGCCGCTGTTAATCAGCTCCTGCAAATAATAAGGGCCGAACTGGCCGGGCTGGCGCGGTTCGGCATCGCTGGCCTCTGAACGTCCAAATAACGGCATCTTGAGTTGGCGCTGCTCTTTAGCACGGCAGCCCAACCCATGCCATGACTTTTTGTCGGACAGCCAATTCCAGACTTGGCCAAAGCGCGGGCGAACTTTATCGTTGACCGATGCGTCCCGTCCGCTCGCTGGTGATTTACACGGGAGTTGTTTTCGCCGGAGGCGCATTGTTGGCTCCCTGGTTATATTGGAGTGTTCAATGGTTTGGCGCTCAGGTTCCGGCGCTCCACGGTCTGGCCCATCAGCCCTTTCATCGTTACGTCCATCGCTCCCTGCTGGCGCTGGCGTTGATCGGACTGTGGCCGCTGCTGCGCAGCCTCGGCGCGCGCGCCTGGCCGGACGTCGGATTGGTCGAACCGACCGGACAACGGCGAAAACTGGCGCTGGGTTTCGCGCTGGGTTTCGCTTCGCTGGCTTGCGTTGCGGTGGTTGTTCTGGCGGCCGGTGCGCGCGGTGTCGATGCCGGCGTTTCGACCGGTCGTGTCATCGGAAAGATACTGGGCGCGGCGTCCACGGCGGCGGTCGTGGCGGTACTGGAGGAAATCCTGTTCCGGGGCGCGATTTTCGGCGCGCTGCGAAAAACGTGTCGCTGGCCCGGCGCTCTGATGATCAGCAGCGCCATTTACGCGCTGGTCCATTTTTTCAGCAAACCCCAATCGCCCGCGGAAATCCATTGGAACTCCGGTCTTGCCCTGTTGCCCTCCATGCTGCGCGGGTTTCTGGATTTCGAGCAGGTGGTGCCCGGTTTTTTCAACCTGACCCTGGCGGGCGCGCTATTGGGGCTGGCGTATCAGCGCACCGGCAATCTTTTTTTCTCCATCGGCCTCCATGCGGGCTGGATTTTCTGGCTTAGAGCGTATAGCTTTCTGACGCGCGAAACGGGCGGCGCGCACGCGTGGTTCTGGGGCACGGGCAAATTGATCGACGGCTGGCTGGCGCTGGTCGCGTTAACGCTGACGCTGTGGTTGCTTTTGCAAATGTTACCGCGCGAAGAGAACCACGCCCTGGCCTCCACCGGATGAAGTCGTCGGCCCTCGCGAGCGGACTGAAAAGCTGGCTTGAAGCCGGCCTGGGCTTTTTCTATCCTCCGGTTTGTCAGCTCTGTTATTCCGAGGCTGCGACGGCGGCCGAAGGCTACGTCGGGGCGCGTTGCGGGCAAGGCGTGCGCCTTATCAAACCGCCGTTCTGTGAGTGTTGTGGCCTGCCGTATGAGGGCGAAATTACGACACGCTTTGATTGCAGCAACTGTCGGGAAATGGAACTTCACTTCCAATCCGCGCGGGCCGCGGTCGTCGCCGGTCACCTGGTGCTCGACGTCATTCATCGCTACAAATACCAACGCGCGCTTTGGTTCGAAGGGTTTCTGGCCGATTTGCTCATTCGCGCAGCCGGTCCCGCGCTGGCTGCGGAACCCTGGGACATGATTGTGCCCGTGCCGCTGCACCCGGTGAAAAAACGCCAACGCGAGTTCAACCAGGCCGAACGGCTCGCCGTCCGGCTGGGCGGAGCCGCGCGGATTCCCGTGAACACGCGCGTGCTGCGCCGGGTCGAAGCCACCCGGACACAGACGCTGCTCACACGCAAACAGCGCGCGGCCAACGTGCGCCATGCCTTCGCCGTCCGGGCCGGTTGCCAACTCCAGGGCGGACGCATTATCCTGGTGGACGACGTGTTGACGACCGGAGCCACGACGAGTGCCTGCGCCCGCGTTTTGCAGAAGGCCGGGGCGGGAGAAGTCCGCGTCTGGACGGTCGCACGCGGTTTGTAATTTATGAAAATTTCATTCGAGTTGAACGGGGCGGGGGCGCGGAGTGCGCTTGCGGCCAATCGCCTTCAACTCCCGACCTCCAACTTACAACCCTCCTGAGCCATGTCCTCCACCACATTCACCAAAAAGACCCTTGGCCTGGAAAGCGCCGAACCGGCCGTGACGCCGCCTCCGGCCGGCGCGGAAGCCAGCTTCGCGAGAAAGCCGAAGCTCGGTTCGACCAAGTCCAAAAAACGCGACATCCCGGAGGGTCTGTGGCGGAAGTGCCCGAAATGTTCCACGATGATTTTTGACAAGGAGCTGGACGACAACCTCAAGGTCTGCACCCGCTGCGGCGAGCATTTCCCCATCGGCGCGCGCGAACGCATCAACGCGCTCGTCGAAACCTGTTCCTTCGAGGAGATGGACGCCGAAATGACCAGCGTGGACGCGCTCCGTTTTACCGGTGTGGCGGCCTACACCGATAAACTGCGGGAGTATCAGAAGAAGACCGGACTCAAAGACGCCGTCATCACCGGCATCGGGCGAATCGACGGCCACCGCGTGGCGCTCGGGGTCATGGACTTCGATTTTCTGGGCGGTTCCATGGGTTCGGTGGTGGGAGAAAAGCTGACGCGCCTGATTGAAGCGGCGACGGAGAAAGGCCTGCCGCTCATCATCATTTCCACCAGCGGCGGCGCGCGGATGTATGAAGGCATGTTCAGCCTCATGCAAATGGCCAAGACCTGCGGCGCGCTGGCCTATCATGCCCGGAACAAACTGCCCTACATCAGCGTATTGACGGATCCGACCTACGCCGGTGTCATGGCCAGCTACGCCAGCCTGGGTGACCTGATCATCGCGGAGCCGGGCGCGTTGATTGGCTTCGCCGGTCCGCGCGTCATCAAGGACACCACGCAGGCCGAATTGCCGCCCGGTTTCCAGACAGCCGAGTTTCTTCTGGACCACGGCCTGATCGACGCAATCGTGCCCCGCAAGGAAATGAAAGAACGCTTCGGTTATTACCTCGAGTTTCTGGCGGAACGCATGAAAAAGGCGGCCGCGCCGGGCTGAGTTCAGCGGGGCGTCGCGGGGGCAATGCGGAGGTCGTGCGGGTTGAATTTCCGGGCGAGCTGGAACTTGTCCGGCGCCGGCGGATTTGTTAACGTCGCCGCACTTTCATGCGCATTGAACTTTTACCTTCCCTGGTTTTGGCCGTTCTGGTTTCGGCGCCGCTGCGGGTTTGGCCGGCGCAATCGTTGCCCGCCTCGGACCAGCGCGCGGGCGCGGTCAAAGATTTGAATACGCTGCGGGAGTTTCCGGCAATCCACTCGCGGTCGGAATGGGAGTCAAGGAGGAAGGAGATTCGCGAACAGATTCTGGTGAGTTGCGGGTTGTGGCCGTTGCCGGAGAAGAGGCCGCTGAACGCGCAGGTCTTCGGCAGGGTCGAGCGCGACGGTTACAGCGTTGAGAAAGTTTATTTCCAGAGCTATCCGGGATTTTATCTGGCCGGCAATCTGTATCGGCCGCTCGGGAAAGGGAGCGGGCGGTTCCCGGCGATCTTGAATCCGCACGGTCATTGGCCGAACGGGCGCATGGCGGACACGGCGGACGGAAGCATCGCGGCGCGTTGCATCAATTTCGCGAAGCAGGGGATGATCGCTTTTTCCTATGACATGGTCGGCTACAACGACACGCGGTTCCCCGATTGGCCGACGGACGAGGAGTTCTACAAGCGGCACCGACGGTTCGCAACGAACGAGGTCAACCTGCTGTGGAACATCAGCCTGATGGGGCTGCAAACCTGGAACAGCATTCGCGCGCTCGACTTTTTGGAGTCGCTGCCGGAGGCCGACAAGTCGCGGCTGGCGTGCACGGGCGAATCGGGCGGCGGCACGCAGACGTTCATGCTGGGCGCGGTGGAAGATCGGCTGGCAGCGCAGGCGCCGGTCGTTATGGTGTCGCATTCGATGCAGGGCGGGTGCTCGTGCGAGAACGCGCCGGGTTTGCGGGTGGATTATTCGAACATGGAAATCGCCGCCGTGCCGGCCCCGCGTCCACAGATTCTGGTGGCGGCCACGGGCGATTGGACGAAGATGACGCTCACGGTCGAAGGGCCGGCGGTGGCGGGCATCTACCAGTTGTTCAACGCCGGTGACCGGTTGCGTTACCGGCGATTTGATTTTGGCCACAACTACAATCAGACGAGTCGCGAGGCGGTTTACGAGTGGTTCGGCCAATGGCTGTTGAAGCATCCCGATCCGGCGTCATTGAAGGAGGCAGCCTGCGCGAAGGAGCCGGACGCGGCGCTGCGCGTGTGGCCGGATGGCAAGCTGCCCGGGGACGCGCTCAGCGAGGCGGAGTTCATCCAATCGCTCGTCAGCATGGACGAGGCGCAACTGGAGCGGTTGCGGCCGCATGACCGCGAATCGCTCGAACGTTTCAAAAGCGTGATCTGGCCCGCATGGAAGCACACGTTGCAGGTGGGCATTCCGGAGGGAGACCTGCTGGTGGAGGCCGGCGAAGTGAGCAAGGTCGGGGATTACACCGTGTCGCGTCTGGTGGTGGGTCGGGCGGGCAAGGGCGACCGGCTGCCGGTGTTGATGCTGACGCCGCGCCGCGAGACATTGCGCAACCTGGTTGTGCTCGCGCATCCGCAGGGCAAGTCGGCCTGGCTCGACAAGGATGGCGCGCCGGTGGGACTGGCGAAGAAGATTCTGGATCGCGGCAGTTCGGTGATTTTATTCGACGCCTTTTTGACGGGCGAGCTGGCGAAGGCAGAAGCGCCGGTGGCGCGCAAACGGTTTGACCTGTTTTTCAGCGCCTACAATCGGACCGATCTACAGGAACGGGTGCAGGACTGCGTCACGGTCTGCGCGTTTGCGCAGACGCACAGCAAGGACCGGCGGGTGGTCCTTTGCGGGGCCGGGCGCGCGGGGCTGTGGGCCTTGCTGGCGGCGCCGGCCGCGGACGCGGTGGCGGCGGACGGCGATGGGCTCGACCCGACCGACGACGCAGCGCTGTTGAGTGCGGACCTGTTTGTGCCGGGAATTCGGAAGACGGGCCTGTTTGGCGGGGCCGCCGTGCTGGCGGCGCCCCATCCCCTGCTGCTCCAGAACGTGGGCAGGAACTTTCCAACGGCTTTACTGAGGGACGTGTATGCGGCAGACCGGGCGGGGAAACTGTTCCGCCTGGAAGAAGCCCGTTTGCCCGATGACAGGCTGGCGGAATGGCTGGCGCGATGAGGGGGGATTGCTCTGAATTTGCCGGTGATCGGCGGCGGCGGAGAATCTGAAGAAAAACCGTTGACAGCCCGGCAGGTGTTAAATAATTTGTTCGCAATCGTTGGATCGTGAAAAACTAGAAATTCATTGGCCCCAGAGATTTTGAAAGAAGAGGATGGGGTCAATGGAGTTTTGTCGTTTTTTGCGGCAGTCAGGATTAAGAGCATTCGGCTATTGCCCATGTAGCTCAGTCGGTAGAGCACGTCCTTGGTAAGGACGAGGTCATCAGTTCAATCCTGATCATGGGCTCCAGCTCACGCTTTTAGAACTAAAACCAACAACAGCAGGAAATCGCATGGCAAAAGAAGCGTTTCAGAGAACAAAGCCGCACGTAAACGTCGGCACGATCGGCCACGTTGACCATGGAAAGTCCACGTTGACGGCGGCCATCGTCCAGGTGCAGTCGGGCAAGGGTATGGCAAAACCCATTTCCTATGCGGAAATTACCAAGGGTGGCACGGTTCGCGACGCCACCAAAACGGTGACCATCGCGGTTTCCCATGTCGAGTACGAAACCGCCGCCCGCCACTACGCCCACGTGGATTGTCCCGGTCACGCCGACTATGTGAAAAACATGATCACCGGCGCCGCGCAGATGGATGGCGCCATCCTTGTTGTCAGCGCCGCCGACGGTCCGATGCCCCAGACCCGCGAGCACATTCTGCTGGCCCGCCAGGTCGGCGTGCCGGCCATCGTCGTGTTCCTGAACAAGGTCGATCTCGCCGACGCGGACCTGCTCGATCTGGTGGACATGGAAATCCGTGATCTGCTGACCAAATATGGATTTCCCGGCGAGAAGACGCCGATCATTCGGGGGAGCGCGACCGCGGCGCTGGCCGGAAAACCCGAAGGTCAGAAGGCTATTCAGGAATTGATGGACGCGATCGACAGCTTTATCCCGCTGCCGACGCGCGAGGTGGACAAGCCGTTTTTGATGTGTATTGAAGACGTGTTCAACATTGAAGGTCGCGGCACGGTGGTAACCGGCCGGGTGGAACGCGGTGAACTGGCCAAGATGTCGGAAGTGGAAATCGTCGGCCTGCGCGAGACCCGCAAGACGGTGGCCACGGACATCGAAATGTTCCGCAAGCTGCTCGACAAGGCGAGCGCGGGCGACAACGTCGGGGTGCTGCTGCGCGGGGTCAAGAAGGAAGAAGTCGAGCGCGGGATGGTGCTGGCGAAGCCGGGGACCATCACGCCGCACACCAAGTTCAAGGCCGAAGTGTATGTGTTGTCGAAGGAGGAAGGCGGTCGGCACACGCCATTTTTCAGCAATTATCGTCCGCAGTTTTATTTCCGGACGACGGACGTGACGGGTACGGTGAAGCTGGCCGAGGGAGTGGAAATGGTGATGCCGGGCGATAATGTTTCGGTGGACATTGAGCTGATTGCGCCTGTGGCGATGGAAAAAGGCCAGCGGTTTGCGATTCGCGAAGGGGGCCGGACCATCGGCGCCGGGCGGGTAAGCGAGGTGGTTGCCTGAATTGAGCGAAGAGGAATCGAGGAGCGCGGGGGTGACTCCGCCTCCGCTTTTTCGTCTCTTGAGAGAGCGAAGAAAGTTGCAGCCGTGGGTCAGGGCGGTAGCTCAATTGGTAGAGTAGCGGTCTCCAAAACCGTCGGTTGGGGGTTCGAGTCCCTCCCGCCCTGCCAGAAACTGATGTCCGGAGGGGTGGCAGAGTGGTCTATCGCGACGGTCTTGAAAACCGTTATGGCTTAACCGCCATCGGGGGTTCGAATCCCTCCCCCTCCGCCAGCGCGGAAACCGGAAGACAGAAAGAGAACTGTGGAAAACTGGTACGTCAAACTGGGTATATGGGTCGGGGCCATCGGCGCCGCCTTCGTGTTTTTGTGGCGCAAGGGTTACCTGTTGCGCGTCACGAACTACGTCGCCGAGACCCGTGAAGAATTGAAAAAGTGTGCCTGGCCGTCGGTGAACGAACTGAAAGGCTCGACCGTGGTGATCATGATCACGCTGGCGTTATTGGGCGGGTTCACCGTCAGCGTCGATTTTGTGGTGTCCTATCTGATACGATGGATCCTCGGTTGATCATTTATTACTGAATAAGGCGTTGCATGCAGAGCCAATGGTTTGTCATCCATACCCTGGCGGGCCAGGAACAGAAGGTCAAAGACAGCATTGAAAAGCGTCTCAAAACCGAAGAGATGGCGGAATATATCAAGGAAGTCCTCGTGCCGATGGAGAAAGTGGCCGAGGTCCGGAATGGAAAGAAGACCGTGACCATGCGCAAGCTGCATCCGGGCTACGTCTATATCAACCTGGTTTTGGTGGATGAAAACCAGCGGGTCCTGGAAAAGCCGTGGTACTTCATTCGCGACACCCAGGGCATCATCGGTTTCGTCGGCGGCGAGCGTCCGGTGCCCGTGAGTCCGGAAGAAATCGAGGTCATCAAAGCGCAGATCGCCGAGTCGGAAGATACCGAAAGACCGAAAGTGAGCTTTGAAGTCGGCGAGACCGTGAAGATCAACGACGGACCGTTCCTCAACTTCAGCGGGGTAATCGAAGAAATCGACCCGGACAAAGGCAAGTTGAAAGTGACCGTGAACGTGTTTGGCCGCAACACACCGGTCGAGCTCGAGTATTGGAAAGTGGAGAAGGCGTGATGCGAACGGACGGTCGGTTCAACGGTTCAACGGTTCAACGGCTCAACAAGCTAACCGTTCAACAAATAACGAACACAACACATGGCAAAGAAAGTCGTTGGGCAGATCAAGTTGCAGATTCCCGCGGGTCAGGCGAATCCCGCCCCGCCCGTTGGTCCGGCGCTCGGCCAGCAGGGGGTCAACATCATGGCATTCTGCAAGGAATTCAACGCGGCGACGAAAGACCAGGCCGGCATGGTGATACCGGTGGTCATCACAGTTTACCAGGACAAGTCGTTCACGTTTATCACCAAATCACCGCCGGCCTCCGTGCTGTTGAAAAAAGCGGCCGGGATCGCCTCGGGTTCCAAGATGCCAAACAAGGAAAAAGTCGGCAAGGTCACGCGGAAACAGGTGTTGGACATCGTAAAATTGAAAATGAAAGATTTGAACGCGACGACTGAGGAAACCGGTTTCCGCATCGTTGCCGGAACCGCCCGCAGCATGGGCATCGACGTCATCGGATAACCTTCAACCGCGGGAGAGCCCAATGGCTCGCTGGCACCGCAACCAAAAAGAATGCCGAGTAAACGTTACAAAAAGGGACTCGCGTCGGTGGAGGCGAAGAAATCGTATTCGCTCAAGTCCGCCGTCGACGTGTTGGCCCGGTTTCCCAAAGCCAGGTTCAATGAAACGGTGGAGCTGGCCTTTCGGCTGGGTGTGGACCCGAAACAATCCGACCAGATGGTCCGCGGGACGGTGCCGCTTCCTCATGGCAGCGGCAAGACCGTGAAGGTGCTGGTGTTTGCCAAGCCGGGCGCGGCGGCCGACGCCGCAAAAGCGGCCGGCGCCGAATACGTTGGCTACGAGGACCTGATCAAAAAGTGCAACGAAGGGTGGGCGGATTTTGACATTGCCGTCGCGACACCCGAAGCTATGGGCGAGGTCCGCAAGCTCGGCAAGGTGCTCGGGCCGCGCGGCCTCATGCCGAATCCGAAGACCGGCACGGTCACAGAGGACACCGCCAAAGCGGTCAAGGAAGTGAAAGCCGGGCGCGTCGAGTTCAAGATCGACAAGGCCGGCAACGTGCACGTGCCCATCGGAAAGGCTTCGTTCACCGCGGAGCAGATCGCCGAAAACGCCCGCGCGGTGATTGATGCGGTCATCAAGGCGAGGCCGCACAGCGCCAAGGGCGCCTATTTGCGGAGTTGCACGTTGTCGGCCACGATGAGTCCGCCGGTTCGTTTGGACGTGCGCGAATTCCTTGCGGCGGCTTAACCTTGACTGCATTGCCTTATGCGCGCGGAAAAACAATTCATCACCAAAGAATACGTCACCCGGTTGAACGCCTCGCCGTTCTTCCTGGTGGTCGATTACAAGGGACTGACCGTCGGGCAGTTTACCGAGCTGCGGAAGCGTTTGAACCGGTCCGGCTCGGAGGTTCATGTGGTCAAGAATTCCATCTTTCGCATCGCGGCGAAGGAAGCGGGCGTGGCGGACCTGTCCGGCACCTTGGCGGGCCAGCTCGCAGTGGTGACCGGTCAACGTGACATTTCGGTCGCGGCCAAGGCGCTGAAGACGTTTCAATCCGAATTCGAGAAACCGAAGCTGAAGTTCGGTTATCTGAACAATCAACGGCTGGAGACGGCCGAATTGATGACGCTGGCCGACCTGCCGTCGATCGAACAACTGCGCGCTGAAATTGTCGGACTGATGGAAGCTCCGATCGCTTCACTCCTGAGCGTCATGGAAGCACCGGCTCGCGAGCTGGTTTATACGTTGCAGGCGTGGATCGACCAACAAGGCGGCCCCAAAAACCTGGAATGAGACTCGACACTTTCGCCGGCGCTCGAATGCCGGCGACGGCGGGACAAAACAAAACGCAAACAGAGTAAATCGTCGGCCGGGAGGCACTCGGCATAATTCTCCGGCGGCCGCTGGAGACGACGGGACTGAAAGGAAACATGGCGGATATACAAGCATTAGTGGAACAAATCAGCGGCCTGACGGTGCTGCAGGCCGCTGAACTCAAGAAAGCCCTGCAGGAAAAGTTGGGTGTCACCGCGATCGCTATGCCCATGGCGGGCGCTGGCGCTCCGGCCGCGGGCGGCGCGGCGGCGGCCCCGGCGGCGGAAGTAAAGACGGCCTTTGACGTGATCCTTGCTTCGGTGCCGGCCGACAAGAAAATCTCCGTGATCAAAGCGGTCCGTGAAGTGAAAGCGGGTCTGGGTCTGGCCGAAGCCAAGGCGCTGGTGGAAGGGGCGCCCAAACCGGTGCTGGAAGGCGCCAACAAGGCCGACTCCGACGCGGCCAAGAAGAAGCTCGAGGAAGCTGGCGCCAAAGTCGAAGTCAAGTAACTTATTGGATGACGGGGCGGCGGACTTCCCGCCGGCCCCGCTTCGCCCGCCGAAAAGAGCGCATTGAAACAGAATTCGAACGGAACGGGGAAAACGGAAGTGAGAGAACTTTGCCGGCGGTTCCCGGGAGCCACCCGGGGACAGCGTTGGTGTCGTAATCAGAGCAAAAATAACGGTCCGGCCTGGTGCCGGCCAATCAACCAGAGGTCAAAATGCCATCGCGAGTAGCAGAACGAATCAACTTCGGTAAGATCAAAGAAGTCATCGCTCCGCCGAACTTGATCGAAATCCAGATCAATTCCTACGTCGAGTTCCTGCAAGCCGGGGTCCCGGCCACGCGGCGAAAACTTCTGGGCCTGCAGGCCGTCTTCAAAGAAGTTTTCCCGATCGCCAGCTATGACGGAAAAATTGAACTGGACTATCACAGCTACGAAATCGGCGAGCCGAAACAAGATTGGCTGGAATGCCTCCGGGAGGGGATCACCTTCGGCGCGCCGCTCCATGTGACCTTTCATCTGAAGGACGAGAAGGGAACGAAGGAGGAGACGGTGTTCATGGGCGAACTGCCCCTGATGACGCCCCAAGGCACCTTCGTCATCAATGGCGCCGAGCGCGTCATCGTCAGCCAGTTGCATCGTTCGCCGGGCATCGCCTTCGAGGCGACGCAACACCCGAACGGCAAGACGCTCCATTCGTTTCGCATCATCCCGGACCGCGGCTCGTGGTACGAGGCGCAATTCGACACGAGCGATTTGCTCTACGTTTACCTCGACCGCAAGAAGCGGCGCCGCAAATTTTTGACGACGACTTTCTTCCGCGCCCTCGGTTACAGCTCCGATGCGGACGTGCTCAAGCTCTTTTACGACATCGAGGAGTTGAGCGTCAAAGCGGCGGAAAATCTCGACGACATCCAGAACAAAGTTCTCATCGAAGACGCCGTGGACCAGGACAAGAGCATCGTGGTGGCCCGCGCGTTTGAGCCGCTATCGAAAGCGGTGGTCAAACAGATTGCCGAGCTGGGCGTGACGAAGATTCGCGTCGTGGACACCACGGTGGACGACGGCATCATCATCAAATGCCTGAAGAAAGACCCCACGAAGAACGAGGAAGAGGCGTTAAAAGATATTTATCGCCGCTTGCGGCCCGGCGATCCGCCGACCGCATCCAACGCCCGCGCGTTGATCAAACGCCTGTTCTTCGATCCGAAACGCTATGATCTGGGCCGCGTCGGCCGTTACAAGATCAACCAGAAGTTGGGCCTGAAGGACGGGGATTCGCGCATTTTGACCAAGGAAGACCTGGTGGGCGCGACGAAATACCTGCTTCGCCTCAAGAAAGGGGAGGGGAGTCTGGACGACATCGACCATCTGGGCAGCCGGCGGGTGCGCACGGTGGGTGAGTTGCTGGCCAACCAGTGTCGCGTCGGTCTGGCCCGCACGGAACGTCTGGTCAAGGAGCGCATGACGCTCTTCGACCAGGGCGTGGAGGCGATGACGCCCCAGAAGCTGATCAATCCGAAGGCGCTCTCGGCCGTCGTCCGCGATTTCTTCGGTCGCAGCCAGCTCTCGCAGTTCATGGACCAGATCAACCCGCTGGCCGAGTTGACGCACAAACGGCGTCTCTCCGCCTTGGGACCCGGGGGTCTTTCGCGGGATCGCGCCGGTTTCGAGGTCCGCGACGTGCATCCCTCGCACTACGGACGCATCTGCCCCGTGGAAACGCCCGAAGGCCCCAACATCGGTCTGATCGCCTCGCTGGCCACCTTCGCGCGCGTCAACGATTTCGGCTTCATCGAAACCCCTTACCGGAAGGTCGAGAAGGGGCGTGTCACCGGCCACATCGATTACCTGACCGCCGACCGCGAAGAAGCGTTTATCGTCGCCCAGGCCAACGCGCCCATTGATGACCGGGGCAACTTCACCACCGACCGCGTGACCTGCCGTTGCAAAGGCGACTTCATCGACGTCGAGCCGGCGCGGGTGGATTACATGGATGTGTCGCCGAAACAGCTCGTTTCGGTGGCCGCCGGGTTGATCCCGTTCCTCGAGCACGACGATGCCAACCGCGCGTTGATGGGTTCCAACATGCAGCGCCAGGCGGTGCCGTTGATCGTCACCGAAGCGCCGCTGGTGGCCACCGGCCTGGAGGATCGGGTGGCCCGGGATTCGCGCGCCGTGATCGTGGCCGCGGAAGGCGGGAAGGTCGCCTCGGTGACCGGCAATCAAATCATCGTCACCCGGGACGGCAAAGTGCCCGAAGGCAAAAAGAAGATCCGGCAGGATCCCCAGGAGGGGACCTATGTCTATCACATCCGCAAGTTCATGCGCTCGAACGCGGCGACCTGCATCAATCAGAAGATCCTTACCGAACGCGGTGACACGGTGAAGAAAGGCCAGGTCATCGCCGACGGTCCCTGTACGGCGGGCGGCGAACTGGCGCTGGGACGCAACGTCCTGTGCGCGTTCATGCCGTGGAACGGGTACAACTTCGAGGACGCCATCCTCATCAGCGAGCGGATCGTCAAAGACGACGTCTTTACTTCCATCCACATTGATGAGTTCGAAGTCAGCGCGCGCGATACCAAGCTCGGGCCCGAGGAAATCACACGTGATATTCCGAACCTGGGCGAAGAGGCGTTGAAGAACCTCGGCCTGGATGGTGTCATTCGCATCGGCGCGGAAGTCAAACCGGGTGACATCCTGGTCGGCAAGATTACGCCCAAGAGCGAGACGGAACTGGCGCCCGAAGAGCGCCTGCTGCGCGCCATCTTCGGCGAAAAGGCCGCCGACGTGAAGGACACGTCGCTGAAGGTCCCCTCGGGCACCTACGGCATCGTGATGGACGTCAAGGTCTCGGCCAAAAAAGAGTCGGAAAAGAACAGCGCGAAGGTCTCGCCGGGCGAAGCCAAAAAACACGCCAAACAGGTCGAGGAGGAGTACAAGAGCAAGACCGAGGAATTGCGCGAGCAGTTGACCGAGGCGTTGAGCAACATTCTGCTCGGCGAAAAAATCCCGCTCGACGTGGTGAACTCCGAGACCGGCGAAATCATCATCCCGGCGAACCGCAAGATCACCAAGACGCTGTTGCGCAAGCTGGCCCAGGTCTATGACCGCATCGAAATCGACCCCTCGCCCATCCGCAACAAGATCAACGAGATCATCGGCAGCTTCAAAAAGAAGTTCGACGATCTGCAAATGCAGCACGACGAGGAGATGGAGCGGGTCGAGGCGGGCGACGAAGTGGACACCGGCATTATCAAGTCGGTGAAGGTTTACATTGCTTCAAAACGCAAGCTCTCGGTCGGCGACAAGATGGCCGGTCGCCATGGCAATAAAGGCGTCGTGGCAAAGATCGTGGCGGAGGAAGACATGCCGTACCTGGCGGACGGAACGCCGGTGGACATTGTATTGAACCCGCTGGGTGTGCCCTCGCGCATGAACGTGGGCCAGGTGCTGGAGACGCACCTGGGTTGGGCGGCCCGACTGCTCGGCCTGCGTTTCGCCACACCGGTCTTCGACGGCATCAAAGAAAAAGAAATCCGCAATTATCTCAAGGAAGCGAAACTGCCGGACAACGGCAAGACGCACTTGTATGACGGCCGCACCGGCGAGCCGTTCGACCAGGAAATCGTGGTCGGCTACATCTACATGATGAAACTCGGCCACCTGGTGGCGGACAAGATTCACGCCCGCGCCGTCGGGCCCTATTCGCTGGTGACGCAGCAGCCGCTGGGCGGCAAGGCGCAATACGGCGGCCAGCGCTTCGGCGAGATGGAAGTCTGGGCCATGGAAGCCTACGGTGCCGCCTACACCTTGCAGGAATTGCTGACCGTCAAATCGGACGACGTGCAGGGTCGCACGCGCATTTACGAAAGCATTGTCAAGGGAGACAACGCGCTGGAGGCCGGTGTCCCCGAATCCTTCAACGTGCTGGTCAAGGAAATGCAATCGCTCGGATTGGACGTCAAAGTCGGTTACTCCAATCCGATCGAACAACAGGCGCAACAACCCTCGTCTGCGCTGGCTGCCCTCGGCTGAAAACTCTGAAAGCGTAACCGTCGCCAAATCTACAAAGACTATGATTAGCACCAAAGAATCCGCGCGCGAGTTGCTGGGACTGGAGACCGTCAACCTGGTGGATTACGTCGGCATCTGCGTCGCTTCGCCCGAAGCCATCCGCTCCTGGTCCAAAGGGGAGGTCAAGAACCCGGAGACCATCAACTACCGCACGTTCAAGCCGGAAAAAGGCGGCCTGTTCTGCGAACGCATTTTCGGCCCGGTCAAAGACTGGGAATGCTCCTGCGGCAAATACAAGCGGATCAAGCATCGGGGCGTCGTCTGCGACCGCTGCGGGGTGGAAGTGACGCTCTCGCGCGTGCGTCGCGAACGCATGGGCCACATCGAACTGGCCGTGCCAGTCTCGCATATCTGGTTTTTCAAGTGCATGCCCTCGCGCATCGGGCTGATGCTCGACATGACCGCGCGCAATCTCGAGCGCGTCATTTACTACGAAGATTACCTCGTCATCGAGCCGGGCAACACGCCGCTCAAACAACAC
>DASPXS010000261.1:0-5984 GCA_035637175.1 Haliangiales bacterium | reverse complement strand
GACTCGTTCAAGTGGGCGTTTTCCATGCAGCTCGAAGTGGACGTGGATTACTTTGATTCGTCGGGCGGCAGCTTCGCGGTTGACTTCGACGGCAGCGACACCAACGCCCCGCTCAATGGCGCCTACACGCGGAGCGCCACGATAATCAGTTTGACCGGGAGCCAACTTTGGCGCACCGCGCGGTTCAACCTTTCGGGCGCCCATTTCATGAATTCCCAAAACGGCGGAGCCGACTTCCGTCTCGCCGTCTCCGCCGACCCATTCTTCGTGCGGCGCGTCAAAGTCATACGGCCCGGTGTGCCCGACGAAGCCGGGCAACCGGTCAACGGCTACCAGGACAATTTCAGGGGTCCACTCGCCACCAACTGGGTCGCCAGAGGTTCCGCGAGCGGACGGTTCGACCCCACCAACGGCCTGCTCCGGATTCGCGCCGCCTCGGACGGCTTTGCTCAACTGTTGCTCGAACTGCCCGGCGCCAGCAACGCGACGCAGGAATTGCTCGCGCGCACGCGGGTCACGCGACTGGCGACCGGCGACGTCCTGCCTGGCGGCCTTGCGATTGCCGCCAGCACCAATAATCAAACCGGCTTCAGTTACCTCTTCCGGGGCACCACCGCAGCCGGACGACAAACCGTGCTGCGGGAACCATCGTTGGACTGGGGGCCTCAGGCCGCTTTCGCTTGGACAACCAACGCCTGGTATTGGTTGCGCCTCCGCCACGCGCCCAACAGCCTCTCGGGCCTTCCGGATATCTGGGTGAAAACCTGGCGGGCTGACGGGCTGACTCCGGAACCACCCGGCTGGCTGTTGGTCTGGGACTATTATCCGGCTCAGGCGCTCCGCGCAGGTCTGGCCGGCTTGGTGTCCGGCAACGATGAAGGCAGCGAGATGGAATGTGATTTCTTTCTGCTGAAAGCGGATGGCTTGCCGGAGATCAAGGTCACGTTGCCCGAACAAAAGCCGGCGCTGGCCAGCCTTTCGGCTGAATTGCCATCGGCGTCTGGCGCGTTTCCGCTCCGGCTCACGGGCGAACCGAACCGATCTTATCAGGTCGAAAGTTCAACCGAACTGGCGAGTTGGATTGGCCTGAGCACGGTGACGCTGAGCAACGGTGTCGCACAATTCCTCGACACTGGGGCGACGAACTTCAATCAGCGTTTTTACCGCACCCGGCTGTTACCCTGAAAATTGCGGGCCCACGGGCAAGGTACCGATGGCGGGCAACATTCCCTGGGCGCGCGGTGGCATCGTTGCTGCGGGAGCACCTCGGCTATTGCATAAATTATAAACGTACGTTCAGTTTTTAAGTCGTCATTCAGACTCGGACTCGCGCACGAGAAAAGCTTCAACTGCCACTCGTTTCTGCCACGCTTGCCGTCCCGGATAGCCACTTCCCTCGGTGCGGCGTGATTCCAGAATATTCGCTGCTCCAGATAAAGGAGCTCCTCTGTTTTTGCTTGCACGCTGTCCCTCTGCCAGCAGATCAAGGAGGAAGACAATACCTAAAGATTGAACGTACGTTCAATTTTTAGGATGGATTACTGGGTTGATAAAGAATTCGTTCCAGTAATGCGCAGGCTCAGGCGTGTTGAATACCCTCGCTTTTTACCCGAGCAACCTGGTGTCTGGGTGAAAACCTGACGAAAAGGTGAGGCTAACGCCCGCTAATCGCCGAAACTGATTCCCAGAGCGCGCGCGGTCTGCACGATGTCGCCGTTCAACGGCACGGTGCGCAGGCGGCCGATCGCGTCGGTAATTTTCACGGCGACGGTGTCCGGCGGCTGGAGCGCGACCATGTAACCATACATCCCATCGGCGATGAGTTGCACCGCCCGCGCGCCGAATCGCGTGCACAACAGACGGTCGAAGGTGGTCGGCCCCCCGCCGCGCTGCAAGTGGCCGAGCACACAAACGCGCGTCTCTTTGCCGGTTCGTTTCTCGATTTCCGCCGCGACCACCGCGCCAATCCCGCCAAGCCGGGCCTCGCGATTCGTTTCTTCAGCCGTCCCGATAAATCCCGTGCCCTGCTCGCAAGCGCCTTCGGCCACGACGACGAGCGTAAATTTTTTCCCCTGCTGTTCGCGCTCGGAAATCTTCCCGCAAATGCTGTCGTAGCGAAAAGGGATTTCCGGAATCAGAATGACATCGCCGCCGCCGGCGATGCCTGCGTGCGCGGCAATCCAGCCTGCGTAACGCCCCATGACTTCCAGCACCATCACGCGATTGTGGCTTTCTGCGGTCGTGCGCAAACGGTCCAGCGCGTCGGTCGCGCAGGCGACGGCGGAATCAAAACCGAAGGTGATGACCGTGGCTTCGAGGTCGTTGTCGATGGTCTTCGGCACACCGACCAGCGGCACGCCGTTTTCAAACAATTGTTGTGCGATGGTCAACGAACCATCGCCGCCCACGACGACCAAGGCGCGCAGTCCCAACTTCTCGACGTTCTGCCGGGCCTGCTCCAGAACGATCCGGGGAACCTTATTGACTTCGCCAAAGCCGGTCTTGGCCGCGAACCTTCCTTTGTTGGTCGTGCCCAGGATCGTGCCGCCGAGCAGCAGCAGCCCGTCCATCGCGTGGTAATCCAGCTTCCGACAGCGGACCGGGTCCAGCAACCCTTCAAACCCGTCATTGAAACCGATCGTCTCCCAGCCGCGTTTGGCCGTGGCTTTGACCACCGCGCGAATGACCGCGTTCAAGCCGGGACAATCACCGCCGCCGGTGAGAATGCCGATGCGCTCGCTCATGACTTGAGGAATGCTAGCGGATGATGCGTAAACGGCAAACTTCAATCAGGCGCAGACAAAATCCGAATGACGAAATCGTCTCGCGCACGGTTGAGCGTCGTTCGACATTCGTCAATCGGGCTTCTTTCGACATTCGGCATTGGGCATTCGGCATTTTGCCGAGCTCGCTTGCGCCAACCATGGTGGACGAATCCCCCAAACTGATTTCCGGTCGCAAATCGTAAAGGGCGTCACTCCCACTCGATCGTCCCGGGCGGTTTGCTGGTCACGTCGAACACGACCCGGTTCACGCCCTTGACCTCATTCACCACGCGATTGGCAATCTTCTCCAGCAATTCGTAAGGCAACTTCACCCAGTCGGCCGTCATGCCGTCCTGGGATTCGACCACGCGCAATGCGATGGTGTAGTCGTAAGTGCGCTCGTCGCCCATCACCCCGACGCTGCGGACGGGCAGCAGCACGGCGAAACTCTGCCAGACCTTGTAATACCAGCCGCTCTGTTTCATCTCCTCGACGACGATGGCGTCGGCGTTGCGCAGTATTTCGAGGCGGTCGGCGGTGACTTCGCCGAGGATGCGCACGCCGAGGCCGGGGCCGGGGAATGGCTGGCGATAAACAATCTCTTTCGGCAGGCCAAGTTCGAGTCCGAGCAGGCGCACCTCGTCTTTGAACAAACATTTCAACGGCTCGACCAGTTGGAAGCGCATTTTCTTCGGCAAACCGCCGACGTTGTGATGGCTCTTGATCATCGCCGCCGGGTTGCCGGCGATGGGCACGGACTCGATCACGTCGGGATAGAGTGTTCCCTGCGCGAGAAATTTTGACTTGCCGGCGCGCTCGGTGGCCGCCTGAAACACTTCGATGAACGTTTTGCCGATGATCTTGCGTTTGCGCTCCGGGTCGGTCACGCCTTTGAGCCGGCCCAGGAACAGCTTTGCCGCGTCTTGGTATTGGAGTTTGATGCGAAAATTGCGGCCAAACACTTCCTGCACGACCTCCGCCTCTCGCGCGCGCAGCAGGCCGTTGTTGACGAAGATGCAGGTGAGTTGGTCGCCGACGGCCTTGTGAATGAGCGCCGCCGCGACGCTCGAATCCACACCGCCGCTCAAGCCGAGGATGACCTTCTCGTCGCCGACCCGGGCGCGAATCTCTTCGACGGCCTGTTCGACGTAATTGCGCATCGTCCAGTCCCTGCCGCAACCGCAAACGCCGTGCACAAAGTTGTTGTAAATCTCCCGGCCCCGCGGGGTGTGGACGACCTCGGGATGGAACTGCAACCCGTAGGAATTCGTCGCCCGGTTTTCGATCGCCGCAAAATCCGAATTCTCGGTGGTGGCCACGGAAACAAATCCTTTGGGCAACCGCGTGAGTTTGTCCCCGTGCGAATTCCAGACTTGCAGCGTTTCGGGCAGACCTTTGAACAAAGGACAGGAATTGTCGCGCACCGTCAAAGTGCCCTTGCCGAATTCCCGTTTTTGCCCCGGCTCGACTTTGCCGCCCAGGAAATGCGCCAGGATTTGAACGCCGTAACAGATGCCGAGCACCGGAACACCCAACTTGAAAATGTCTTTGTCCGGCAGGGGCGCGTCGTGAGCGTAAACACTGGCGGGACCGCCGGAGAGAATCAGGCCACTCGGCTTGAGCGCGGCAATTTCCTGCGCGGGAGTGTCGTAACGCAGGAGGGTCGAATAGACGTTGCACTCGCGGACACGGCGGGCGATGACCTGCGTGTATTGAGAACCGAAATCGAGAATGACAATCTGCTCGTTCATCGAAAACGAAGGGGAAGTTTCTGCCCGTCTGCGCGGAATTTTGCGAGAGAAATTTTGCGATAGAAAAATT
The DNA here is from genome assembly GCA_035637175.1 of Haliangiales bacterium. Taxonomy (GTDB): domain Bacteria; phylum Verrucomicrobiota; class Verrucomicrobiia; order Limisphaerales; family AV2; genus AV2. The sequence continues at coordinate 1,398 of DASPXS010000261.1, read as the reverse complement.
GGGGCGGGCGATTGGCAGTGATCAGTGGTCAGTAATCAGTAATCAGTAATCAGTAATCAGTCGTCAGTGATCGGTGATCAGGGGCGTCAGAGGATGTTTGCTAAGAACGATGTTTTCTGCCGCCGCTCCGCGGCTTGCGCCCAACGCGTTCCCCGGTCTCACGGCTCACGCTGTGGGATGCGTTCCATCGCCACTCCGCGGCCGGTGGAGACAGTCTCCGCTCACTGCTTCGGCACCACTTTCACTTCACCTTTTGCCGCGTCGTAAACGATCTGCATCCCGTAGGGCGCTTCGGGGATTTTAGGGAGATATTTCTCCGTGACCAACTCCTTTAGGTCTTTGGGATAACGGCCCTCGGCCACGTTAAACTGCTGGATGGCCTGGTTCAACGACACGGTGTCAATGGTCTTCTCCGAGCTTTTCTTGGCCTTTGCGATGGCGCCGAGATAATCCGCGGGCGCTGTGACCGGATTGCCGCTGGAATAATTCCCGTTCGTGGCCGACGAGGCGGATTTCGCGTCTTTTTTACCGCAACCCGAGAAAGCCAGGCCGATCAAAAGCAGAAGCAACGAGGACTTTTTCATAGGCCTAATCTACCGGAGCTTTGGGGAAATCCAAGCGCGAAGCAAAAAAGCCGGACGCGGAGAACCGGTCCGGCTCGTCGGACTTCAATAGAATACAGGCCAGGCGCCCGCTTTATTTTGCCGGCGCGTTCGTGCTGGTGGACGGAGGTTTGTTGGTCGCCGGCGGTGAAGACATGTCCCCACTGTCGCTGCAGGCAACGAAAAACGTCGCGCTGACGATTGCCAGAAACAGGTATGCGATGAGCTTTTTCATGCGGCAATGTTAACCGGCGACGCCCAAACGCCAAGTGGAATTTTCAGGTTTTTTCGGCGTCTCGCAGAATTTCCTTCGCCCACCGCCGGGCGCGTTCGACCAGTTCGCGGTCGCGTGACAGATCGCCGAAACGAAACGGCGGCAAGCCGCTCTGCTGCTGCCCCAGGAACTCGCCCGGACCGCGCAACTTCAAATCCTCTTCCGCGATGCGGAAGCCGTCGGTGGTTTCCTCCAACACCCGCAATCGCTGCCGCGCTTCGTCCGTCCTGATGTCCGCCACCAGAACGCACCAGGACTCGTGCGCGCCGCGGCCGATGCGCCCGCGCAGTTGATGCAATTGCGCCAGGCCGAACTGTTCGGCGTTCTCGACCAACAGCATTGTCGCGTTCGGCACATCGATGCCCACTTCGATGACCGACGTGGCCAGCAACACTTGCACGCGGTTGGCGCGGAATTCGGCCATCACGCGCTCCTTCTCCTCCGGGCGCAGCCGTCCATGCAACAACCCGACACGATGCGGGGCAAAGACGCCTTGCAGCCGCTCGAATTCCCTCGACACCG
>DASPXS010000260.1:0-4498 GCA_035637175.1 Haliangiales bacterium | reverse complement strand
ACTATGGCATGACCAAGGCCGCCGAACTGGCGCTTGTCAACGGCATCGCGCGCCTCACCAAAGGGACGGGCGTGACCGTGAACGCCGTGTTGCCTGGCCCGACCGCATCCGAGGGTGTGACGGAATTCGTCGGCCGACTGGCCGCCAACACGAGGCAAACGCCGGCGGAGTTCGAGCAGGAATTTTTCCGCAGCGTGCGACCGACTTCTTTGCTCCAGCGCTTTGCGACGGCCGACGAGGTGGCTGCCCTGGTGGCCTACGCCTGTTCGACCATGGCCAGCGCCACCAATGGCGCAGCCTTGCGGGTTGATGGGGGCGTGCTGCGCGGGACGATTTGACTTTCTCGCGAATGAATTCGCGGCGCGTCATTGTCGTGGGCGGTGGAGCGGCCGGATTTTTCGCGGCCATCACTTGCGCCGAAGTTGCTCCCGATGTCGAGGTAATGGTGTTGGAACGCGGACCGCAGTTCCTCTCCAAAGTCCGCATCTCCGGCGGCGGTCGTTGTAATGTCACGCACGCCTGTTTCGATGCGCGCGAGTTGACCGCCCGGTTTCCGCGCGGTGAGCGGGCGTTGGTGGCTCCGTTCAAGACGTTCGCGGCGAGCGATACGGTGGCGTGGTTTGAATCCCGGGGGGTGAAGCTGAAAACCGAGGGCGACGGCCGTATGTTCCCCGTCAGCGATGCGTCGCAAACAATCATTGATTGTCTGCTGCGCGCGGCCCGGGCGGCGAAGGTGAAGCTGTCGCTCAATCGCGGCGTGGAACGAGCCTCCAAATGCGCCGAAGGCGGGTTCGAACTGACGCTGTCGAACGGTGAGACGCTCACCTGTGACCGCTTACTGTTGGCCACCGGTGGATGCCGCGGACCCGCGTCGGGACAACTGGCCGTTTCGCTCGGCCACACGCTTGAGCCGCCCGTGCCGTCGTTGTTCACCTTTCACATTGAGACCCCGTGGCTCCGCGAGTTGGCCGGAATTTCCGTCGAGCCGGTTGAAGCATCGGTGCCGGGCGCGCGGTTGCGCGAGCGCGGCGCGTTGCTGGTGACGCACTGGGGCTTGAGCGGGCCGGTCATTTTGCGCTTGTCGGCGTGGGGCGCGCGGGTCCTGCAGGGAGTGACTTACCGGTTTCCAATTCATTTGAACTGGCTGCCACGCCTTGATGCGGAGGCGATTGCTGCCGAGCTTCATTCGCGGCGTCAAACGCAGCCCGCGCGGTTCATCGTCAACGCGCCGATTTCGCCGTTGCCGGCCCGCTTGTGGGCGCAACTCGTTCTGGCTGCCGGCATCGCGGGCGACACGCGATGGGCGGCGCTTTCCCGCGCCGCCCGGCATGGTCTCGTTCAGCAATTGATTCGCACCGAATTCCAGGTCGCCGGCAAGAGCTTGAACAAGGACGAATTCGTCACGTGCGGCGGTGTGCGTTTGAGCGAAGTGAATTTCAAGAGCATGGAAAGCCGGATTTGCCCGGGTCTTTATTTCGCCGGTGAACTGCTCGACATTGACGGCCTCACCGGCGGGTTCAATTTCCAGGCCGCATGGACCACCGGCTGGATTGCCGGGAACGCGATGGCCCGACAAATTGGATCGCAGGATTCGTAATTGAAATGGCGCGGCGCCGCGCATTTCGCATCCGCTGCGGCTGGTCTTTCAGACGCGCTCCAGAACGCCTCCGAAAGGGTGGCGCTCGCAGCCGGCCCGCACGCCGGGCCGCACCAGACCACGTTTCAGTTCGCCGCCCTTGCGCATCGAACGGGTGCAGCCCGAAACATTGCCCGCGCGCCGAATTCTGCCTTGCCGGCCAGGCGGCTTGCTGACAATGCTCGCGCGTGCAAGCCTTCCGTCATGTCCTTGGCCGCCTTGTTGTCGCTGTTTTCCTCGTCGCCGTTCGCGCCCTCGCGGCGGATGAGAAACCCGCCGATACCAACGCCGTCTGGCTCGCCGAGCATTACACCAAATACGAGCATCGCATCCCGATGCGCGACGGTGTGCGGCTCTTCACGCGCGTTTATGTGCCCAAGGACGATTCGCAGGCGTGGCCCATCGTCCTCACGCGCACGCCCTACGCGCTGAAGCCCTACGGCGCGGACAATTACACCGACCCCTTTGGCTCGTTCCGGACGCTGGCGACGAACAACTTCATTCTCGTCACGCAGGACGTGCGCGGACGCTTCGGCTCGGAGGGTGAATACGTTCACGTCCGTCCGTTCAATCCGAACAAGGGACCGAAGGAGGCGGACGAAAACTCCGACACCTGGGACACGATTGACTGGCTGGTGAAAAACGTTCCCAACAACAATGGCAAGGTGGGGATGTTCGGGATTTCCTATCCCGGCTTCTACACCTCGATGGGCATGATCGACTCGCACCCCGCGTTGAGGGCCGCGTCGCCGCAGGCACCGATCTCGGACTGGTTCGTGGGCGACGACGTCCATCACAACGGCGCGTTTTTCCTCTCGCAAAACTTCAATTTCTTCTACTGGTTCTCTCAAAAGGTCGAGGACCCGCTGCACGAGGAGTTGAAGAGTTTCAACTTCAAGACGCCCGACGGGTACGACTTCTACCTGCGGATGGGCCCGCTGGCGAACTCGGATGCGGTTTACCTCAAAGGCCGGGCGCCCATCTGGAACGAGTTCCTCGCCCACCCGACTTATGACGCCTACTGGCGGGCTCGAAATATCCGGCCGCACTTGAAGAATATCCGCTGCGCCGTGATGACTGTCGGCGGATGGTTTGATGGCGAGGATTTGTTCGGCCCGTTGGAGACGTATCGCTGGACCGAGCGGCAAAATCCCGGCATCACGAACGTCTTGGTGATGGGCCCATGGGCGCATGGCGATTGGGGACGCAAAGAGGGCGACAAGCTGGGCGACATCAGCTTCCACGCGAAGACGGCGGAGTTCTACCGCGAAAAGATCGAGCTGCCCTTCTTCCGCCATTTTCTGAAAGGCGACACAAATTATACCGTGACGGAGGCGCATGTTTTCGAAACCGGCACGGATCAATGGCGGCGATTCGACGCATGGCCCCCGAAACAGGCGACCGCGCGCACGCTCTACTTTCGCGGGGGCGGCGCGCTGAAATTCGACCCGCCCGATGAAGGCGCCGATGCCTTCGACGAATACGTCAGCGACCCCGCCAGGCCGGTGCCCTTCACGATGGAGGTCACCACAGACTACCCGCGGTCGTATCCGGTCCAGGATCAGCGTTTCGCCGCGGCGCGTCCGGACGTGCTGGTGTATGAAACCGAACCCTTGGAGGAAGACCTCACATTCCTCGGCCCGCTCAAAGCCACGCTTCACGTCTCCACGACGGGCACCGATGCCGACTGGGTGGTCAAGCTGGTGGACGTCTATGCCGGCGACTTCCCCGACCCGGTTCCGAATCCGGCCCATGTCCGGATGGGCGGCTACCAGCAACTCGTGCGCGGCGACGTTTTCCGCGGGAAATTCCGGAACAGCTTCGAAAAGCCGGAACCGTTCAAACCGGGCAAGGTGACGAAGATCGAATTCACTATGCCCGATGTGTGCCACACGTTTCGACGCGGGCATCGCGTGATGGTGCAGGTGCAAAGCTCGTGGTTTCCCCTGGTGGACCGCAACCCGCAGACGTTCGTGAATATCCCGACCGCGAAGCCGGAAGATTTCCGCAAAGCCACCCAGCGCGTTCACCGCGCGGCCAACGCGGCCTCGTCACTGACCGTGCAAGTGCTACCGTCGGCCAAACCGTGACCTGTAGTAATTGTATCAGGCTCTACAACTCATCTCATCAATGGCGAAGGGAGCGCGGCGTTCACGCGCGTTCACGCCGCTTCAGCTTTCCATTGCCGAATACCGGCGAGAAATCACCCGGCTCGCCTACGTTGAAGCGGGCTAAAGCCCGCGCCCCGGTATTTATGAGATGGCTTCTAATCCGTGGACGGTGGGATGGACTGCACTCTGTTTCGCACGCCACCCCCTCTCCCGCCCTTCCGCCTTCGCCAAGCCTACGGCGGACAGGTCGGGCACCCTCTCCCCCTGGGAGGGGGAGAGTGATGGGGTGAGGGGGCCGCCCGCAGGTTCAAGGCACGATGCGCGCACAATGTTCGGAGGGATATCATGAAGCGCGAGGTGGGACCGCCTGCCCTCGGCGGCGCGGCCGAAACCAAATCGTCGTCCTCGTTCTCCTCCTCCTCCTCGATTGCCCCGTTTCCGATTACGAGGACGACGACGAGGACGAGGACGAGAGATTCGCGCTGGCCGCGATGATTTCGACAGATACTGATTTAGCGCCCCCCAGGGTTCAAAAAAGATTTTTGAAAATAGGGGTTGCTATTTCCCGGAGAAAGTCCATGTTTCGCCCAACTGTTAGATAGCTTGTCAATCCCACGGCATGGAAAATCCTCAGGTGAACACAGTTCAGTGATGATTTGAAACCCGATAGTCGGGAACAGTCTGGTGAGTGCAGCGTTAGTCTGGACAGCAAAAACATCACATGAGTAATAAATTGTTTGTTGGAAATCTT
>DASPXS010000259.1:0-7148 GCA_035637175.1 Haliangiales bacterium | reverse complement strand
CGCGCGGTTAGCTCAGTGGTAGAGCACTTCCTTGACACGGAAGGGGTCAGAGGTTCGAACCCTCTATCGCGCACCATCTCCAACTCTCCCTTTGCTTTCACGCCGCTGCTCCGGTAAAAGGCGCTCATGCCAACGAATCTGGCCGACAAATGGGTCCTCATCACCGGCGCCTCCAGCGGTTTCGGCGCGGCGGCGGCCCGCGCCTTCGGACGCCAGGGCTCAAAACTGCTGCTCGGCGCGCGTCGCGTGGACTGCCTCGAAGCCGTCGCCGCGGAGGCGAAGAAAGCCGGCGCGCGCGACGCTCATGTCCATGCGCTCGACGTGGCGCAAACGAAAAGCGTGGATGATTTCGTCGCGTGGACGCGCGCGCACACCGACAAACTTGACGTGCTCATCAACAATGCCGGCGGCGCGAAAGGGCTCGACCCGGTTGCCCAGGCAAAAGATGAAGACTGGGAATTCATGATGCAGACGAATGTGCTCGGCGTGCTGCGCATGACGCGCGCCTGTTTGCCGCTGATGACGAACAACCCCGGCAGCAGTATCCTGAATATCGGCTCCATCGCCGGCCATGTCGCTTACGAAGGCGGCGCGGCCTATTGCGCCGCCAAGGCGGCCGAATTGAAAATCACCCAGGCACTACGACTGGAACTTTCCGGCACCGGCGTGCGCGTCGGCACCATCGATCCCGGGCTGGCGGAAACGGAATTCTCCATCGTCCGTTTCAAAGGCGACGCGGAGCGCGCGAAAAAGGTTTACGAAGGCATCAACCCGCTTACCGCGGAAGATATTGCGGAGGCCTTGGTCTGGGCCGCGAGCCGCCCGCCGCACGTTTGCATTGATGAAATGATCATCAAATGCACCGACCAGGCGGCGATTCACAAAGTCTATCGGCGGACGCAAGGGAAGTAGGGACACACGGGCGGGACGCCCGTGCCACTATCACGCCCATGGGCGCGCGCAAACCAGTTACGAGGACAGCGGCGTGAGTGGGAAACGGAGGAGTTCAGCCGCCTGGCGCATGCGGACATCCGTCGTGCAGAGCGGCCAATCCTGCAGTTGATCGCAAGTAGCCAGGTGGAGGGCATCCAGGGAGCGCAAGCCCACCGTTGGATGGCAATGATCAAGGATGTGGTTGGCCCGTTTGAAGGCGGCCTCATTCAGCGGCGCCAGCATGATGAATTCGTTATCCACATTCCACGCGAACGCGGCCCACGCCCGACGCCGCTCCTGCGCCGTGATCGCGCCGGCGTGGCCAGATTCAGAAGCAGCGACTCCGCGAGGTGCGCCAGCGGCAGGCCCGCTTCGGACGTCTCATTCGCGGACCGGTAGCAAACCTCGTTCAAAAACCGCGCGCCCTCGCCATCGCCGGATTTCAGGAGCAACGCGCCGAGCAGGAACGTGGCGTTGGCGGCAAATCGCGATGGAGGTTCACTTTGCAGAAATCGCTTCCGCGGCCCGGTCGCCGAGTCGCCTTTGAACAGCGCCTCGGACACCGCCCGCCAGAGCTCGCGTTGGTGCGCGTCGAGAACGTTCTCGTCGAGCGGCTGCGGCACCGGCACCGCGGAATACGGCGGCGGGAAGATCAATCGGCCGGACGGATCGATCTCGAAATAGGACCCGTTGCGAAACCAGGAGAAGTAAGGATTCCAGGTGACCGCCGAGCGGTTGGTCGAAGCTTGTTCGACGCGATTCCAGTCATTCCACACCGCATCGGCAAGATCGTCCGCCAATTGTTGGGCGCGGGTCTGCGCTTCGCTTTCCAGCAGCAGGCGATCTTTTCGGAGCGAATACAAGCCGAGCGCGGCCAGCAGGCAGGCCGGCAGCAAAATGAGAACACCTTGCCAAAAGAACGTCGGTTTCCGGTTGACGCGCGGTTCGGGCATTGGTCACCAGCCCAGGGAATGACGAAATCCGAATGTCAAATGACGCAAGAAACCGGAATGACGAAGAATGATGCGGCCCGTGGCTGCCGTGCTTTTCGCGCTTCGGGTTTCGTCATTCTTTCGTCATTCGACATTCGACATTCGACATTGGTCCTTCGTCAGTTCTCCTCCGGCCACCTGCCATTCGGCATTTCCCGCAGGACGAGCTTCGCCGGATCGATGACGACGTGTTTGATGCGCTTGCGTTTCCAGGTGTAGGTCGCATGGACGAGGCCGTCGCTGGTTTGAATAACCGCGGGATAGGAAAATTCTCCCGGCTCATTTTCCAGAACGAGCGCCGCCCGCCATTGTCCGCCCTCATTTGAAACCGCGACGTTCAACATCGAACGCGACGTCGAGCTGTGATTGTAAACCAACAGAGCGCGGCCGTCTTTCAACGTGACCGCGTCAATGGCGCTGTTTGGATTGGGCAGCATCGTTGGTGTAATCGCGCCCCAGCTTTTCCAGTCGCCGTTCATCCAGCTTTCAAAAATCTTCCCTTGTTTGCTGCGGCATAGGATTTGGGTTTTGCCGGACGGCCACTGGAGAATGGTTGGCTGGATGAGCCCGAGCTTTTTTCCGTCGTTGAGCGGCGGCGTGCGTTCCCAGCTCGTTCCCGGGTCGAGCGTTCGTTCCATGTGAATGCGCCAGCCGCGATCCTCCGTGCTGGCGCCGCACAGCAGCGAACCGTCCGGCTGCACGACCGGTTTGTTTCGCACCGGCCCGACCTGACCGTCGGGCAAGCGCTTCGGCTTCGACCAGTTTTGGCCGTTGTCGGTCGAGGTCGTGAGCATGCCCCACCATTCGGACGGGCTCGGACCCACTTTAAAGAACAGCAGCAATGACCCCTCCTTCGGTTGGAAGAGAACCGGATTCCAGCAGGGATCTCGCGTCTGGCCGCCGGCCTGGATGCCATCGGCCACCTGGACGGGAGCAGACCAGTTGTGTCCGTCGTAACGCGCGGTCCAGATGACCACGTCCGGATGCCGCTCATGGGGCCCGCCGAACCAGGCGGCAACCAGACCGTCTTTCGTCTCGACAAGGGTCGAGGCATGGCTGCTTTTGAACGGCGCGGCGGCGAAAATGAATTCCGATTTCATCAGGCCAGGTTGCGGTGGAGACGACGTCGCGGTTGCCTCCTGCGGCGGTTGCCCGGCGCAACCGCACAACATCAGTGGCACGACGGAAACCAGGTGAATCACAAATCTCCGGGCGCCGCGAAGTCGTAAAGAAGGAATCGTGGGGTAGGCTGTATTCTGTTTCCCCTCACCCCGGCCCTCACCCCAAGGGAGAGGGAGGAGGGTCCCCTGGTTTTTGGAACACCGGAGCGCGGGGTGTGCCGCGCCAGCCTTGAGCAGCACGAAGCTTCGGATGGTGTTCCCCTCTCCCTGGGGGAGAGGGTAAGGGTGAGGGGGAAACAGCCGATTTAAGGCCGCGCAGTGTAGCATATCCTCTAGTTGTTTGTCATTCGCCCCTGATTCGCCCGCGTTCGGCTGCCCGCGCTCCATTCATTTCTTTGGCGCGGTGATCATCGGAAAATCGTCCGTGCGGAACGGTGACGCCGGGAGGCCTTCGCGATTGAACAGGTTCACGACCGGGTAATCGGCCCAGCCGTAACGGACCGCCACCGGTTTCTCCACTTGCGGGCTGCTCACGACCACCTTGCCGTCGTCAATTTCCGCGCTGGCCCAGACGAACTTTCGGTCGGTCCCGCAGATGGCAAATCCGCGCAACCGGCCGCCGCGCGCCTCGAGTCCGCCGGACACGTGGTCGAAAGTTAAGATCATCTTGTTGCCTTTAAGCTGACTGCTTCGGTAACTGGGCCCGGAATCTTCGATGGGTTCGCCGTAAACGAGCCGCCGCGCCACCAGCGCCAATCGTCCGCCCACCGGCTCCTTCTTCGTGGGATGAATGTCGTCCTTGTCGCCGACATCGGTGATCACGGCCATGCCCACCCGGGGCAGCGCTTTCGTCGCCAGCAGTTGCGCCTCGCGCAACTCGGCCCAATCGCTCTCGCCGGGCGCGGCGGTGATCTCCTGGAGCGAACGCTTCTTGTTTCTGTCCCAAGGCGCGAGTTGCACGGCAAGAAAGGCAAAATCGCCCTGGCCCCAGTCACGGCGCCAGTTGCGGATCATATCGGCAAACAGCCGGCGATATTGCCAGGCGCGGTCGGCATTCGATTCCCCCTGATACCAGATGGCGCCTTTGATGGCGTAGGGAATCAGCGGCGCGATCATCCCGTTGTAGAGTTCGGCCGGTTTCCATGGGGGCCGTGGACGAACGCCCGCCGGCTCCTTGCCCTCCTTTTTGAGGTCGCCAGCTTCTTTTTCCCATTTGGCCAAATCCGCCTGATGCCGCTCGAGTTTGGCAGGGTAGGTATCCAGGATGTCACGCTTGTATTCGGGATCCGCTGCCAATACGGCTTCGCGAACCCACACCTCGGCCGGCGAACCGCCCCAAGACGTGTGAATCAAACCGACCGGCACGCCGCGCGCCTTTTGCAGCGCGCGTCCAAAATAATAAGCCACCGCCGAAAACTTTTGAGCCGAGTCCGGGTTGCACTCCACCCAGCCGATGTTAGGACTGGCTTTGACATCGTCCATGGGCTCGTTGGCCTTTGACTTGGTAACGGTGAAAAGGTGGAGGTTCGGATTGGCAGAATTCGCGATGTCCTTTTCGGATTCAAACGACCGGTCCAATGGAAATTCCATATTCGATTGACCGCTGCAAATCCACACTTCACCAACCAACACGTTCTTCAACTCGACCCGGTTTTTGCCCTCAACGAGCAGCGTGTCCGGACCGCCGGCCTTTGCACTTGGCAGTTTCACCAGCCACTTGCCGTTTCTGGCGGTCGCGGACACTTTCTTGCCTCGGAACGTAACCGTGACCTTCTCGCCCTCATCGGCCCAGCCCCAGATCGGCGTACGCATCCCCAGTTGGAGAACCAGGTTGTCCGAAAAAACTGCCGGCAGCCTGACCTCGGCGCGTCCAACGACTGTGGCGCAAACCAGGATCAGTTGGAGTCGAAATAAAACGCGGAACCACCTCTTAGGAATCATGAAGGACAGTCCAACTCAAGCCCTCGCGCCCGTCAATCGCCAAAACGGACTGACCCGCGAATCGTGATGCGTAATGCGCGATTTTTAGCCCGAACCCTGAGCGAGTCGAGTGGAGGGGGAAGCGGGCTCGCAGGCTCCGGTTCGTGCGCTACACGCCGCGGTTGGCGCGCCACAGGAGCACTGCGCCGACAGCCTGGAAAATAAAATTCGGCAACCACACAATCAGGTGCGGCGCGAGTTCGGGACGGGTATCCAGCGATTGGCCGACGAATATGAAGCTGAAGTAAACCAGCGAGAGGATGAGCGCCATCGCCACCCCGGCGCTGGTTTCGCGCCGATGCGCGCGAATGCCCAGCGGGATGCCCACCAGCGTGAAGCCGATGCAGCCGAACGAAAAAGCGATCTGCCGATGGATTTGCACGCGCACCGGCATCGTGAGGTCGGCTTTGAGAGCTTCGAGCTGGCGTTTTTGATCGCGCAATTGTTCCGAACTTGCAGGCGCGATCGGCCTGGCCTGTGCGCTCAGTTGATCGAGTTCGCGCAGTTTTTGCCGCAGTTGTCTGAACGTCATGTCGCTCAAACTGACATTGAGCGTCGCCCGGGTCGGCGGTCTGCCGGTCAGTGTCTGGGGGATTTCATCGGCATAACTGACGCCGCTCCAGGTCACGAGATCATATTGGTGGACTTGATACAGACGAAGAAACGCGCGCTGGTTGGCCGCGTCGGAAACGACGGTGGCCCGGGCCGCGTGGACGCGATTGGTCAATGTGCCCTGGGCGTCCAGCGCCCAGATCGACACATCCTGCAGGTTCGTCCCGCTCTTTTTTTTGACGTAAACGATGTAACCCGGAAAATCATCCATGAAACGGTCCTCGAGGATGAGCGAAGTGGACCGTTCCAGGCCGACGCGAAAGAGAAGGTTTTTGTACGCCACGCGGCAGTGGGGCGCAACCTGCAGGTTGACCAGCGCCGAAACGCAACTCAGCCCGGCGCTCAACAGGAGCACGGGCGTGATCAAGGCAACCAGGCTCACGCCGCTGGCCCGCACCGCGGTCAATTCCTGGTCGGCGCTGAACCGGCCGAAGACCAACAGGGCAGCAGTCAACATGCCCATCGGCAGCGCAAAGGCGAGCACGAAGGGAACCAGCAACGCGATGGCCTGAACGACCAGGCTGATGGTCGCCTGACCGTTGACCAGCAGCGCCAGGATTTCCTTCAGCACATTGCCCAGCAGGAGCACGAGCGTGAACACGGTGACCGTCATCGCCAGCGTGGCCAGGACCTGCCGGGTCAGGTAGAGATGGAGGGTTTTCATCGCGGCGCTTGTCGCTTAATCCTGACCTTAATCTTAATCCTAATCTTAATCTTAATGAGGAAGAGTAAGAGCAGGAGGAACAGGCAAAGGCGGGATCATGCGCGCAGCGATTTCCACGGTTCCCGGTCGCCCACTTCGACGGTCACCGGCCCTGCGCTTTGCGCCGGAGAAAGCACGGCCAGAAAATCGAGCACTTCGGCGCCCGTGTTGTAGGTGCCGTGAACGACACCGGCCGGCAGATACAGCGAATCACCCGTTGTCATGAGGCGCATTTCTTTTTCCACCCACTGCTCGGCCGTACCGGAAAGCACATAGAGAATCTCCTCCATCCGGGGATGAAAATGAAACGGGTGCGCTTCACCCGGCGGCAGTTGAGCGCGGACGAACATCAGGTTGGTTTCCCGCACCATTCCAGGTTTGCAATGCCAATAATGCGTTTTGCCGGGCAGTTTCTCGACCTCGGTTTCATTGAAGGAGACAAAACGCCAGGCTGGCAGCGGTTGATTCGCCATAGGCAGCAGTCTTGAAGACCCCAAACCGGAGTCAAGTGAAATGAACCGCCGTCTCGACGCAGTGCAACTTCGATGCAACTGCACGGCATTTTGCGTCGCATTCACGGCTTTTGGCCTGTTTTGAGCCTTCGCGTCTCGTGGCATGACATCTGCAAATATTCGCGCAGGAATGGCACGAACGGGATTCAGAGAACTCGACGGCGCGAAAATAAGAAGCTGCTTTGACGCGGTTATTGCCTTCTTCAGCTTTCTTGTGTTCGTGGCGTTTCTTGCGTTCATCGCGTCGGCCGTTGTGGTGATTTGTTCCAGATCACAGCTCTTCAAGAAGTCGCCT
>DASPXS010000258.1:0-5932 GCA_035637175.1 Haliangiales bacterium | reverse complement strand
CACGGCGACTTATCGGGCAAATCGTATAATGCGATTGCAGTCATCGGATTCGGTGATAATTTTCCGGCGATGGACCTGCGACATTTGCGCTATTTCGCGGCCGTGGCAGAGCACCTGAACTACACGCAGGCGTCGCGCCGCCTGCACGTCGCACAGCCGGCCATCAGTCAGACCGTTCTTGATCTCGAAGATGAACTCGGCGTGAAGTTGCTGTTGCGCACCAAGCGGAGCGTCCAACTCACCGCCGCCGGCGCGGCCTTTCTGCGCGAGACCACCGAAATCCTCCGGCACGCCGAGGAGGCGAAGCGAATAGCCCAGCGTGCCGCACGCGGCGAGATCGGCCGCGTGGCGATCGGGTTCATGGTGTCTGCGGCCAGCCCGTTTCTTCCGCGCGTCATTCGCGCCTACCGGCAGCGGTATCCCGATGTGGAACTGAACCTGAGCGAGATGGGCCCGGAGGAACAACTGTCGGCGCTGGAGTCAGGCGGAATTGATGTCGGTTTCAGCAGTCCGTTCCCGAAAGAGACCCACGATTGGCTCGATGGCAAAACGATTTACACCGATCGGCTTATGCTGGCCCTGCCCAAAGAACATCGGCTGGCCGCGCGCACGCGGGTGAACCTGCGTGATTTGGCCGGCGAAAATTTCGTGCAGTTCCACCGGCGCGGAGCGCCCGATGTGTTCGACGCGTGCGTTGCCCTGTGTGGCCGGGCCGGCTTCACACCCCGCATCGTTTACGAAGCCAACCTCATGGCCGCTGTGCTCACCCTGGTCGAATCCGGCCTGGGCGCATCGCTTGTGCCCGCATATGTTCGATATCTGTACCACGAGGAATGCCTGTTACGCGCGGTGACACCCGCGTCGCCAAGATTTGAACTCCGCATGGTCTGGCGGCACGACTCGGTCTCGCCTGCGCTCGCCGCGTTCCGGGAAATCGTCCTGCACCACCGGGCCGACATCCAGAGACAAATGGAAACGTGATGGTCTGGTTTCGGCGGGACCAGGCTCTGCGCCAAGCCACCGGCAAAACCCTCAGTGAGGACGAAAACATTTTGCGCTCGACCTTCGCGTGAGAGTTTGTGAATGCGTTTGTCGGAAGGTGAGGGTACCTTTCTGTTCCGAGTCAGCGACCGTGCGCGATCCCACCTCGATGCGCGGAGTCGGTGTTCCGGCGTCGCAGCCGCGAAAACCCGTCAGGCATGCACAAGTGGAATCCAGAAGAGTATGCGAAGCATTCGGCGGCCCAGCTCGCCTGGGCGCGGGAATTGATCGCCCGGCTCGAGCTCAGAGGCGATGAATCGGTGCTCGATGTCGGCTCGGGCGACGGCAAGGTCACGGCCGAAATTGCCGCCGCCGTGCCACGCGGACGGGTCGTGGGTCTCGATGGTTCGCCGGAGATGATCGAGTTCGCCCGCGCTCATTATGATCACAACCGGTTTCCCAATCTGGAGTTCGTGTGCCTGGACGCGCGACGCGTCGCATTGAAACATTCGTTTGACATCGTTTTCTCGAATGCCGCGCTCCACTGGATTGAAGATCATCCGGCGATTCTGAAAGGCGTGAGCCGGGTCATGCGCCGCGGCGGCAGGTTGATCATCTCTTGCGGCGGACGCGGGAATGCAACGGAGATTCTTGAAGCGGTCGAGGCGGTAACGGCGAGAGATCGCTGGCGAAGATATTTTGACGGGTTCGGGTTCCCCTACCATTTTTACGGCCCGGAAGAATATGCGCGCTGGCTACCGGAAGCCGGCCTGTCAGCGCGCCGAGTTGAACTTGTGCCCAAGGACATGCCTCAGGCCGGCGCGGGCGGATTGGCGACGTGGATTCGCACGACCTGGCTGCCGTTCACCGAGCGCGTCCCCGAATCGGAACGGGAGGACATGATTCAAGACGTCGTGAAAGAATATGTGAACCGCTTTCCCGCGGACGCCGCAGGAAACGTTCACCTGAAGATGGTTCGGCTGGAAGTGGAGGCGCTGAAGCCATAATGTTGGAGAAAAGGCGCCGGACACCCGGTCTCGCGAACAAATCAAAAATCGCAAATCGCAAATCGCAAATCGATGCAAGACCTGATCGCCAAAGCCGCCACGCTCCTGGAAGCGTTGCCTTACATCCAACGTTTCCGCAGCCAGACCTTCGTCGTCAAATACGGCGGCAGTTTTATGGATTCACCCGACCCACAGGTGCGCGAAGGCGTCGCGCGCGATATCGTGTTTCTCGAAGCGGTCGGCATCAACCCGGTGGTTGTGCACGGCGGCGGCAAGGCCATCAGCCGCGCGATGGACGCCGCCGGGATCAAGGCCGATTTCCTCCAGGGCATGCGCGTGACCGACGAGCCGACGATGAACGTGGTCGAACAGGTGTTGTCGCGCGAGATCAATCCGGAGATTGTTGCAGCCATCAACGCGCTGGGGGGCAAGGCGCGCGGGTTCTCCGGCACGGAAATTTTCACCGGCCGCAAGCTGCTGCTCAAAGCCGCCACAGGCGAAGACCTCGACCTCGGGTTCGTCGGCGAAGTGACGGCGGTGAACACCGAACCGTTGCGCGAGTGCATCCGGCGCAGCATCACGCCGGTCATCAGTCCGACGGCGCGCGACGGGGGTGGCAGGACTTACAATTGCAACGCCGACCTGGCCGCGGCGCGGGCTGCCATCGCGCTGAAGGCCAAACGGCTCGTGTTCATGAGTGACGTGCCCGGCCTGTTGCGCGACCCGAATGATCCGGCCAGCGTGATCCCGCATTTGCAAATCGGCGAGGTGGACGGTTTGAAGAAAGCCGGCGTCATTGATAAAGGAATGATTCCAAAAGTTGATAGCGCCGTGGCCGCGATCCAGGCGGGCGTGGACAAGGTCTCGTTCGTCGATGGCCGCGTGGATCATTCAACCTTGTTGGAAATTTTCACCGACGAAGGAGTGGGCACCGAAATTGTGTTGTGACATCGTTACCCATCGGAACCAAACCATGAACGGTTCGCTTCGCGCACGCGTGGTGCCGGCGATCCTGGGCGCGATGTTGGTTGCCTGGACGACCGTCACACCCGCCCAGGACCGACTCCGGCTGATTATCGAAACCGACGCGGGCGGCGATCCCGACGATGAACAGTCGCTCGTCCGATTCCTCCTTTACGCGAATGAGTGGGACATCGAAGGCATCATCGCGAATCGCCCGCACGCGCGCGATGGGGAAAACAAGAATCCGGAACGGACCGGCTTGGGTATCGTGCGGCGGTTGTTGAAGGCTTATGGCGACTGTCACCCCAACCTGGTCAGGCACGACCCGCGTTATCCCGCGTTGGAATTCCTCTCCCGCCGCACCGTGGCGGGCTACAACGATACGGACGACGCGGTGAATTTGATCATCGCGGCGGTGGACAGTAGGGATCCACGCCCGCTCTGGTACTCGGATTGGGGCACGGACCGCGGCGCCGCGACGAATAATTTGAAGCGGGCGCTCGACCAGGTGCTGCGCCAACGCGGCGCGGACGGCTACGCAACATTCAAGCGCCGACTGCGGCTCAGTTCCGCGGACAAATTTGACCAGCACGGCACAACGGTGAGGCCGCCCTTCCCGCTCTGGGTGGACACGTTCCGGCCCGAGCTGGACGGCCGGCGCTGGTATCACCGTTTCTCAGCCCTGACCGCAGACGCGGGCAGCTTCGAACTGGCGCGCGACTGCCTTACCGGCCACGGTCCGCTCGGCGCGTTGTATCCGACGAATACCACGCACCGGCAGAAGGAAGGAGACACGATGACATTTCTCTACCTGGTGCCCACGGGAATGAACGATCCGGAGCACCCGGGCTGGGGCAGTTGGGCGGGCCGTTACGGACTCGATACAAATTTCGCCGGCAGGCGCTACTATTGGGCCAATCAATCCGATCACTGGAACGGCACCGCGAACCGCGACAACACCCTCGCCCGGTGGTCAGTTCATCTGCAGAACGATTTTCGCGCTCGCCTCGACTGGTGCGTTAAAGACATCCGCGAGGCGAACCATCCGCCGGTTGCCCGCGTGACCGGCGACCTCCGGCGAACGGCCAAGTCAGGAGAAACCGTCCGGCTCGACGCCAGCGGGTCCGAGGATCCGGACCGCCAACCGTTGTCATTCGAGTGGATTTACTATCCCGAGCCGGGCAGCTACCGCGGCCCCGCGATTGAAATACACGACACCCTGACGCCGCGGGCGTGGTTTGTGGCGCCCTCCGTCGGCGAAGCCCGAGCCATCCACGTTGTCCTGGCGGCAACCGATTCCGGCTCGCCGCCATTGACACGCTATCGGCGTCTGGTGATTACTGTGGCACCCGACGCGCCACGGAAACCGTGACGCAGGCAAGAACATGGAAAGGCACAAACTGAAAGAAATTGTTCCGGCACCGCCCGCCATCGTCCGCAACGATCTGGCTGCCGTCCGGGCGTTGTTTCAAAAGAACGTGATTCCGAGCTATGCGCGATTTGACATTGCGCCAAGCCATGGATTGGGAAGCTCTCTCTATGATGTGGCCGGGCGGCGTTATCTCGACCTCGGCGGCGGCATCGCCGTCTGCTGCCTGGGGCACGCGCATCCCGAAATCACCCGGGCGCTCGTCGAGCAATCGGGCAAACTCATCCATGTCTCGAACCTTTACTACACCGAACCGCAGGGGCGGCTGGCCGAAGCGCTGGTCAACCTGGTTGCGCCCGGCAAAGTGTTTTTTTGCAACAGCGGCGCGGAAGCGAACGAAGGCCTGTTCAAAGTGGCGCGCAAGTTCGGCCATGACGAAGGCCGTTACGAAATCATCACGGCTCAGAATTCGTTTCACGGCCGCACGCTCGCGGGCATCGCGGCGACGGGCCAGGAAAAGGTGAAGAAAGGTTTCGAGCCGGCGGTGCCGGGGTTCCGGCACGTGCCTTTCAACGACCTCGACGCCGTGCGATCCGCGATTTCACCCGCGACTGTCGCGGTGCTCATCGAAGGCGTCCAGGGCGAGGGCGGCATCATCCCCGCGACGCCGGAGTATTTACTGGACCTGCGCCGATTGTGCGACGAGAAGCGACTTCTGCTGCTGATCGACGGCGTGCAGTGCGGGCATTTCCGAACCGGACGTTTCCAGAGTTTTCAGCGGATTCTGGAGGCAACGGGGCCGGCGTCGCGCCTGCTTCACGATAATGGCAGCCCGGGGCAGGAATCCCCGTATCCGCGAAACTCCGCAGCCGGCGGGACGCCCGCCCCGCTTTCCTTCCTGCCCGATGGCATTGCGATGGCCAAATCGCTCGGCGGCGGGTTTCCGATCGGCGCATTCTGGGTGCGCGCGCCCTATGCGGATTTGCTCGGCCCGGGAGCCCATGCGACGACTTACGGCGGCACGCCGCTCGCTTGTGCAGTGGCGCTCCGGGTGCTCGAAGTCATCCAGGGCGAAAGACTCGCGGAGAACGCGCGCGTCGTGGGCGAATTCCTGAAGACCGAACTCCTCTCTTTGTCGCAACGATACCCCACGGTCATCAAAACCGTGCGCGGACTCGGACTGATGCTGGGCGTTGAACTGGCGCCGGGCATCCGGGCGATCGCGGACAACGGGAAGGCGCCTTCGCTTCAATTCGTCACGCGATTGCACGAAGCGGGACTGCTGACGATTCCGTCGGGCAACCAGGTGATTCGCCTGCTGCCGCCCCTGAACCTGCGGCGCAGCGAAGCCGAAGAAGGAATCGGCATCATCGAAAAAATCGCCCGCGCGCTGGCCTGAGCCTGCGTCATCCGGTTCGCCGGCTGCCCAGGACGGGTTCAAGAACGTGAGCGAGCAGGGGCGAGGACGGCGGCGGGGACGGCTCGTCCCCGCAAAACTCCGTGCTCCCGACAAAATGCGGGGACGAGGCCGTCCCCGCCCCATTCTTGAACGCGCCCTGCCCGACCTTCCTCGCGACTCTGCTATCGACATCCCCGCGGCGAGCCGGGATAA
>DASPXS010000257.1:0-2719 GCA_035637175.1 Haliangiales bacterium | reverse complement strand
GCCCCTCGATCCGGACCAACGAAACAAGGCGAATCGCCGCAGGTTGCCGATGCATCGAACGGCCCGTTTTATATTCGTCAGCTCACATCCCGTTGGCATCGCTGTCTCAAAATGGTGATTTTTCGTCCCGAAACTGGAAAGAGACCTCCAGGATTCGAAAATCCCCCCTATCGGACGCCAACGGTTGCCATGACCGGCAAGATTTCGCGGCACGCCCGATGGGTTGTGGTTCGCGAATGGTTGAAACGGGTCGCGAAGTAGGGCGTCCGAGGGTGGGGACTGCCGATGCTAGCATCAGGAATGGATCCAAAAAAAGGACTTAGTGGACACTATACCAGGTCTCCCATGTGCGGGCGAGTTGTCTTGCCAACTTCATCGCCGCCTGCATGCTGGACGGCTCCGCTTTTCCCTGGCCGGCGATGTCATAGGCCGTGCCATGGTCGGGCGAGGTGCGAATGAACGGCAGACCAAGCGTCCAGTTCACGCCGTTATCGAAGCCGATCATTTTCAGCGGGGCGAGCCCCTGGTCGTGATACATGGCCACGACGGCATCGTAATCACCGCGATAAGCCTGGTAAAACAAGGTGTCGGCGGCCAGAGGGCCAACGACATCAAAGCCGCGCTTCTGCGCGGCGCGCACCGCGGGTGCGATGAGGGTCTGCTCCTCGGTGCCAAGCTGGCCACCTTCGCCGGCGTGCGGATTCAGACCGCAGACGGCGACGCGCCCGCGCGGCAGACCGAGGTCGCGACACGCCTGGGCGGCCAGCTCGATGGTCCGCTCGATTTTCGCCTGCGACAATTGGTCGGCGACAAGTTTGAGCGGGACATGCGTTGTCGCCAGCGCGACGCGCAGCCGTCGGTGGCGGTCGTCTTCGCCGAGGAGCATCATCGCCGTGCGATCGGTGCCGGCGAGTTGGGAGAGAAACTCGGTCTGGCCAACGAACGATTTTTCGCCGGAACGGATGATGGCTTCCTTGTTTACGGGTGCGGTGATCAGCGCATCGATTTCCCGACGGAGGCAGCGTCGCGCGCCGTCGGCGAGCCACTCGAGCGCGGCGCGCGCGGCGAGCGGCGAACCGGGCGGCAAGGACTCTGGCAACGGGTCGGACGACGGACGGAGGACGAAAATGCGGCCCGGTCGATCGTATTGGCGGAACGGCTGCAGGGAGAGCCGGAGCCGAAGCTGTTCGTTCAAGCGCGCCAGGTGGCCCGGGTCGCCGAGCAAAAGGTAACGGGTATCGTCGGCGTCCAGTTCACGGGCCAAAGCCTTCAGAGTCACTTCGGGGCCGATCCCGGTGATGTCGCCGAGAGAAATGCCGGTCCAGCCCGTCATGGGGAGTTCTCAACCCTGGCGCCTCGTTGGCGGTTGCTCGCCGCGCGGGCGAGGAATGGTCCGCCGCGGCGGAAGTCAGATGGTCGGGAAATAACTGATGAAAGCCTTGGTCTTGAGTCGCTCAATCCAGTCTTTGCGCAGGCGTTGTCGTTCCTCGGTGTCGAGCGTTTTCTCAATCTCCGGGCGAACTTCATTCAACGCCTTGATGTGGGCCGCGTGAAATTCCTCGACCTTCATCAGGTAACAGCCGTCGTCCCTTTCAAGGACGTCGCTGGTTTCACCGGGCTTCAGCGAGAAAGCGACCTTTGCGAGGTCTTCCCGCAGGGTTTTGCGGTCCACGGGCGGCCAGAGCCCGCCTTCCGAACCTTGGGAGCCGTCGGAATGGCTGCGGGCCTTCTCCGCAAAGTCCGCGCCGCCTTTGATTTCCGCGAGGACTTCCCGGGCCTTTTGCTTGGTGGCCTCCGCGTCGCGATCGGGTTTGTTCGCCAAAAAAATCATCCGCAGCTTAACCTCGTCTTCGACCTTGAACTTGTCGGGGTTCTGCGCGTAGTAGGTTTCGATTTTATGCGGTGAGACGATGATTTTTTCCGAACCGATGTTTTTGTATTCCATGGCATGCACGATAAAGTCCTCCCGCAAACGCTGGCGGAAGGCTTCATAGCTCACGCCCTCGTGTTCCAGTGATTTGATCATGCGAACGCGATCGCCGAACTGATTGCGGATGCGGCGTTTGACCTCTTCGTCAACATAGCTTTCGGTCATTTTATAGCCGGCAGTTTTGAACTCGTCCAAAATGAGTTGCCGTTCGACGAGGAGCTGCACCTTGTCACGCTTGAGCTTTTCCACCTGTTGCTGGAACGCTTCCGGCTGCCGGTCGTATCGGAGCCTCAACAAACGCAGCGAATTGTCGTCCAATTCATCGTCAATTTCCTGAAAGGTGATGACGGTGGCGTTGACTTTGACCGCGATGCCGTTGACGGTCATCGGGCTGGACGGCGCGCCTCGGGTTGGTCCGGGTGGCAGCAACAGCGCCGCCAGTGCGATGGATGGGGCCAGTCTCATGAAATTAAACGCTTGCCCGATAGTACGGAATGCCTGTCGGCGGGTCAAGGCCCGGACGAAACGACGAAACGCCTGAAACACGGCGTGCGCGACGCGTCGCGCAGCAGGCTTGACGTCAGCGTGCGGTCTGGTAGTCTGCCGGGCATGAATTCCGGCAGTCCACGATTTCGCATCTGGTTTGCTGGCTGGTTTTATTTTGGCCCGGCAAACCTGCGCGTGGGGCTGCCGTAAAGCGAAGCCGTATAAACCCCCTGCCGCAGGTGATCCGCCTGCGGCTTTTTTTATCGAGTCACAGCGCGGCGCCGCAACCCGAACCATGATAAT
>DASPXS010000256.1:0-14147 GCA_035637175.1 Haliangiales bacterium | reverse complement strand
GGCGGCAACGTTTCGTATGGCGCCAACCAGATTCTCTTCATCAATTTCCTTGAGCAAATAACCGTCGCCGCCGGCATCGATGGATTCCAGAACGATTTCTTCGTCGGCAACCGACGTGAGAAACAACACGCGCGTTTCGAGCTGCGCTTTGCGGATCTGCCGGCACGCCTCGAATCCGTTGCCGTCGGGCAAACGAATGTCCATGAGCACGACATCCGGCTGCAGGCGCGTTGCTTCCTCCACCGCCCCGGCCACCGAGCCCGCTTCGCCGACGACCTCGACTCCGGCATGGCGGCTCAACAACGTTCGCAGTCCCAGGCGAACCACTTTGTGGTCGTCCACAATCAGCAAACGGATCGGTGTCGATTCAGCCGGGTTCATAAAGCTGGCGTGCGGGCAGTTCAACAAGGACGCGCGTGCCTTTGCCCGGTGTGGAAACAATTTCGTTGCGCGCGCCCAGTTCGTCTGCGCGCGCGGCGATGTTGCGCAGTCCATGGCCGCGGGTGCCGGAGGTTTCCGGGGCAAAACCCGTGCCATCATCCCGGACTTCCAGCCTCACGCACCCGTTTTGTTTTTTCAGGGAAACGACGGTGCTGTGCGCGCGGGCATGCCGCAGGCTGTTGCTCATGGCTTCGCGCGCAATCTGCAGCAGGTGCGCGGCCTGTCGGCCGTTCAGCGCTTCCGCGGCCGGAGCGTCGATGTCGAATGAGAATTGCGCCGCCTGCGTCCGGCTCATGGCCGAAACCAGTGATTGCAGCGCGGCATTAAACTCCCGCCCTTTCAATGCTTCCGGCTCCAGGCCGACAATGAAATTGCGCACGTCGCGGATCACCAGGTTCAAGTCGGAGACGGACTGGGCCAGCCGCGCCTGGGCCTCCGCCGGATTCTGCGCGAGCAGGTTGCGGCACTCCTGCAACCCCAGGCCGACCGCGTAAATGGACTGGATGATCCCGTCGTGCAAATCGCGGCCCAACTGCACCCGTTCCTCCAGCGACCGACGGAGCCGTTGATCGCTTTCCTGGAGCGCCGCCTCGGCGTGTTTCCGTTCCGTAATGTCCCAGGCGATTCCCTGCACGAGCGGGCGGCCGGACCACTGTTGCAAACGCAAATTCACGCGGAGCACGACCCTGTGGCTGTCTTTGGCCCGCACTTCCAGCTCGCAATGAGCGTTGCTCGGCCCGTCCTTGAGCAGTCTCAGAATTTCGCGGAACGAATCCTGAAGTCCGGGGGCCATCAGGTGGGTGAAGTTCAACCGGACCGCCTCTTCGCGCGAATAGCCAAGGATTTGTTCGCCCGCCTTGTTCAGCGATGTCAGATTGCCTTCCAGGTCGTGCGTGAAAATGATGTCGTGGGCATTTTCGAACAACTCGCGGTAATGTTCCTCCAGCGCCGCTTCGCGTCGGCGGATCGTTTCGGTCCGATGCCGCATATTGCGCCGGATGATCCCCGCCCAGAGGATCCCGACCAGCACCAACGCCACCAAAAGGTAGAGCGCCCAGAATAGTTCGGTCAGTTCCGGTCCGATGGGAGGTGTCGCCGGCGCGGCTTCGGCCGGCGCGACCACGGGGCACAACACCGCCAACACCCGCGGAATGGTCACCCGCGGACCGGCACCGAAATGAGACGGCCGCGATGCCGGTTCGTGAACCACCAACCGGTCCGGCCGGGAACTTTTCAGGTCACTGCTCACAAATGCCTGGTCAACTCCGCCTGGCTCGCCGCGAAAACTTCTTTGTGCAGCGAGTTGCCGTGCGCGTCCATCGTCACGACGGCAGGGAAATTCTCCACTTCCAATTCCCAGATCGCCTCGGGCGAACCGAATTTTTCGAGGAAATAAACCTGGCGTACTTTTTTGACGCACTCGGCCAACACCTGGGCCGCGCCGCCGACGGCATGCAGGTAAACACAGCCGGATTCCTTGCACGCAGCGAGGGTCTGGTCACCCATGCCGCCTTTGCCGATCACACCGCGAAGACCGAAGGTTTTAATGATTTGGCCCTGGTAAGGCTCCTCGCGAATCGAGGTCGTCGGGCCTGCCGCGGTCACCTTCCAGTTTCCCTGCTCGTCCTTCAGCACCACCGGCCCGCAATGATAGAGAATCGCGTCGCGCAAGTTCACGCCCGGCGGCAACCCGCCTCCGTCGTGCAGATACTTGTGCACCGCGTCGCGGCCGGTGAAGAGGACCCCGGAGATCAAAACTTCGTCGCTGACTTTCAGCGCGCGGACCTTGTCTTCGGTAAACGGACTGGTCAGTGGCTTCATAACAATCAGGCGGAATGACGGAGTATTGGAGTCATGGACTCCCTCACTCCATCATTCCATCTTCAATACAACCACTTCACGATCTCATCCTTCGCGTTCAGCGTCACACCCAGCCGCCGATACGCCCAGCACATATAACTGACGCTCACGAAATACGAGGCCGGCAACCGGTTGATCGCGCAGAT
This sequence comes from Haliangiales bacterium, assembly GCA_035637175.1. Taxonomy (GTDB): domain Bacteria; phylum Verrucomicrobiota; class Verrucomicrobiia; order Limisphaerales; family AV2; genus AV2. Next base: position 11,700 of record DASPXS010000256.1, on the reverse strand, counting down.
TTTCACCCCCAACAGGGTCGTCTTGCCGCCAAATCCCATCGGCCCGATGCCCAGCTCGTTCGCCGTCTTCAAGATGTCCTGTTCGAGCGCGTCGAGTTCCGGCACCGGATTGCGGTCGGGAATCGTGCGCAGGAATTGTCGCTTGGAAAACTCGTAACCGGTCGCGCGGTCGCCGCCGATACACACGCCCAGGATCCCCGGCCCGCAACCTTTGCCTTGCGCCTGCAGCACGGCGTCGAGAATCACTTTGCGGCAGCCGTCCAGGTCGCGGTTCGCCTGCAACTTCTCGTTGGGTAACGAATATTGCGCGCCGACGTTTTCGCAGCCGCCGCCTTTCAATACCAGCCGGACATTCATTTCGTCCGAGCGTTGCTGATGGAAATGAAACGTCGGCGAGCCCGGCCCGAGATTTGTGCCGTCGTTGATGCCCGTCAGCGAGTCCACGGAATTCTGCCGCAAATAACCGAGCTTCGTCGCCTTCTTCACCGCCAGACAAGCCGCGTCCTCGAACGCAATCTGGTCCCGGCCCACCGGGCAATCGATGTAGAACAAAATGCTGCCGGTGTCCTGGCAGATCGGTTGCGATTTTTGTTTGGCTAACGCGATGTTGCGGTCGATGATTTTCATCGCGGACTCGGCGATGGTCCCCTTTTTCTCACGCTCCAGCGAAGCGAGAATGGCGTTCTGCACGTCATCGGGAATCTCGGCGGAAGTGCGGCGAATCAGCTCGATCAGCGAATCCTGAAGCGCGTTCATACGATCCCACCGTAAGGTTTGCGGCGGCGAGTGTCAACGCGGGGGCGCGGCACTTTTGCATCGCCACGGGCGCATCGATCGGCTACATCTGGTCTGCTTATGAGTGATCGGAGTGCACCGAAATTGCCCAAGTGGCCGTTCTTTCTGGCCGACGTGATGCTGTTGGGCGCGGCCTGGTTGGTTTTCTGGCAGAGCCAAACGCCCAGGACCGTTTGGGTCGCCTTCCTTTGTGCCGCATTCGTCGCGCTGGGCGCGGTGCTGGGCGTGACGCCGTTCCTGCTCGAATACCGCGCGGCGATGAAACTGGCCGCCGCCGACCGGCTTACCAACGCCGTGTTGCAAATTCAGAACATCGAAATCATCGGCCGCCAGATCACCAACGCCAGCGCCAACTGGCAGACCGCCCACGAACATTCGATCCAGGCCGTCGAGGCCGCCCGCGAAATTGCCGAGCGCATCACGACCGAAGCGCGCGCGTTCAGTGAATTCCTGAAGAAATCCAACGAAACGGAAAAAAATCATCTTCGCCTCGAAGTGGACAAACTGCGCCGCACGGAGAATGAATGGCTGCAAATTGTGGTGGGCATCCTGGACCACATTTTTGCGCTGTTCCGGGCGGCCGGCCGTTCCGGGCAGGCGAATCTGGTCGAGCAACTCGGCCATTTTCAGAACGCCTGCCGCGACATCGCCCGTCGCGTCGGCCTCGTTCCCTTTATGGCGCTCCCGGGCGAACCTTATGATTCCAAAGTGCACCAACTCGCCGAGGCAAACCTCGTCCCCGCGGCGGAAGCGCGGATCGCCGAGACCCTCGCCACCGGCTACAGTTTTCAAGGGCAACTCGTTCGGCCCGCATTGGTCGCGTTGCAAAAGAGCGAATTGCCCGTTCCGCCGGCAACCGCCGGCCCTTCGACGGATCAACGCCGGGAGCAACCGGAGGCTGTCGGAGAGCAGCCGCGGAGGCAAACACCGGACTTATGAAATGACGCGCTTATTAAATTCCGCTCCCCACCGGGATCGTTTTCTTCAGGGCCAGAAAATGGAGCCACAATTTCGTGGCCGGCCGGCGATAAATCCTGCTCAGCGCCAGAGCGTAGAGTTTCAACTGCGGCTCGTAGAAACTCAACTTGGCGGCCAACTCGCGGCTGTCCACGTCATCCGTCTTGAAGTCCACGAGCCAGATTTCCTCCGGCAAAATAATGGCCACATCCGCCACCCCTTGCACTACCACAAACTCGTCGTCCGGCAAACCGGTGTTGCCGGAAAGCTTTGCCGCTTCCAAATCCGCCCGTGACATTCTCGCGGTGAACGGCAATTCGCGGTGTATCCGGTCCGGCGTTTGCGCGCGGATGTTGCGTCCCAGTTCCGATAGCCAGAACGCCAGCACGTCGTCGAATTTCAGCACCTCGACTTCTTCAGCCGACAATATCGCTTCGTGCCGCAACCGTTCTGCTTCGTTCTGCAATTCCTGGCGACTGCCGGTCCGCTCCAGCGACACCTTCTGCAAAAATGTGTGATGCGCCGTGCCGATTTCGGCGGCCGTGAGTTGGTTGACCGCCGCGCGCGCCCGCGACCCAACTTGAAACCCGAAACCTGGAGTTTGAAACGATTCCCTGGCCTCCTCATCGGTTTCGTCCCGCCACCGGCGGCGCAATCCCGTGACGGAGGTTTTGGCCGGCTCATGCGTCGCCGCCTCGCGCCCATAGCGCCATTGCAGCCGGGCTCGCAACTCGGTCAGCTCCGCAGCCGTCGGGACGCGCTCTGCTCCCTGGGCGCCGGCTTCGGATTGAGCGTTGCCGGACAAGGCGAACATCGAGTCGCAGGGATCATGGATTTTCCAGCAAAACAACTCGTTCCGGCCTTCGTGCCCGTTCACCCAGTCTGTTTCGCGCGTCACTTGCGGCAGCCAGAGCATGAGCCAGTCGAGGTAGCCGCGCGCGGACAACATCTCCGAATCGCTCAACGGCCGGGTGCCGGCGGCAGCCCACTTGGGATCGCCTTTGCGCGATGAACTGGCGGTGAGGAGCAACGTATCGCCCGCGCGGGTCATGGCGACGTAAAGCAGCCGCAGCTCTTCGCCGAGCAGTTCGCGTCGTTGCCGCCGTCGCGCCAGCCAGTAGGGCAGGCTCGGGTATCGTTGCTCGCCTTCGGGCGGCGCGACCTTCGGACACAGCCCGTAGGTCTCGTCGAGCAGGATGTCGTCCTGCAAATCACGGAGATTGAATTGCCCGCCCAGGCCCGCCAGCACGACCACCGGAAACTCCTGCCCTTTGCTCTTGTGAATGCTCATCAGCCGAACGGCGTCGGCCGTCGGGGCCAACGCCGGCTCCCGGTCCAGTTCCTCCTGCGCCTCGACGAAACGAAGGAAGCGGAACAGACCCTGCCGCTGATAGGGATCGTATTGGCGCGTCAGGTCAAGCAAGCGGTGTATGTTGGCGACGCGTTGTGCGCCGCGCGGTCCGGCCAACAACATCTCCACATAGTGCGTTTCGGCGAGCGCCGTCTCCAGGCAATGCGTCAGGGAGGTCTGCCGGATCAATCCTCGCCAGGCATCGAGCTGGCGCACAAACAGGTCCACTTTTTTCCATCCGGAAGCCTCCGGGAACGTCGGGGCATTTGTTTCTGCGCCGCGAGCCTCCCGATGAAATCGTCGTACCGTAAGCCAAAAGCTCGACTCCCGATTCTGAGCGCGCAGCTCCGCCAGTTCATCGACTGACAAACCCACCAGCGGCGAGCGCAAGACGGCCAGCAACGGGATGTCCTGCATCGGGTTGTCGATCAACTTCAGGAGACAAAGCAAATCGCTGATCTCGATACTCTCAAAAAAACCGCCGCGGGCGGCTTCCAGCGGGACGCCGAGGCGGTCGAACTCCTGTGCGAAGGCTTCCACCCGACCGGCCGGCGAACGCAACAGCACGACCATGTCGTTCCAATGCACCGGCCTGAACATCTCCTTCGCCTTGTCCCAAATCTCGTGTCGTTTCTGTTGCAGCTCGCGCAACTGGAGCGCCACAAGTCGCGCCTCTCGTTCGACCGCCAGCAGATCGGCCACGTCGGCGGGTCCCGGGTCTTTGCCACCGCCACCTTCGCGATCACCGTCATTCGGCTCGTCACCTCTGGCAATCAAATGAAATTCGACACGCGGGCGTTCTTCTTTCCCGCCGGCCGGCAGCGTTCGCCCGGCGGCGTTGGCGAAGTTCAACCCTTCGTAAGGCACGCCGCCGATTTCTGCGCGCATCAAGGCGCCGAAAAGCCGGTTGATGAACTCTAGAATTCCTGCGCGGCTGCGAAAGTTGTCGCTGAGCGGAATGCGCCTGGCGTTGGCGCCGCCGCCGCCCCAGCGCAATTCATAGCCCCGGAAAATGGCAGGGTCGGCCAGCCGGAACCGGTAGATGCTCTGCTTCACGTCGCCGACGAGAAAACGGTTTCCCGCGTCGTCGTCGCCGCTCAACGCGGTCAGGATGGCGTCCTGCGCCGCGTTGATGTCCTGATATTCGTCCACGAAAACATGGTGCAGTTGCTCGCGCCAGCCCAGGGCCGTCGCAGTCAAGCGGCCGTTGTGCGGATCGCGCAGCAGTCGCAGGGCGAACTGTTCCAGATCCGCGAAATCAACGCCGCCCAGCTCGCGTTTGGCCCGGCTGAACCCGGCGGTGAACTCCTTCGCCAGTTCGATCAAGGCAACCAGGTGATGGCGGACCAACTCCCAATCCTCGGCCAGCGGATCTCGCCCTGGTTCCGGCGCCAGCGAGCGGAGGAACTCCGCTTCGGCAAAAAAGTCTTCGATGTGGTCGCGAACGTTCTTCTTCGAACCGTACGGCCAGTTGTCTTCGTGTTCGTCCGCCGACCGGATCGCCAACAACGCGCCCGCGATTTGCGCCATCGAAGGCCGGTCCGGCACAGCCTGCAGCGCCCCGGCGGCCAGATTAACTGCCGGGTTCCCGGCGAATTGATTGAGCGCCGGCAGCCACAGGTTCAGCCAGTTCTGAAATCCTTCCACGAACCATTCGCGCCATTGTGCGGGCACGGGCTGCCGGAGCATCGTCAACTGCTCTTCGAGCCAACGTTCCGGGTCCGCCCGCGACTGCGAATAGCGATGGAGCCGCAACACCAGCGCCCGAATGCGCGTATCCGAGCCGCCGCCTGGAACACGCACCAGGGCCTGCACCGCTGGCGCGTTGGCCGTCTCGCCCGCATAATTGCGTTCAAACAAGGTTTCCAGCGTCTGGCGGATGAGCGGCTGGGTCTGCGGTTCGTCCAGGACAATGACTTCGGGATCGATTTGCAGTTCGTGAAAGTGCTCGCGCACCAGCCGGAGACAGAAGCTGTGCAAGGTCGAAATCGGCGCGGCGTCGAGCAGAGCCAGTTGTTTCTCGAACGGCGCCGAACGGGTCGCGACGATGCCGGCGCTCTTTTCCAATTCCTTGATCCGGTTTTGCAGCTCTTCCCGTATCCGGCGCCGCATTTCCGCTGCCGCGGCGTCGGTGAAAGTCACCATCAGGATGTTTTCCAGCGAGCAGCCCTCTTCCAGCAACGCGAGGCAACGCTGCACCAGCGTGCTGGTTTTGCCGGTCCCCGCGCCCGCGACCACGAGCACATTGCCGCGCGCGGCCATGGCCTGCTGTTGCGATCCGGTCGGCTCACTCATGGTCGTCCTGGGAAACCTCCGGCCCGGCCGCAGGTCGCCGACGCGCCGGCCTCCGGCGCCGGCTCGTTCTCATCCTCGACTTTCGGCGGCGGGCGGAGGACGCGATACGGTTGCGTCCAGGGATCGAAGCGGCAGACCGGCCGGTAAGCACAGAGATCGCATGCCGTCTCGTTCTTCCAACGATAAGGGGCCACTTCGACCTTGCCCTGGTAAATCTCCCGTCCGAATTGGCGGAGGAATTCGCCGATCCGGGCGACCAGATGGTGGAACTCCTCGGTCGCCAGCGCTTCGTTTCCGCGCCGGCTGAACGCGCCGTCGTTGTTCATTGAGAACCGGAATTGATCTCCTCGTGATTGGCCGCGGTTGTCGAACTTCTCCAGGCGGCCGCCATCGAAACGGCCCCGATGCTGATAGCCGGAGAGCCGTGCTTTGTCCCGCTCGTCGCGGCCGGCATCCCGCGTTTTGGCGGACAGGCCGCCCCCTTTAAGACTCACGTAAAACCCACCGGCGGGCACCAGTTGAGCGACACCCAATTCCTCTTGCAAGTCTCCCAACTGCGACAGCGCGCCCAGGTACGCCAGCAGTTGCAGTTCCAGCCCGTGATGCAACAGCACCGGATCGAGTTTCCGTGGGCTGGACTTGTAGTCAATGACTACCCCGAGCGCTTCGCCGGTCTCCTCGACCCGGCACACGTCCACGCGATCGATGCGTCCGCGGAGCAGAAGCGCGTGCCGGCCATCGAGGTCGATGCGCCACGCCGGCAGGCGGCTTTCCCCAAGGCCAAAGCTCACTTCGACGGCGACCGGGTCGAATTGATACTGGCCGGCCCAACGGATCAGCGTCTCCATCAACCTCTCGAGTCCCTCGATCAACATCCGTCCGGTGAATCGCCGCGACTCGCTGGCGAGGAACAGACCGTCGCGGAATGCGGGCAACAGCTCCTCTCCCGCGCGCCGAACGAGCGCGCGTGCTTCTTCGATTGCCAGATCGCGCCAGTTCTTTTTCGACTCTTTCACCAGCCGATGAAACTCTTTGAGCACTTCGTGCTGGAAGCTCCCTTTCTCGCGAGGGTCCACCTCGAACCGGGTCCGCTCCTCCGCCCGCAGACCGCGCCCGGCAAAGAACTTGAACGGACAGGCCGCGAAGTCCTCCAAACCGCTGATCGAAGCGCGCAATTCAGCCCCGTAGATTTTCTCGGCAAAGTCCGGCGCGAGTTTTGGCGCTTCGCCCGCCGCCATCACTTGCTCCCACTTCCCGATCACGGGCCTGAGCGCGGGGATCGACTCCGCCAACGCAGCCGCGCGCTCGGCGGACAGAGCCGCCAGGTCTTTGGACTTCAATACCGGCACGATCAGTTCGCTCCAATGTTCCGCCTCTTGCCAGTCCGTCACGCCGGAGAATTCTTCTGTTTTGAGTTCCGGAAAGAGCCGCTGCAAATGGTCAAGGAACAGGGAAGGGTTCAAATTGCGGTCTTGCGCGTCGCGCCGGGCGAAGGTCAGAACCAGATGCTTGCGAGCGCGGGTGCAGGCCATGTAGCCATAGTAACGCTCGAGACCGATCTGCTGGCGATGGTCCGGCCACAACGTGGCGCCGTGGGACGCCAACGCTTCACGGTCGGCTTTGCTGAGAAGCATTGGCGGCGCTGGCGCCGCCGGGAACACGCCTTCGTTCAGGCCGAGTACCAGGGCGAGTTGAAGATCGGGATTGCGCGATCGGTCGATCGTTCCGACCAGCACCTGGTCCAGCGCGGGGGGAATCACGCCCACACTGAGCTGGCCCAAGCCCGCTTCCACAATCGGCAGCCAATCGGCCAGCGGCAGCGCTTCACCCGGGAAAGCCAGTTCGAGGTTCTTGAGCCACTGGTTCATCTGTTCCCACACTGTGGAGTGAAGGGCGGAGCGCGGAGCGCGGAATGCGGTGTGATGGTCGGACTGGTTCCATTTCTCCAGTTGCCGATCGACTTTCAGCTTCTGCCATAAATCGCGAAGGGCGGCGCTCAATTGCAGTCCGGTCGGAAGCCGCTGCCGTTGCGCCATCGCGTCGGAAAACATTTGAAAGGGCGGAACGATTTGGCGGCGCAGCCCTTCGAGCCCTTCGGACAACTCGGAGTCGGCAGGGATTTCGATCGGCTCCAGCCAGGTCCGTCCGCGCCAGCCACGCGCCAGCGCTTCGTTCTCCAGGCGGTCGATCGCCGCGTCGTCATTGTGCACCAACCCGGTCTTCAAAGCGCCGAACCAGTCGTCGTGTTCCCACCCGAAGGCCACGGTGCGCAGCGCGTAACGGGTCAACTCCGCCAGCGGGTGATAGGCGACCGGCTCGCGCCGATCGAGAAAGAACGGGATCTCGTAACGCGCAAAGACACGGCGTATGACATCGTGGTATCCCTCCAGAGTACGGAGAATCACCGCCACGTCGCGGAACCGCCCTTCTCTTTCCTCGCGAACATAGTGGCGAATGGCGCGCGCCGCGAACGTCGCTTCCGCTTCCGGATTGGCACAGGCGACGATGCGGACTGCATCCGACGGGCGAGCGTGCTTGCAGGCTCTGGTCTTCTCGAATCCCAATTCGAGTTGGGTGAACGAAGCTTCGGCCGAAACAGCCGCAGACGAGCTGGAACGGGTCTCTCCCGAAAATTCCGACGGATTCGCCCAGTGCTCTTCCAGATGCGCGAGCACTTTATTTTCGGCAAAACGTCCCCGGCCCGGCCGGCGCTCCAAAACACCGAACTTGATCTCGCAGTCGGACAGCGAGGCCATTCGCTGATGGCAATGGCGAAAGCTCTGGCCAACCACGGACCAGGTTGAGAGCCACGACAAATCCTCCCGTGGCTTGTGCTCCAGACAAAACGCCAGTGTCGCCCGGTCGCAAAACGGCATGAGTGCTGCCAGAAAATCCAACTCCTGCGGCGTCATCTCGGCGAAACCGTCCAGCCAGAGACCGCCGAATCGAAGGGCGGATTGGTCAGCGGCCGGTTGCCCGTGGTCCGGGCCGCCGGCAACTGACGACTGACCACTGACAACGGATCTCCCGGTCGCTCGATGCTTTGCGCCGAGTGCTTCGGTTGCCAGGTCGAGCAGACAATTCGCGTCCTGCAACTGATGCTCTTTGAGCCAGTCAAGATACGCGCGGAGCAGCAATGCCAGATCGTGCAGCTTGTCACCGAGTTGGGTCGGCGAATTGATTTGCGCCGCCAGAGCCGTCAGCCTTTCCGGCGAATACCGATGTCGCTGAAATTCGCGCATCAGGAGACTGAGTTGTTGGGCAAAACCGGGCAGGCGCGCCGTGGTCCGAAAAACTTTCAGCTTCGCATGTTTCTGCGCCAGCAGCGCGCGCAACACCATGACCCGGCCTTCCTCATCGAGGAAATTCGGCGGGGAAACGGCAAACTCGTCGAGAACAAGATTCGCCAGGCGCTCGAAGGAGAGAATCTGGAGCCGCGTGTAGCCGGGCAGCGAAGCCAGCAACTGGCGCTCCAGTTGAAACGTGGCCTGCTTGGGCGCGAGCAACACGAGAGGCAAACCTTCCGGTGACGCCTGCAAATCGGCGCGAATTTCCTCCAGACAGCGCCAGGTTTTGCCGCTGCCGGCGGGGCCGAGAAGGAAGGTCGCCTGCACGAATTATTTCTTAGCGACGGCCGCGGAAAGACTCAAAGAAACAAAATAAAATTATTTTTTGGGTTGGACGGTTTTTGCCCCACCACGGATGTTAAGCTTCGTGCGATGAATAGGAAATTCGATACGGGAAAGGAGAATCTTCCAGCAGACGACCGTTTTTCCACGGAAATGCGCGGGCACATCGACCTCGGCATGCAACACGAGTCATTGCGTCTCGCGCGACGATTTTTGAAGCGCGAACCGCTCGAACCGGGCGCCTTCATCGCGGCGATCGATGCGCTCTTGGTGCATTGCGATCGATTGAAGCGCTGGGCGCCCCTCGTGGAAGTGTCCCACGCACGGCCATCGAAAGATGGGCAATTACGGGCCCGCTCGGCCATGTTGAGTTTTTGGTACAGCCTGAACGAGTTTGGAAAAGCGGCGGCATTTATTCCGAAGCGATTCGATGGTTCGGTTGACGCGCGGGAGGTCGCGTTTGTCATCGACCTGCTGTTGAATCTGAATCGGCTGGAGGACGCCCGCGTTTGGGTGCGCAAGGTTAAGCGAAGCCCGAACCTGGCGTGCGATGAGTGGGTGGGTGGTCTGCTCCAGAGCCGGTTGGCCGAATTTTATGCGCGTGACGGAGATTGGGAACGGGCGATCCAGTTGTTGGAACCGTTGCGAACTCATCGCGGCATTGCTGAGTCGGTGATTCTGGGAATCGTCGGACTCCGCGTCGCCCAGGCGCTACGGGCGGTCAACGAAGGGTTCGCCGCGCTGCGCGGGATGACGGCGAACCCGGATACTGAACTGGCAGTCACGCTGCCGGGAAATGAAGACTCGCGATGGAACAAAACGGAAATGAGGCTCAAGCGATTGGAGAAACGGCTTTGGAAAGCGCTACCGAAGGAGCGGCAGAGAGAGTTGGGGATCTGAGCTGAGCTGAGCTGGCGGTCGAATATCCTTGACCAAGCGACGAAGAGTGATTGAGCTCATCGGACAGTGGAAAAGTCTGAACAGTTGCCAAAGAACTTCAGGGACGTGGGCGATCATTCTACATTAGAACCGCTAGGCAAGGCGGGCGCAGGATCGCCGGCGGATTTTGAGAAGCTCTTGGCGAGTTTCGATCTCCTCCCGAAAGGGGAGAAGAAGCCGTTCACGACATTGTTAGAGATCGCAAAGTTTCCTCATTCTGAACTTGCGTGCAGCAATATTTTAGCCTTCTTCCTTGATCCGAATGAGGAGCACAAGCTTGGCACGATCGTCTTGAACTCGCTTCTCGAAGCGGCAGCTTTCCCAGAAAGGATCTCCGCACCGAGTCCCCATTCCGTCGAAATCATACGAGAGGAACGAACTGACACAAATAAGAGCATAGACCTTGTCATTATCAGTGGATCTTTTGTGGTTGGAATTGAAAACAAAATTTACGCAGAGGCCTATAATCCATTCGAGGATTACAAAAGACGGTTGGAAGAAATTGCGAAGAAAAATAAGATCCCTCCTGAAAATGTTTTCAAGATTCTATTGAGCCTGAAACCTGAAACGCAAACTGAGGACCTTTGCGGATTCAAACCATTAATGTATGACAAGTTTTTCTCAATCCTTCGTGCAAATATTGGTCAGCGAATGCTCGATGCCGATCAACGGTGTTGGATTTACTTGGTTGACTTCATTACCACCATCCAAAATCTAAGGAGACAGTACACTGTGAACAAAGAGTTGCTGGATTTTTTCAAAGCGCATGAAGAGACAGCGTTGAAATTTTATTTGGAGCTTAGGAATTTGGAAGAACTGCTTCGCTCAAAAACAGAGAGAGTTGCCGAAAACGTCAAACGTCCCGAGGGCTTTCCTCGATTCTGGTTTTGGTCGTCCTTATCTGACCCGGATGAGACTTATATTTACCACTCCTGGTGTTGCGACACTGAGATCAATGGTGTCCCCGTGCGGATAGAAGTAATAGTCTATATTAACCGAGGTTGGGAAATTGTAGTTTGGTCACGGGAAGGCGGAGACTTCTCCAAGGTGTGCAAGTGGCTCGAAGATCACAAAATTCCACCAGTTCGAGTCAGTCAGAGCGATAAACACTGGTTTTATGCGGAGTTCAAAGACCCCGATCTCTCACTCGCCGAGGAAAAAGTCGGCGCGAAATTCCAGGAACTTTTGGAAGGAATCAATAAAGCACGAGGTCCAAAAGAAATTCAGACGCTCTCCGCGGCGCAGAAGAGACGCCAATAGGATGCTGTGATCCTGTTCAACGAGGGCCCCTGCGCAATGCAAAACGGTTTTGCCGTCGGCGTCCAGGGGTATCGAGGCGCCCAAGCCCCCGGCTGCGTTCTACCAACCCTCCGGGCTGATTGCAGGCGGCAAAGCACGGACACACGGGCGGGACGCCCGTGCCACTACACTTCCACGCTTTTTCCCGGCTCGGGCTGGATGACTTTGATCTTCGGGTGGCGCGCGCGGAGTTGTTGCTCGAACCAGTTGCGGGACTCCTCTTCGCCGTGGCCGAGCAGGACGGCCCGGGGCGAGACCTGGCCGACAAAATCGAGCAATTCCTCGCGGTTGGCATGGGCGGTGAGGTCGAAGTCCTGCACTTCGCAGCGTTTGGTGACTTCGCCGGCGCTGCCGCTGAAGACGAAGGTGTCACCGGAGCGGGCGGCTTTGAGCCGGCCACCGGGCGTGTCGGGATCGGCGTAACCGACGAAGAAA
>DASPXS010000255.1:0-8253 GCA_035637175.1 Haliangiales bacterium | reverse complement strand
CCGTCGTCGAGTCGATGGCTTCGGCAGAATTCTGAGGGTCGCCGACGTTTTTCCCTCTGCTACCCGCACCCCTCCATTGGCCAGTGACCTGGCCACATGGCCCGCCCGGGAAGCAGCAACCCTTTCGCCGGCGACCCAAATTGTTTTTCAGGTCGGACCGTGAATTTCCCTCGCAGACAACACGGAGGCGGGATTGGCACCGGCGTCCAGGGCGTTGAGGAGAATCTGTTTCGCTCCGACCAGCACGCTCAGGAACAACAGCGCGATCAATCAAATCGGGCGAGTCTATGCAGCGGGCAAAGTTGCGATGTTCTGAGTTCACCGAGTGTGATCGATCAGGTGTTCAAACATGAAAGTCATGAGACCCGCCGGACGCAGCGCCGTGATTGGGGCCGCCGGACGTGTTTCTGATCGACCATTGTTCATTCATTCGCTATCGCACGGTGCGGATTTGCTCGTGCGAGAATGATTTTGTATCAGCAGAAGGTTGACCATCGGGGGTAGGGAAAAGGCCACTTCGTGCTATGCGGGAAAGTCCCTGGTTCGGCATGGGGGTTTCCCCGATAAAGCCGTGCGAGCCATTCGCGTGTGGAAGTGGTTGGAATCGTTCGGGGCAGCGTTCGCGGTTGGGCGTCGCGTCGAACACGAAGAGCGCGTGAACGGGTCAGGTGAGAGCCCTCCCGCGATGGTCAACCCCGGAAGATTCGGGAACAGCGACCATCCGGAACGTTCAACCACATTTGAAGCGCACGCTGGGAAAGGCTAATACGATGCAAACGCAATGAGATTTCGATTCGACAGGATCACCTGCTGGAAAGCCCCGACAGGACCTGCTCACCGCCACGAATCAAGTTCTGTCGGCGCTCGCACCACTCTCTAACGGCCAAAAATCCGCCGCTTGACTCGCAAGGACTTCAATAACGGTTCATTGAAAATGGGTACAATTTTTGTCATAGCTATAACATATTTTGTACTCGGACCATGTACCCGTTCGTCCTCGTGCTCGTGCTCGTCGTCGTCGTCCTCGAAGCCAAGCCATCCGATTGAGGTCGTTGAATGTCGAATGATGAATGACAAAAGAAATCCGAAGCCCGAATGTCGAAATGCTTTGAGTTGTGCGGTCGCCGCAAGAGGGCATCAGTCCTGAGACCGCTCCGCATCACCGGGTTGGCCGGGCGGGCGGCCCTGGGTCAATTGCACAGCGTACTGGACGAGCGCGGAGGCGGAATCCAGATTGAGTTTCGCCTTCAGTGTCTCGCGGTAATGCTCGACGGTTTTGATGCTCAGGTGCAATTTCCTGGCGATCTGGCGCGTGGTATGCCACTGACCGATCAGGTTCAACACCTGCCGTTCGCGATTGCTGAGTTGATCCTGGGGCGAGGCTTGTGCGACAGCGGGGCCGCGGGCGTGCTGTTGCAGCATCCGGCTGGTCATCGATTCGCTCATGTAAACGCCGCCGTCGAGAACCCGACGGATGGCCGACAGCACCGTCGCCAGCGGCTCGCTTTTCATGACATAACCCTGGGCGCCGGCGCGCAAGGCCAGTTCCGCATAGAGCGATTCGGCGTGAATGCTGAGAACCAGCACCGGCACCGTCGGGTATTGCGCACGGATGTTTTTCAACACCTCCAGGCCGTCGCTTTCCTTGAGCGTCAAATCCAGCACGACAGCGTCAGGCTTCAGTCGTCCCACCCCGTCGAGCGCTTCATTGGCGTTGTCCGCCTGACCGCACACCATCAGGTCGGGTTGCCGGTCAATCAGTTGGCCAATGCCCAACCGCACCAGCGGATGGTCATCAACAAGGAGAATTTTTCTTTTGGCTGCGTTGGCAGGTGTATCGGTGCTCACCGGGCCGGGTTTCTTCGACTTTCTGCGGGCGCGTGGGATGACGACGAACGCTCCGCCACATCTTTCGCCTTCCGTTCCTGGCGAAACTCACGTACTTGAATAGCATCTCCTTGGCCGGACAGCAAGCAGAAGGTCGAAGCGGTCGAAGCGGTCCTGGTCCTTTTGCGGCTTGCGGCGGTTCGCGACTGGATTAACCTGATCGGGTGAACGGTTTGCCCGGGCGAAGTTATTTTCTGGCGGCTGTTGTGGTTTACGGCCTGAGCGCGATTTACTCGGTCTTTCTCTGGCGCAAAGGATTTCGCCAGGATGATCGTGTGAATTACGGCGTGTTGCTGCTGGCGGCGATCTTCCACACCGCCGCGATGTTCCAACGCGGTTTTTCCTTCGACCGTTGTCCGGTCAACAACCTGTACGAGGCGACCACCTTTGTGCTCTGGACGATCGTCGCAACTTATCTGGTCGTGGGCTTGTGGCCCCGGTTCCGGTTCCTCGGCGCATTTGCCGCGCCCTTATTGTTGTGTGCCGGGGTCTTCGCGTTGATGCCGGGGCTGGATAACTCTTACGGATCCTCTCCCGAGATCAAACACGATTGGGTCAGCTTGCACGCGGCTTTGATTTTGCTCTCCTACGGCGCGTTCGGCCTCAGCTCGGTGGCCGGACTGATGTACTTGACCCAGGAACACGACCTGAAATTTCACAAGATGCGCGCCATCTTTTCCGTGCTGCCACCCATTCAACGGCTCGAACTGGCGATCCGGCGGCTGATGGCAAGCGGGTTTGTCCTGCTCACCGGCGGATTGGCAATCGGCGCGGTCTGGCTCAAACTCCCGGAAGGCATCAACTACCTCGACGATCCCAAAGTGCATTGGTCCATTCTGGTCTGGCTGCTTTATCTGACCCTGCTGATCATGAATTGGCGCTTCGCCCAGGGCGGTCGGCGATTTGCGTGGGGCGCGGTTGGCTGTTTTCTTTTTGTGTTGCTGACTTTTTGGGGAGTCAACCTGATGTCGCCGATCCATCACTGAAACGATGCAGACGCATTTGAGGCGCGAGGCGCGAGGCGCGAGGCGCGAGGCCAACGAGTGGCGGCGGCCGGATGGCATTCGTCATTCGTCAAACGTCATTCGTCATTTCTGACCATGCCCATTGTCGTTATCGGACTGAGCCATCACACGGCACCCGTCGAGATGCGGGAACGGTTTGTTTTTGCGGAGTCGAAGATTCCGGAGGCGCTGCGGCGGCTGCGGTCGAATCGCGTGGCTGAGGAAGCGGTGATTCTTTCCACGTGCAACCGGGTGGAAATCTATGCGGCGACGCCGGCTGCGGACCAGCCGGCATTCGAGGCGTTGCAACGGTTCCTGGTCGAATCGTGTGATTACCGCGGGCCGTTGAACGACGAGATTTACACGCTGACCGAGCCGCACAGCATCGAGCACCTTTTCAAGGTTGCCTGCGGACTCGATTCGATGGTGCTGGGCGAAACCGAAATTTTCGGGCAACTCAAGAAGGCGTACGAGCTGGCGTTGCAACACAAACACACCGGCAGCCGGCTGAACAAGGCGTTCCAGCGGGCGTTCAACGTCGCCAAACAGGTTCGCACCGAAACCAACATCCAGCGCGGCAGCGTCTCGGTGGGTTCGGTCGCCGTGGACCTGGCGGAAAGAATCTTCAGCGCGTTGCAGGATCGGCGCGTGATGGTGATCGGCGCGGGCGACACCAGCGAAAAAACCGCGCGGGCTTTGTTGAGCCGCGGGGCCCGGAGCATTCTGGTTTCAAATCGCTCGTATGACCGGGCGGAGGCGCTGGCAAAGGAACTGGGGGGGTGCGCCGTTCGTTTCGACCAGTGGACGAAAGAGTTTGATAAGATCGACATCGTCGTCAGCAGCACTGCCGCGCCGCATTACATTCTGGACCGGGTGAAACTGGAGCCGCTGATGAAGCTGCGCAAAAACCGGCCTTTGTTGCTGATCGACATCGCGGTGCCGCGTGACATCGAGCCGGAAGTGAATTTTCTGGAAAACGTTTACCTCTACAATATCGACGATCTGCAGGCCATGGCCGAGGGCTGCCTCAAACAGCGTCGCGAGGAAATCGCCCGTTGCGAAGCCATCATCCGCGAAAAGGCCAGGGCGCCGTTGCGCACCGCGCAGCCCTCGAAGGTGGCGTCCGGTTCCCGTCCGGCCTTTGGCCACGAGTGAGGACTTGCCCATGTCTTCAACTTCAAAACCCATTAGCATCGCGACGCGCGGCAGCGCGCTGGCGCTGGCGCAGGCGAACTTCGTTTTCGACCAGTGCCGCGCGGCGTTTTCGAAGCTGAAATTTGAAATCAAAATCATCAAGACGACGGGTGACAAGTTGCAGAGAGCCTCCCTGGTCACGCCGTCGGAGTCCCTGCCGAAAGGCCTTTTCACGAAGGAACTGGAAGTCGCCCTCTTGAAACATCAGGCCGACCTGGCCGTCCACAGCTTGAAGGATTTGCCCACCGAGTTGCCGGCCGGTCTCAAACTGGGCGCCGTCGGCAAACGAGCCGATGTTCGCGACGTCCTCATCGGTCGCGATGCCGGGTATCTCCGCGCGGAAGCGGCGAAAGCCACCGTCGCCGAGTGGGCGCCCGGCCAATCGCAGCGGCGCGGATTCGAGCCAAAGATTTCGCTCAAAGATCTGCCGGACGGCGTGACGGTGGCGACGAGCAGCACGCGACGCAAAGCGCAGTTGCTGGCGCACCGGCCGGATTTGCGGGTGGTGGAAATTCGCGGCAACATCGTCACCCGCCTGCAAAAACTGGCCGACCAACCGGAACTGGACGCGATCGTTCTGGCGGCGGCGGGACTGGAGCGATTGAACTTCAGCGTGACTCCCGAAGGTCGTTTGCAGGGAGACGCGGTTCCCGACGGCATGCTGGCCACGGTTCTGGAACCCGAAATCATGCTGCCTTGCGTCGGGCAGGGCGCGCTGGGCATTGAAGTCCGCGAGGATGATGAGCGCATCGCTGTCATCTGCGAACGGCTGAATCACTTTAATACGCGCCAGTGCGTGATGGCGGAACGCGCTTTCCTGCGGGCGATGGGCGGCGGTTGCCAAAGCCCGGTCGCGGCTTACGCCGAAGTCGTCGGCAACCAAATCCGGTTGCGCGCGGCCTCGTTTCGTGACGCAACGGTTCGCCGCGGCGAAGCCAGACGCGAACTGAAGGAAGCGATTGCCCTGGGCGAACAACTCGCCGCCGAACTGAAATAGAGGTCCTTCAGGGCAGTTCCAGGCACCGGAAAAAGCGCCCGCCAAAACTGCCGGCGTCCGAATCCACGAAGTCGATCGTGTTGCTCGCCGCCGCATTCGTGCTGAGCGAGACCCAGTTCGAAAAATCCGTCGAGGCCTGGACCAGATTGGTCTTTCCGGGCGTCAATCCCGCGAGCGTGAATTGGAATCGGCCGTTGGTCCGCAGGTTCGCCGTCATCAATCGAAGCGGTGGATCCGGGAGATCGTCGCGGAACAAATCACTCAGACTCAGGGCGGCTGCGGCGTCAGCGAGGAAGGGCCGCACGCCGAAGATTTCCTGCATCGTTCGCAAGGTCGAGGCGTGGGTGTAACGATTGGTGCTGGCATAGCCGCCGCCCCTGGCCAGCGGCGAAATCACCAGCATGCCGATGGGTCCGGAAAGCGTCGGGTTGACGCCTTCGTCCCAGGTGATGAAGAGGGCGCCGTTGTTCTGGTAAGCGGGCGCGGCGAGGATTCTGGGGACCGCGTCAGCCAGCCAGTTGTCGCCGTTGCGGATGCGGTCGGACGTGGCGCAGCCGGTCGAATTGTGCATGTCATCGCAAAGATTGGGCGTGATGAAATTGTAGCGGGCCACGGTGTGGTTGGTTAGGTCCGCCGCCAGTTCCGGGAAAGGCCGGATGTGCGCGACGCAGGAAGCGGTATTGGTGATGATGTCGCGGAAATAAACGAACGGATTGTGGTAGGCCGCATAAAGTCCGCTGCTGGAGACGGGACAATTCGTGCCGCTGATGTTTTCCTGGTAGCTTTTCCACGAAATATTGGCGTTGGCCAGCAGCGTGACCAGGTGATTGGTGGAACTGAAGGTGTGCGCGCTCGGATCGCCGCTGTCGAGAACGCCGAAGTTGGTGCCGGCTTCGAGCCAGAGATAATTGGGCAGGCTGCCGGGCAGTCCCGGCGGTGTGTAGTACTGCTCGCAATACGACGCCATCGGCAGAAGCGTATTGTTGAGGTAAGGCGCCGAGGGGCTGCCTTTGAGCGCCGGCCAATTCACATTCTCCATCAGGATGAGAAAGACGGTTTGAATGTTGGTCAGGGTGTTCGTCCGGATGGGCGCAGCGAGGCCAAACAAATCGCTGAGCGAAACGGCTTTGGCGGCGTCGCCCAACAACGGTCCCACGCCGAAGATTTCCTGCAGCGTGCGCAGCAACGAACTGTGAGTGTAATAGATGTCGTTGGCGTAACCGCCGCCTTTGGCCAGCGGCGAAAGCAGGATCAAACCGATCGGCCCGTCGCTGGTGTCGCCGTCGCCTTCATCCCACACAATGAAAAGGGCCCCGTCATTGGTGTAGGCGGCCGACGACAGTATTCGGGGGACCTCGAGGGCGAGCCAGTCGTCGCCCTGCTTTTCCGCGCTGGGGCTGCCGGGCGCCAGACTGTGCATGTCGTTGGTGACGTTCGGAACGATGAAGTTGTAGCGTGCGACGGCGCCGCTTTGGAGGTCGGCGGCCAGTTCCGAATACGGGCGCACGTGATCCGCCAGGCGCGTTCCATTGGTGGCGATGTCGTCGAAGAAGACAAACGGGTTGTGGCGGGTCGCGTACGGATAATTGTTGGTCAAGGGACTGTCGTCGGCGTTCAAGCTTTCCTGGTACGTCTTCCAGGAAATGCCCGCGCCTTCGAGCAACGTGACCAGGTGGTTCGTCGAGTCAATGTGATTGATGGCCGGCAGTTGGTCGTCGAGAATGCCGAAATTGGTGCCGGCCTCGAGCCAGAGGTAATTCGGCTCGCTCGGATGCAGATTGGTCGGCGTGAAATATCGCTCGGCGCGCGAGGCCATCGGCAGGAGCGTGTTGTTGATATAGGGACAGTCGGGGTTGCCGTGGATGGTGTCCCAATTGTGGTTCTCCATCACGATGACAAACACCGTTTGGACGTTGGTGAGCGGACTGCTCCGCGCCTCAAAGACGGGCGACAGAAGAATGGCGCACCCGAGCATGGCCAGAGGAGCTGGCCATTGGACCGGCCGAATGTTTTCCAGACGCAAACGATTCATGAGCCGCGGGTAGAATTTCCTGCTGATTTTATGACACGCACCGGGCGGATTCCGTTTAATGATTGTTTCGTCTGTTTCGTTGCGGGGAGTTTGGCGAACGCCTAATCTGATCGGCGCATGAAATCGAAAGGCATGGTTTATCTGGTGGGCGCCGGTCCGGGCGACCCGGGCCTGCTCACGTTGCGCGGGGCGGAACTGCTCGGCCGCGCCGATGTCGTGGTCTATGACGCGCTGGTGAACCCCGATTTGCTGCGCCTGGCCCGAAAGAACGCCGAAATCATTTTCGGCGGCAAGCGTTCCAAAAACCACGCCATTCCGCAAGGCGAACTCAACCGGTTGCTGGTGGCCAAGGCGAAGGAAGGCAAAACGGTCGTGCGCTTCAAAGGCGGCGATCCTTACATTTTCGGGCGCGGCGGCGAAGAGGCCGAGGAATTGGTCGCGGCCGGGATAGGATTCGAAGTGGTGCCGGGTGTGTCGTCCGCGGTTGCGGCGCCGAATTACGCCGGCGTGCCGCTGACCCACCGCGAACATTGCTCCAGTTTCACCGTCATCACCGGGCACGAGGACCCGGCGAAGGAGACGGGCAGCGTGGATTGGGGACCGATTGCCAGGGCGCCGGGCACCAAAGTGATCATGATGGGCACGGAGCGCATCGGCCGAATCGCGGAACTGCTGCGGGCGCACGGCATGGCGCCGGAGACGCCGGTGGCGATGGTGCGCTGGGGCACCACCGGCCGGCAGCAGACCATCGAAGGCACGCTCGCCACGATTGCCGACGTCGCGGCCCGGGTTAAGTTGTCAGCCCCGACGGTCGCTGTGATCGGCGAGGTGGTGAAATTGCGCCCGAAACTCAACTGGTTCGAGAACCGTTCGCTGTTCGGCCGGCGGATCGTGGTGACGCGCACGCGCGAGCAGGCCAGCCAGCTTTCCCGTCAACTGGTCGAACGCGGCGCCGAAGTGTTGGAAATCCCCACGATCAAAATCGTCCCACCGGGAAGTACGGAAGCGATTCTGGAAGCGCTCAGCGGGCTGAATGCCTACGACTGGGCGGTGTTCACCAGTCCCAACGGGGTGGCCTGGTTCTTCGATTTTTTCTTCAAGAAATTCCAGGACATGCGCGACATCGGTGGTGTGCGAAT
>DASPXS010000254.1:0-6471 GCA_035637175.1 Haliangiales bacterium | reverse complement strand
ACGACTTTTCTGCATGGTTGAGTTGGATAGTGTATGGGCTTATTCGCGGCATGGCCTCGCTCATATGAGCGAGGAAAGCTTGGCGAATCGCCACCGTAATGGCAACTATAATACGTCATTGTATTTATTGCCATTGGTACTAAGGCCGGTTCGGTGGCGCATTTCGAATCCGAGGTGCTCGCCAAAAACATTCTGCACTACATCAACAGCGAGCCGTTGGGAGCCGATTTCGACGGTCACGCGAACTGCTTCATCGAGTCGGGGCACCGCAAGGCCTTCCTGCTCGATTTCAATTACGATGTGCAGCCGGTGCAGGGCACCTATCCGCTCCCCGGCCTCGGACCGTTTTCGTTGTTGAAGGAGTCGCGGGTGAACCACCTGGGCAAGCTCGCCTTCCGATGGATTTACTGGAATGTGCTGCTCAAGGCACGGCCCATGCCCGGCATCGGCCACAGGATGAGCCGCGCCGGCAAACAAATTCCCGCGGACGCTTCGCCCGTCGAAGCAGCCGCTTAACTCAAACGGAGAAACACACCATGCCACCGAAACAAATCGCCGGCGTCGCCATCGACGTAAACGAAGAAGGTTGCCTGACCAATCACGCGCAGTGGACCCGCGCCATCGCGGAAGCCCTGGCGCAGGAGGCGGGAATTGCGTTGAGCCCCGCGCACTGGAAGGTGCTCGAATTCATCGATAAGGATTTCCAGGAGAAAGGCGTCGTGCCCGGCATGCGCCGCATGAATAAAGTCGGCGGCATCCCGACGAAGGATCTCTACGCCCTGTTCCCGGACGGACCCATCAAAAAGGCCGCGAAAATCGCCGGCTACCCGAAACCGGCAAGCTGCGTTTGAAGAAAGGAGACAATCATGTCCGACCAACCCGACAAAATCAAAAAGGTTTCCATCATCGTCTCACGCGGATCGCTGGACGGCGTATATCCCGGCCTGATCATGGCCAATGGCGCGCGCATGGAGGGCATCGAAGCCAACCTCTTCTTCACCTTCTTCGGCCTGTACGCCGTTCTTAAGAAATACATGGGGAGCATCCGAATCGCCACCGTCGGGAATCCGGCAATGCGCGTGCCGGACGCGAAAGGTTTCCCGCTCCCCACCATCCTGGGCATGATTCCCGGGATGTCGGCGTTCGCCACCGCTATGATGAACAAGGAAATGGCGAAACTGGACATCCCGCCGGTGCCGGAATTCGTCGAGATGATTCATGACGCCGGCGGCCGTCTCTATGCCTGCAAAGCGACCGTCGAGATGTTCCACCTGACCCAGGACGATTTCTGCCCGCAAGTGGACAAGGTGCTGACGGTGGGAGAATTCTACGAACTCTCCGCCGGGGCGCAGATCATCTTCACGTGAACCAACCCCTTCCGACCAACACTTTGGATATGCTACACAGCGTCGTGTTTGGACGGTTGCTTCCCCCTCACCCTGGCCCCACCCTGGCCCTCTCCCTCAGGGAGAGAACTCCCCGAACTTTGTGCGCGCATTGCGCCCCTGCACCTACGAGCGACCCCTCACCCCATCCCCGTTGGAGGCGCTGGTCACGGAGTTTCGGAAATCGCCGAAATGATTGCTGATGTCCCTTTCTGCGTTTCTTGTAAATGCCCGAATCTTCCGCTTCAATCGGCGGAGGTACTGACAACTATGCCAGGTATATGACATCGAACCGCCCGCCACTATCGAGCTTGATCCACGCGAGTTGCCTGGTCTTGCTTCTCGGCATCCAACTCAACGCCGCCACCCCTTCAAACCTCTGGGAATCAGCCCAAAGTCAAGCCAGCGTCCATCGCTTCTCCACGCTGTTCACCGCGCACGACGTGAAGAATCATTTGTCCAGCGACGAGGGCATCGACAAAGCGATTGACTGGTGCAAACGGACGGCGGTGACCAAGGTGTACATTGAAGTGTTCCGCGACGGTTATCAGGCCGAACGCGCGGCACTTCAACAGGCCAAAAAGCGTTTCCAGGACGAGGGATTCCAGGTCTCGGGTTGCGTCACCACGACTCAGGTCGGAAAGAAATCCAGCCGTTGGGAAATCATTGCCTGCTACACCGACCTGCCCACGCAAGCCAGGCTCCAGTCCATCTTCGAATACGCCGCCGGCCTGTTCGATGAGATCATGATCGATGACTTCTGGTTTACCGATTGTTCCTGCGCGGAGTGCGATGCCGCCCGCCAGGCCAGGAAAGTCAACGTCGGCGACAAGATCTATCCGGTTGCCGGCGACAGTTGGGAGGATTATCGCCGCGAACTCATGGCGCGCGTGTCGCGCGATCGCGTGCTGGCTGCTGCGAAGAAGGTCAATCCCCGGGCGCGCCTCATCATCAAGTATCCGCAATGGTATGACGCGTTCCACGAGCGCGGCTATGATGTGGTGCGAGAGACCGAGGATTTCGACCGCATCTGGGTCGGCACCGAGACGCGCGATTACCTCGACCCGCGTTGGGGCGGCACGGTCCAATACGAGGCGTACTTCATTATGCGCTGGCTCGGCGGCATCGGCGGCGGCAAATGCGGCGGCGGCTGGTTCGACTGGCTCGGCACCACCGAGAAAACCTACCTCGAGCAGGCCCGGCAGACCGTTCTCGCCGGCGCGCGCGAATCGATGTTGTTCTGTTACGGCGGCTTGCAGGGTTCGAGCGGGCCGAAAGACCTCGAAACGCTGCGGTTGAATATTCCGGAATTGTCGAATGTCGCCCGCGAAGTCCGGCGACGCGACATCATCGGTATTGCGGCGTACAAACCGCCGAACAGCCATCCCGAAAACGAAAGGCGTGTGTTCGATTTCGTCGGCATGCTCGGCCTTCCGCTGGCGCCCTGTCACGAATTCCCGGCCAAAGCGCCGGCGGCATTTTTCTCCGCGCATGCCTTGAAGGAGCCTGATTTCGTCGGCCGGCTCTCACGTTTCATCGATTCGGGCCGGCCGGTGCTTCTCACCGATGGCCTGGCGCAGAAGTTGGAAGGCAAAGCGAGGCTCGATGCCGCGAACGTCCACCGGCTGATCGTAAAGGGCGACCCAAAGTCGCTGCTCGAACTTTCCCGCGATGAACTCGACAGTCTGCGCGCGCCGTTGCTCAAGCCGCTGAAGGTTTCGTTCCGCGCGCCCAACAAAGTCGCGCTCTACCTGTTTGGAGACGGCAGTTGGGTGGTGGAAAACTTCAATGACGAAGCGGCGCGGGTGGAATTGAATGGCACGACGCTGACCGTGGACGCGCGTGGTTGGAGCCACTCGTGGAAATAGGGCGACGCTTCCATACCGGTCGCTGACCCGGTGTTGAATCGGATATCGAACGGCGGGCGCCCGTTCAGGCGGTGGATCGCCGCTTCATCTTCAGGGTCGCTCCCAGGGCGACCAGAACGAGGGTCAATACGACCAGATACAGAGCGGCCGAGAGCCTGAGGAATTGCGAAACGGCGTTGACCGGCGATGATTCCTTCGGGTCGTGGTAGTACAGGAGCGCGGTGGGGACCGCTCCCAGCAGCGGCAGCGACAGGAGAACCAGCCAGAGCGCGTAACGCCGTCGTTCCTCCGCCTCGACGAGTGGCGCCGAGTCGATCCGACTCTTCAGCGTCCGCCCATAAGCCCGAGCCAGGATAAGCAGGCCCGCCAGGCTGCTGATGTGCCAGAGCAGGCGGTACATTCTAAAATCATATCCTTGCACGATGAAGACTTTCAGTTGCAGGAAGGAAGATCGTTCCACGCACCAGCCGGTCTCGTGCGTGAACGAGTCCCAGATCACGTGTGTGACCGCGCCGATCAACAGCGACAACGGGGCCGCGAACCAGGGTTGGCGGGGCGGCCGACAGGCGGGCCGCAGCGCCTGGCGATGAGGCGCGGGCAAAAGGTTCACCAGCGGCTCGCAGACCGCATAATAAATCAGCAACAGCAGCAATCCAACCGGCAGGGAAAATTCAAAGCAGCCGCGGATGGAATGCGTGAAGCCTTCCAGATCATATTTCACGAAGCAGTAGCCGACGTCCGGCACGATGGCGCCGATGACCAGCGCGGGGAAGTTCAGGAGCTTCAAACGCCGGAAGGGCAGCACCGCCGCGGGATGGGCGAGAGGAAACGGCATAGCTTGCGTTCTATTCCACTAACAGACCGCCAGGAGGTCGGAAAGTTCAAAAGATGCGCCGGTTGAACGATTAACCCGCCGGGCGCCGCCGCCAATTCCTGCTTGGTGTCGCCTGGCCGAAGTGATTCTATTCGTTCATGAACGAAGGCGAAATTCCAGGCGTTGCCGCGCCCGACATTTATCGGGTCCAAACCAAAGCCCGCGGACCGACGGGCAGTTTGCCCTTGACGGAGGACATGCTGCTGACCCGGCCCAGCGGCGATATTTTTGGTCTCACCCAGAACGCCGGCATGGGTTGGGACCCGCGCGAACTGGGCCGCAAACAGTTTCTCATCCTCAGCACGCAAGGCGGTCTGCGCGCGCCCGATGGCAAACCGATCGCCCTCGGTTATCACACCGGCCACTGGGAGATCGGCCTGCTGGTCCAGGCGGCGGCGCAGGAGTTGCGCGCCCTCGGCACGATCCCCTTCGCTGCGTTTTGCTCCGATCCCTGCGACGGCCGCACGCAAGGCACCGTGGGCATGTTCGACAGCCTGCCCTATCGCAACGACGCCGCGCAGATTTTTCGTCGCCTGATTCGTTCGCTGCCCACGCGCTCGGGCGTCATCGGTGTGGCCACCTGCGACAAAGGTTTGCCGGCGATGATGATGGCGCTCGCCGCCATGCGTGAGCTCCCTTGTGTGCTGGTGCCCGGCGGGGTGACGCTGCCCCCGGCGAACGGCGAGGATGCCGGCAAAATTCAAACGATCGGCGCGCGCTTTGCCCACGGACTGATTTCCTTGCAGGAAGCGGCGGAACTGGGCTGTCGCGCCTGCGCGTCGCCTGGTGGCGGCTGCCAGTTTCTCGGCACAGCGGCGACGTCGCAGGTCGTCGGCGAAGCCCTGGGGATGTCGCTTGCTCACTCGGCGCTCGCGCCCTCCGGCCAGCCGGTCTGGACGGACGTGGCGGTGCGCTCAGCGCGGGCGCTGTGCGAACTCGATGCGCGCGGCATCGGCATGCGCGACATTCTTTCGCCGGCGAGCGTCCGCAACGCCATGGCCGTGCACGCGGCCTTTGGCGGCTCCACCAATTTGTTGCTCCACATCCCGGCCATTGCGCACGCGGCCGGACTGCCGCGGCCAACGGTCGAAGACTGGATCGCCATCAACCGCCGGACCCCGCGCCTGGTGGACGTGCTGCCGAACGGCCCGACCCATCATCCCACCGTGCGCGTCTTTCTCGCCGGTGGCGTGCCGGAAGTGATGTTGCATTTGCGGCGGCTGGGTGCGCTCGACTCCGGCGTGCTCACGGTCGGCGGAAAACAGTTGGGCGAAGTCCTGGATGGGTGGGAGAAGTCCAGCCGCCGCGCGCGCTTCCGCGACATTTTACGCCAACAGGACGGCGTCGAGCCCGACGATGTCATCCTGCCGCCGGACAAGGCCCGCGCCCGTGGCCTGGGCAACACCCTCACTTTTCCACACGGCAACCTCGCGCCGGAAGGTTCGGTCGTGAAAAGCGCGGCGCTGGATCCGGGCGTGCTCGATGCCGGCGGCGTTTATCGCAAAGAAGGACCGGCGCGCGTGTTCGTGCACGAAAAAGACGCCATGGCCGCGCTCAAAAAAGGCAAAATCAACGCCGGCGACGTGGTGGTCCTCATCGGCTGCGGCCCGCTGGGCACCGGCATGGAGGAAACCTATCAACTCACCTCCGCGCTCAAGCATCTGCCCTTTGGCAAACACGTCGCCCTGGTGACCGACGCGCGTTTTTCCGGCGTCTCGACCGGCGCGTGCATCGGTCACGTCGGCCCGGAAGCGCTGGCGGGCGGCCCCATTGCAAAAGTGCGCGATGGCGACTGGATCCGGATCGTGATCGACCCCAACAACCTCGAAGGGAGCATTGATCTCGTTGGCGAAGGCGAACGCCGTTTCACGCCCGAAGAAGGCGCGCAAATGCTTGAGCGACGCCGGCCGTCTCCGGACCTTGCGCCTGATTCGGCCCTGCCTGCCGACACAAAACTCTGGGCGGCGCTGCAACAGGTCGGAGGCGGCACCTGGGGCGGCTGCGTGTATGATGTGGAACGCATTGCCGAAATGCTCGAAGCCGGCCGCAACGCGACGAGAAGCGCCGGTGGACCCAGGCCAGGGTAGATCGGCCCTCTCAAACCCGGATGACGAATGACGAATGAAACCCGAAGCCCGAATGTCGAAATGTTCCAAGTCGCGCGGTGGCCGGTTTCGTCATTCGGATTTCGTCATTCCTTCGGATTTCGTCATTCGTCATTCCTCATTGTCTTGCTGTTGTCGGCGGACGCCAGCCTGGCGCAGACGCAGAAATGGGTCAGTCAGCACGCCCTCGACGCTCCCGAAGTGCCCGCGCAAGTCCGCGCGGAAGCGCGCGGAACGCC
>DASPXS010000253.1:0-5539 GCA_035637175.1 Haliangiales bacterium | reverse complement strand
CGATTGATGTCCTCGGCGCACAGGCGTTGCTCTTGCGGCGTGGCCATGAACATGGCGAAACCGTGCAGGGAACACCCTTTCACGTAAAACGGTCCCAGCGGGAACGGCGGCCGCGCCCCGCGTCCGGCCATGACGATCATGCGCCCCCGGGCGGCCAGCGCGCCGACGGCCAGATCAAAGTTCGGTTCGCGCAACGTTTCCCACCACACGTTTACTCCCGCCGGAGCTATTTTCTTCAACTCGGCCTCGACGTTCGCGGTTTTGTAGTTAACGACGAAATCCGCGCCCAGCCGGCGGCATAACTCGACCTTTTTGTCGCTGCCGGCGGTGGTGATCACGTGCGCGCCGATGGCTTTGGCCATTTGCACGACGGTGGAGCCGACGCCGCCGCTGCCGCCGTTGACGAACAGGGTTTCGCCTTTCTGCAATCTGGCGTCGCGCACGAGGCCGAGGTGCGCCGTGATGCCGACCAGCGCAATGGCCGCCGCCTGTTCGTCGCTGATGCCATCCGGCGTCGGGTACAACCAATCTTCATCCACCGCGCAGAATTCGGCGAAGGTGCCCTGGCGACCGAGCAATCCCTGGTTGCTGCCCCAAACCCGGCTGCCCGGCGAAAAGCGCGTGACGCCGGGGCCGACTTCGACGACGGCGCCCGCAAGGTCGCAGCCAACAATGAACGGCAACGGCAACGGCATCCGGACCAGGCCCGCGCGAATGTAGGTATCGATCGGGTTGACCGCCACGGCGGCCACTTTCACGAGGCACTGCGAAGGGCCGGGTCTCGGCGCGGGCAATTCATCGTAGAGGATGGTTTCCGGCGGCCCGGTCTTGTTGAGGTAGGCGGCTTTCATCGGTATTCCGGCGTCGGAGCACGACCGTCCCTGATTTGGGAAGCCTTAAAATTATCGCGGCCCGCGAATGTGAGTCACACCTTTTCCCGCACGTGCACCCAGGTATGAACGTGCGGCGCGCCGCGGAAGAACCACACCATGGCCGGGCCCTCGATCTGCCACACGTCCCACACGCCGTCATGGCCGATGTCGTCGTGCTTGTAAAACGACATGTGCAGGTTGTCGAAGCCGTTCTGCTCAATCAGCTTCAACGCCTCGTCGGCGTCCGGTTTGCGGAACGGCGCCAGCACGTCGGCCATGACTTTGCGCACGAGTGCCTTCTGGTCCCGCGCGAGCGCGGCGAGGGGAATGCCGGGCAAATCCGTCCGGCCGGTGAGCTTGACGGTGTCGGTGCCTTTCTCCTCGCGCGGCTGGTCGAGCAAGGCCAGTTCGCGCTGTTTGCCATCGAGCATCTTGAAAACCTCATTCGCGCGGAGGGCTTGATACCAGTAAATGTTGCCCGGATGGCCCGCAGGTTCGTTAAAACTTTTCGCGGCGTGGCCGTAGAAAATCGGTCCGCCGAACGCCGCGCCTTCCACGGAATCGCCGTCGCAGCGGCGGGTAACGTGCCGGCCCGTGAGCACGAATTCGAACTTGCCCTTGCCCGGCTCGCCGAACAACGCGATGGAGCAACCGCCGAAACCTTCCTTGCCGCCGTCGTGTTCGACCTGCTGCACGACTTTCGCGGCATATTCAGGACTGTGCAGGCCGACGAAAATCTCGCGAATCAGTGCCTGCTGATCGGCCGTGAAAAATTCAGAAATCTTTTTGTCGGTGATATTCCAGTTGTTGTCCACCTTCGAACGCAGCGGGTGGTTGAAGGGGAAGCAAACCGATTTTTTCTGTTCCTCGTTGAGGCCCTTGAAGAGCGTGGTGACGAGGGTTTCTGACGTGGTTTTCTTTGCCGCGGCCCGTGCGCCCTGCGAAACCGCCGAAGACGACAACGGGCCGGCAGCCGCGGCAGCGGCGCCGACCATGGCGGTTTTCAGGAAAGTCCGGCGGGTTATTCCATGGCAACAGTCGCAATCGTCCCGGGGAAAGGGTTGTGTTGACATGGGATGAATTTACCACCGTCGCGCGAACTCACAACGGAGAAATTTGACCGGCTTCCACCCAAGCTCAAAGTTCAAAGCCCAAAGTTCAAAAGAAATTCCAGGTTACAAGCTCCAAAGTCCGCCGGGGCCTTTAGCCTTGGGAAAACGGGGGGGCATCCGACCACTACCACCGAAAAGCGCGAGGAAACGGACCGCGGCTGTGCGCGGAGCGCCAGCCGCAGCAGCTCCGCGGGGGGCG
This sequence comes from Haliangiales bacterium, assembly GCA_035637175.1. GTDB lineage: Bacteria > Verrucomicrobiota > Verrucomicrobiia > Limisphaerales > AV2 > AV2. The sequence goes on along the minus strand of DASPXS010000253.1, from coordinate 3,356 downwards.
TGCGTGTTGGGATCATTTCACCGCCTTTGGGCATTCAAGCGTGCTGCGGTTGGTCCTTCGGACACAGTGGCGGTCCGGGTCCGGCGGCGGTGTCAAGCAACTCAATCACTTAGGGCGACGGAAGAAGAAAGTAACTTTGCGTGTTACTTGGAAGATGCGCCCAAACAGGGGCGGGGGCCAAAAGTTGGGCTGTCTTTCTGCCGGATTATGGTATGGTGAACCCATGTTAACGAAGAAAGGGCGCCTGAAAACCTTGATTTTATTGCTTTGTTTCAAACTGGCGGTCGCCTTCGCCGCAGAATCGCCGGCCCGGACCGCGCAAAGTCCCGCCGCCGAATCGGCCGACCGGAAGCAGCCGATACCGATCGCTGCGCCAGGCGTCAGTTCCGCCAACGCGTCGGCTGCGGTGGACGATTTGATTCTGCTGGAGCGCAAGTCGCGCAGTGCGCCGCCGATCGAGGCAGTGCCTGACGAAGGGGCCATCGCCCGGTTGACGGCCAGCGTTCTAGCGCGGGTGCATTATTTGCAGAAACCGCTGAACGACGAGATTTCCTCCAAATTCCTGGACCGCTACCTGGAGACGCTCGACGGCCTGCACATGCACTTCCTGAAATCCGACCTCGAGGAGTTCGAGCAGTATCGGACCGTGTTGGACGATTTGACCATGACGGGAAAAACGGGGCCGGCACGGGAGATTTTCAAGCGGTTTCTTCGACGGGTCGATCAGCACGTCGCTTATGTCGCCGAATTGCTCAAGACGGAGAAATTCGAATTTACGGCCGACGACCGTTACAACCTCGACCATCGAAAGGCGCCCTACCCGAAAGACCTCGATGAGGCCAGGCAGATATGGCGCCAGCACCTGCGTTACGAATATCTTCAGGAAAAGCTGGCCCTGGAAAAACCGAATGCGGCCGGTAGCGCCAAAGCCCGATCGAAGGACGCCAAAGGCAATACCAACGCCGCTCCCGCCAATCTGAATGATGAAATCATCAAAACCCTCACCCGCCGTTATTCGCGGATTCTGCGCTTCTGGACGCTCGAGGAGGATGGCAGCGACGTGTTGCAGCTCTATTTGACGGCATTGATGAACGTTTACGATCCGCACTCCGATTATCTCGGCAAGTCCACATTTGAAAACTTCGCCATGTCCATGAACCTGTCGCTCTTCGGCATCGGCGCGCTGCTGCAATCGGAGGACGGCTATTGCAAGATCAGGGAACTGAAACCCGGCCCCGCAATGCGCAGTCGCAAGCTTAAGCCGGGCGATCGCATCGTTGCGGTGGCGCAGGGCAGCGGCGAACCCGTGGACGTCGTGGACATGAAGTTGAGCAAGGTGGTGGACCTGATTCGCGGACCCAAAGGCACCGAAGTCCGGCTGACGGTCCTCCCCGTGGACGCCCCGGACCCTTCGACGCGAGTGGACGTGAAGTTGGTCCGCGACGAAATCAAGCTCGAAGACGAAGAGGCGAAAGCCCGGATTTTCGAGGTGCCCGACCAGGAGGGAGCGACCCTCCGCCTTGGCCTCATCGATCTCCCGTCGTTTTATGCCAACATCGACATCGCGAACGGAAATGGAAAATCGGCGCATAAGAGCACGACCGAAGACGTGGCCAAATTGTTGAAAAAGCTGAGGGAAGAAAAGGTCGCCGGCGTCATTCTCGATCTGCGCCGCAACGGGGGTGGTTCGCTGGAGGAAGCCATCAACCTGACCGGCTTGTTCATCAAGGAAGGGCCGGTCGTCCAGGTGAAAGACGCGGACGGCAGGGTGATCAAAGACGAAGACACCGATCCCTCGGTGCTTTATGATGGGCCGTTGATCGTGCTGACCAGCCGGTTCAGCGCTTCGGCGTCGGAAATTGTCGCCGGCGCATTGCAGGATTACGGCCGCGCGCTCATCGTCGGCGACGCTTCGACGCACGGCAAGGGAACCGTTCAGTCGCTCATTCAACTCGAACCCATCGTGCATCGGTTCAGCGATTCCACGAACAATCCCGGAGCGCTCAAGGTCACCATCCGCAAATTTTATCGCGCCAGCGGGTCCTCGACGCAATTGAAGGGTGTCGTCGCCGACCTGGTGCTGCCGTCATTGAATAATTACGCGGAGGTCGGCGAGGTCTCGCTGGAAAATCCCATGCCCTGGGACACCATTGCCGCCGCCAAATACCAAAACCTGAACCTGATTCAGCCGATTCTGCCCGAACTACGCAAGCGCTCCGGCGGGCGGATCGCGTCCGACAAGGACTTCGCCTACCTGCAGGAGGACATCGAGGTGTACAAGAAGTATCTCGCGGACAAAACCGTCTCGCTGAACGAGGAGGCGCGCCTCAAGGAGATGCGGGAGAGCGAAGAAAGAATCGAAGCGCGCAAAAAGGAACGCCTAAGCCGGCACGAACCGGACGAAAAGCTGTATGAGTTGAGCCTGAAACAGGTCGATTTGCCCGGCCTCCCGCAGCCGCAGGCAAAAACCAACGACCTCTCCAGAGCGGAATCGAAAAAGGACGCCGCCGATCCCGACGGCGATGAAGAAGCCGCGCCGGAGGAAAAAGTTGCGGCCGTGGATGTCACTTTGAAGGAGACCAAACGGATCCTCCGCGACTTCATCGCGCTGTCAAACCGGCAAACGGCCATCGCGGTGCACAATTGACCGCGGCGAACCGGGTTTTGCGCGCGCGGCTTTCGCCTTATCTTCTCCGGGTGGCCAGCAGCGCCGAAATGTATCCCCAGGCAATGCCCATCGCGAAGCCCACGGTGTGGGCGGTGTTGGCCACGTTCGGGATGAAGTGAAACAGACAGAGGAAAAACCAGATCACCGACATCGTGACGGTGCTGCTGTGTAGGAACAGTCCGGAGGCGGGATCGAATTTTCCGCGCAACCAGATGTAGCCGATCAGCCCGTAAACCACTCCCGACATGCCGCCAAATAATGGCCCGATTACCAGATATTGGGCCAGATTTGAAAGGGCCGAGATGACCAGCACGAGGGCGCTCAGCACGCGCGTGTTTTGCCGCCGCTCGATCATCGTGCCCAGGTCCAGCAGCCAGAGCATGTTGAAGAAAAGATGCATCACGCTGAAATGGACGAACATGGGCGTGAACAGGCGCCAGACCTCGCCGCGGCGAACCTCCGGCAACCCGCCGAGGCGAGCCGTCAATCCTCCGGTCACATCGTACTCCGAAATGTACAGCCAGAACACCGGTCCGGAATTCCTGCCGAATCCCGAGACAAGCGCCACTCCCACGCTGATCGCGATGAGAATCGCCGTGAGGAAACCGACTCCGCGGATGCCGCCCGGAAAGAGCTTGCGCGCATCGTAAAACCGTTTTCTGGCCGACTCGTTTTCCTTTTGCTCCCG
>DASPXS010000252.1:0-3657 GCA_035637175.1 Haliangiales bacterium | reverse complement strand
AGCGCCCCTGCGATGGGTTTCCAATCGATATGATCGTGGCCGGGTGTGCCGCGGTCGCTGCCGCAGGCGTGGAAATGACCGAGCAACCGGCCCGCTTTGCGAATGGCCGCCGCCTGATTTTTTTCCTCGATGTTCATGTGGAACGTGTCGAGGTGCAGTCTCAGCGCCCTGGATCCGACCGCCTTTATGAGCTTGAGGCCCTGATCACAGGTGTTGAGAAAATCGGTCTCGAACCGATTGAGCGGCTCGACGCAGATCTGGCGGCCGCGTGACACGGCGTATCGGGCCAGTTCTTTCAAGTTCTTCACCACCAGCGTCCATTCCTGTTTTTGCTGCGCCGGTTCGACCGCGTCGGCCTTGCCGACAACGCTGTAAACCGGGCCAATGAGCGACGGGCAATCGAGCACGACCATCTGGTCGATGAGCGTCTTGCAGTAATCCATTGCGGTCTGTTGTTCCGCCGGCGCGCCGCGAAAATCCCGGCCCGGCCCCATGCAGGCGCAAACCGATCCGCAAACCAACCCGTGCCCATCCAATTCCTTCTTCACAAACGCCGGATCAATGTGGGAAGGGTCTTCGATGGGGATCTCGACGGTCTCGAAGCCCCATTTTTTGAACGTCTTGAAAAGCCGCGTGCTCTGGTTGGTGAAGGGAGAAGTGAACAAAAAGGTATTGATGCCGAATCTCATATTGGATTTTGTCACAGGCTAGTCGAACGAGCAATTCTGTCAAAAGATTTCCCAAAAGCAACCGGCCCGAATGATTCGTGGTTAATTCAAGGGCAGCGGGGTGAGATGGCATGCTGGCCGCCGGTTCGAACCCGTTCCAAAGCGGAGCGTTGACGAATGACAGCGCGATCCCTATTATGCCTTCGAAGCCACAAACTGACTCTTTTCGAAAGGGATGTTATGCATGCGTCCGCCGCGCCCGGTCCGGTCAGCAGTTCGATTCCAAATCCGCGTCGAGGCGCGTTTACTCTCATCGAGTTGCTGGTGGTGATCGCGATCATAGCGATCCTCGCAGGTTTGTTGTTACCCGCGCTGGCGAAATCAAAGGCCAAGGCACAGGCCATCGGCTGCGTCAGCAACTCAAAGCAACTTCAATTGTGCTGGCTGCTCTACGCCGATGACTACAACGATTTCATGCCGCCCAACGCGATTTCGTCAACGAATTCCTGGATTGACGGATCGGGCCCAAACCTGGCCTACGATCTTCCCGGGGCCACGAACGTGAACACCATCAGAAATGGTCTTTTGTTCAAATACAATACTTCCGAAAAAATCTATGTCTGTCCCGGCCAAAAGGAGGTCTATGTCAAAAGCCGCAATCAGGTGGAGGGTCTTCCACCCGCACGAAGTTTTTCGGTCAGCGGTCAGATGCGCGGCGGCACGGACGCGGGCAATGGCAACGTGCAACCGATCATCCTCACGGGCAATCCCCCCACACGACCCGCCTATAATAAGGTCACGCAGATCAATCGACCGCCTCCCGCCCGCGCCTTCGTCTTTGTGGACGAGAGCATCTACACCATCGATGACGGTTACTTCGCGGTAAAGGTCGTTGACGACACCTGGCAAAATTTTCCGGCCGTCCGCCACGGTGGCAGCAGCAGCTTCAGCTTTGCCGATGGGCACAGTGAATCATGGCGCTGGTTGGAACCGACCACGGCCTTGCTGAAAGATCCCAACGGCTTTACGCCGACTTTCAAGGGCAACCGCGATTTGCAACGCGTGAGAGACGCTTACATCACCAACGATTAGGACGGGAGTTGAGGAGTGGGTCCAGCCCGGTCCGGGAAACGGCGGAAGCGCGTGTTGTCATTGGGGGTGATGTGCCGGGCCTCGTTGCGCGCCTGCCGGCTCGATCGCCGGACCCGGGCGCCCTCCTGGTTGCGCTTTTCGATAATCCAATTGACCCCGCCTGAAGAGGTCAAGCAGATTAGTTGTGCACGATATCAGTATCGCTGACAATGCGCGCAAACCGCGCGAATTTTCCGGGCCGTGTAGTGGCACGGGCGTCCCGCCCGTGCGTTTCCAAGCAATGCAACGATGCCAGAGCCAGAAACTCACGGGCGGGACGCCCGTGCCGCTCCCTCTGCTTGCGGATTGCCGCGCTGCGAAATTCCGCGTGTTCGCTTTTCTTTTCCTCGGCCTCTATTTCGCAACGGCCCTCCTGGACGCGCAATCCCCCCAAAAGGCGTATCCGTTCCCCATCTACAAAAACAACCCGTCGGGCAAACAGCTTGCCGGCCAGTTCGCGCCGGCCACCACGCCCGCGCTGCCGCCGGAGGAGTCCAAAAAAAGATTCCGTGTGCCGGCCGGCTTCGAAGTGCGACTGTTCGCGGCGGAACCGGAAGTCGTCAACCCGGTCGCCATGACCTGGGACGAACGCGGGCGGCTGTGGGTCGTCGAACTCTATGAATATCCGCTGGGCGCCAAACCGGGCCAGAAACCGCGCGACCGCATCAAAATCCTCGAAGACAACGATGGCGACGGGCGTGCCGATAAAGTCACCGTGTTCGCCGACGGTTTCAATCTCGCCACAGGCATTCAACTGGGCAACGGCGGCGTTTATCTCGGTCAGGCGCCCGACCTCTATTTCTTGCAGGACACCAACGGCGACGATATTGCGGACACACGCCTGGTTTTGAAAACCGGTTTTGGTCTGGAGGACCGGCACGAACTGCTGAACAGTTTCACTTGGGGACCGGACGGATGGCTTTACCTGACACACGGGGTGTTCACGCATTCCCGCGTCAAAGAGCCGAACAATTCCTATGTGACGATCGACGCCGGCGTCGCCCGCCTGAATCCCCGCACGAAAAAACTCGAAGTCGTTTCCGACGGCACGAGCAATCCCTGGGGTGTCGATTTCGACCGTTACGGCAACGCGTTTGTCAGCGCGTGCGTCATCGATCATTTCTTTCACCTGGCGCCGGGCGGGGTTTACCTGCGCCAGGGCGGCACGCCGGCAAATCCCTACACCTATGAACTGCTTCCCTCCATCGTTGACCACAAACATTTCATGGCTGCTTACGCCGGCGTGGACATTTATCAGGGCAACCAGTTTCCCGGGGAGTGGTTCGGCGAAGCGCTGATGGGCAACATCCATCAAAGCGCGATCAACCACGATCATCTCACGCCGAACGGTTCCAGTTTCAAAGCGTCAGCCCGCGAGGATTTCCTGACCACCAGCGACGGGTGGTTCCGTCCGGTCAGCACTCAGACCGGTCCCGACGGCGCAGTCTGGATCATGGACTGGTATGACAAATATCCGTGCTACCAGAACGCCAACGCGGATCCCGACGGCGTCGATCGTGAGTACGGCCGCATCTGGCGCGTGGTTTATGTCGGCGACAAGCCGGGCAAACCGGTCCCCAGCCGGCCGGCAAAGAACATGAACCTGACGAAGCTGAGCAGCGCCAAACTGGTCGAACGGCTCGCCCATCCCAACGTCTGGCAACGCCGCATGGCGCAACGGCTCCTGAATGAACGGCGCGACCCGAAAACGAGAGAACCGCTCGAAAAACTCCTGGCGAACGGCAGAACGGTCGAATCGCGCCTGGCGGCATTCTGGACGTTGCACGGTTCGGAACTGCTCGACGAGGCGGTGCTGGAAAAATATGCGGACGACCGGGAACCGGCCATTCGCGCGTGG
>DASPXS010000251.1:0-3381 GCA_035637175.1 Haliangiales bacterium | reverse complement strand
GGCCTATTCCGCGTGGCTGGCCCGTCGGCGCCTCGGCCAACAGCATCCCCTGTCCAAAGTCGCCGCGGCGTGGCTGGGGCTGGTTGCGGTACAAATTATTCTGGGCGCGGCGACGATCTGGACCGGCAAATCGGCGGACCTCGCGACGGCGCATGTGGCATTCGGCGCGCTGACCTTGATGACCGGAACAATGCTGTCGATCATCGCCTTCCGCTGTCTGGTTCCGGCGGCGAAACAGGAGCGAATCAAAGAACCAACGCCCGCGATCGGCGACCATGAACGAGTTCAAACAGAAGCGCGCACAGCCTTCTCCGCGCAATCCGGTCGCCAGTCCCTCAACTACGCGGAGGAGGCTGTCCGTGCTCCCGGGGGGAGGTTCATTCAAAGCGGCGCAGGCATCGACTTGAACTTTTCCGGATGAATGGCCATGAAAGCGACCGCACCCTCCATTGACGCCGCTGTCGTGGCCGACAAGAGCTGGTTCAGCGTATTTAGCGAGCTGACCAAGGCGCGGCTGACGTTCCTCGTTTTGCTCACCACGCTGGTGGGATTTTACGTCGGGTTCCGCGGCGCGATGGATTACTGGTTGATGTTGCACACCCTGCTGGGGACCGCGTTGGTGGCGAGCGGCGCGGCGGCGCTGAACCAGTTGCTGGAACGGAAATATGACGCGTTGATGCGTCGCACGGCGGATCGGCCGCTGCCTTCGGGCCGGTTGCAGCCGGACACGGTGGTGGTTTTTGGCGGGTTCTGCTCGGCAGCCGGCCTGGTGTATCTGGCGTTCGCGGTCAATTTGCTGACCAGTCTGCTGGGGGCGATCACGCTGGGCAGTTATCTGTTCATCTACACGCCGTTGAAAAGAGTGACACCGCTCAATACCGTGATTGGCGCGATCCCGGGCGCCCTGCCGCCCTTGATGGGCTGGACGGCGGCGCGGAACGAAATCAATGCCGAAGGATGGGCGTTGTTCGCCATCCTGTTCTTCTGGCAACTGCCGCATTTTCTGGCGATCGCCTGGATGTACCGCGACGATTATGTGCGGGCCGGCTATGCGATGCTGCCGGTGTTTGATCCGGAGGGCCGGCGCACCGCGCGCCATGCCGTCAGCCATACGCTCGGCCTGCTGCCGATCAGTCTGTGCCCGTTTTTGTTCAGGGTCGAAGGGGTGGTTTACCTGGCGGGAGCGCTGGTCCTGGGTCTGGCGTTTGTCAGGCAGGCAATCCAGTTCTCGCGCGAATTGACCGTTGCGCGGGCGCGGCAGCTCTTTTATGCCTCGATCATCTATTTGCCGTTGTTGCTCCTGTTGATGGTGTTGGACAAGATCAAATGACTCTGGATTCGACATTGACACTGGATGCGGGCGAAAGTTAATTTGCGCCCTCAAAATTTTGACCGGACAGATTTTTTCGGTTCCTGGCGAAACGCAAACGCAACTGAAAATCATGGAGCCAACCACTAAAGAAACGGGACATCCGGCGGCCCACGAAGCGCATCACGAGGAGTTGGGCTTCTGGCGCAAATACATATTCTCGACGGACCACAAAGTCATCGGCATTCAATACGGTCTCACCGGTCTATTGTTCCTCCTGTTCGGCTTTTTCCTGATGATGGTCATGCGCTGGCAGATCGCCTATCCGCAAAAGCCGATCCCGTTGGTGGGCGAATTGCTCCAGAGATTGCTGGGTGAAGACATGGTCAACCAGGGCGTGATGCAGCCCGACCTGTACAACGCCTTCGGCGCGATGCACGGCACCATCATGGTCTTTCTGGGGATTGTGCCGGTGGCGTTTGCCGCGTTCGGCAATTACGTTGTGCCTCTCCAGATCGGCGCGCCGGACATGGCGTTTCCGCGGGTCAACATGGCGAGTTACCAGGCTTACTTCCTGGGCGGCGTGGTGATGTTCTTCAGTTTCTTTATTCCGGGCGGCGCGGCCAAGTCCGGATGGACATCCTATTCCCCTCTGGCCACGGTTGTGGACCCGCATCATCCCAACGGCCAGACCTTCTGGATCATCGGCATGGTGTTTTTGATCACCTCCTCGCTGCTCGGCGCAGTCAATTTCATCGCCACCATCATCCAGTTGCGGGCGAAGGGGATGACCTGGATGCGGCTGCCGTTCTTCGTCTGGGCGCAGTTCGTCACCGCCTTCCTGCTGTTGCTGGCTTTTCCTCCGTTGGAAGCCGCCGCCATCCTGCAGTTGATGGACAACCTGACGGGAACGAGTTTCTTCCTGCCCACCGGCCTGGCGGCTCCGGGTTCGACGACGCCGCTGCCCATCAGCGGCGGCGGCAGCCCGCTGTTGTGGCAGCACTTGTTCTGGTTCCTCGGGCATCCGGAGGTTTATGTCTTGATTCTGCCGGCCATGGGAATTGTTTGCGAAATCATCGCCAATAACACGCGCAAGCCGATTTGGGGGTACAAGTCACTGGTCTATTCGGTGCTCTGCATCGGGTTCCTCTCGTTCATTGTCTGGGCGCATCACATGTATCTGACCGGCATGGGAACTAAAATCGCCACGTTCTTTCAGACCACCACGATGATCATCTCCATCCCGTCGGTGATCATTCTGACCTGCTTCTTCATTTCGCTGTGGGGCGGTTCGATTCGCTTTACGGTGCCGATGCTTTTCGCGCTGGCCTTCCTGCCGATGTTCGGCATCGGCGGACTGACCGGTCTGCCGCTTGGGTTTAATTTCACGGACCTTCATTTGCACGACACGTATTATGTGATTGCGCATTTCCACTACGTCGTCGCTCCGGGAACGATCTTCGGCCTGTTTGCCGGCATCTATTACTGGTATCCCAAGGCGACCGGCCGCTTGATGAACGAGTTTTGGGGCAAAGTCCACTTCTGGACGTCCCTGCTTTTCATGAACATGATTTTTCAACCGATGTTCGCGCAGGGCATGGCCGGTTTGGGCCGGCGCATGTATGACGGGGGGGCCACTTACGCCGGCTGGGACGATCCGTCGCTCGGCATCGTCGGCGTGCCGCAGTGGGTTTTCGGCATGAACCGGCACATTTCATGGGCCGCGTGGCTGCTGGGCGTCTCCCAGATACCGTTCATCATTAACTTTTTTGTCAGCCTGAAGAAGGGCAAGCCGGTGTCCTCGGACAATCCATGGGGAGCCACCACGTTGGAATGGCAGACGCCCACGCCTCCGCCGCACTGTAATTTCGACAGGCCGATCGAGGTCCATCGCGGGCCGTATGAGTACAGCGTGCCCGGCCACGATCGGGATTTCACGCCGCAAACCGATGTGGAAAAGCGATAGAAGCCGAGAAAGACGATTCAGACATGGACATACCTTACACCGTTCAACCCCGCGAAGACACCGGGCTGTTCAATGCCAAGGTGGGCATCTGGCTGTTCCTGGCTTC
>DASPXS010000250.1:0-14199 GCA_035637175.1 Haliangiales bacterium | reverse complement strand
GTCTAACGGACCAATTTTATGAAAAAGCGATTTGCAAGGGGATGGGTGGGACCCGCGGTGCTGATGGCAATATTAACCGGGTGCGCTTCAAGCGGTGTGAAAAATCCGTCGGGCATCGGCGTGACGGAAATGCGCGCGGACGAAAAAGGCTTTGTGGCCGGCACCGGGGTCGAATCGCAGGACCTGGTGGCGGTGACGGACAAGATGGCCCGAAGCATTCTCGACACGCCTCAGATCAAGAACGCCCAGAGTCCGCCGGTCGTGGTGCTGGACCCGGTGGCCAACGAAACGCGCTTTCCCATCAACAAGGAAATGTTTTTAACCCGCATTCGACTGCAATTGAATTCGAAGTCCGCCGGGCGAGTGCAGTTCATGGCCCGCGAGCGCATGGCCGCGCTCGAACATGAACGCGAGCTCAAACGGTCCGGCCAGGTCACCAGCAGCAGCGATCCGAATGTCGTCGAGTTCAAGGGCGCGGACTTTTTCCTGACCGGCAAGCTGCAAAGTCTGACCACCCGCAACTCCAGGGGGGTCAGCGATTACGTTCTGTATTCCTTCCAATTGATTGATGCGCGCACCAGCGCGATTGTGTGGGAGGATGGCGCGGAGATAAAGAAGCAGGGCCTGGAAGACGCGGCGTATCGTTGAGCGCCGCTTCGTCGTCCGACCGCACCGTTTATGAGAACGCTGGCGTCGTCGTGTCTGGTCGGAGTCCTGCTGGCGGGGTGCGCGACGACGCAACCGGACCAGAGCTGGCAGCGCAGCGGCGACCCGATTGTTGACGGCAAGGCGGCGGTCGAACACGGACCAAAGAGAGACCGGGTTTTGTGGGAATATCGCACGGCGGCGGCGGCGATGCGCCGCGCCCAGTTCGCCGACGCCAGGGAGTTGCTGGACGACGCGCTGGCTCGACTCGGCGGCATCTACGGTCCGGACAAAGAGGCCAAACGGGCCCGGAGTTACTTTTCTCCCGAGACGAAGAAAACATTTGTGGGCGAACCATACGAACGAGTGATGGCCTACTACTATCGCGGGATTCTTTACTGGATCGACGGCGAACTCGACAACGCGCGGGCCTGTTTCCGCAGCGGCCAGGTCATGGACAGTGACGCGGAGAACAGGACCTATTCCAGCGATTACGTCCTGCTGGACTATCTCGACGGCCTGACCACGGTGAAACTCGGCGGCGATGGCAGCGACGCCTTGAAACGGGCGGAGGCGAACGCCCGGATGGCCAAACCGCCGCCACCCGACGCCCGGGCGAACGTCTTGTTTTTTGTCGAATTCGGCAACGGCCCGGCGAAATACGCGACCGGTCAGTACGCCGAGGAACTGCGCTTCCGTCCGGGTTATTCCGCCGTCCGCGCCGTGCGACTCGAAGTGGATGGACAGACCGTGCGGGCCGAGCCCAACGATGATCTGACCTTTCAGGCGACCACCCGCGGCGGCCGCGTCATGGACCACATTCTGGCGAACAAAGCGGTTTTCAAGTCGGCCACGGACACCGCCGGCAATGCGGCGATCATCAGCGGCGCGATCCTGGCCACGCAGCAGGGCCGGCACAGCGCGGCGGACGAAGTCGGCGTCGGCTTGCTGGCCGCGGGGGTTGTCAGCAAAATCTTCGCCGCGGCGACGACGCCGGCCGCCGACACCCGTGCGTGGGACAACCTGCCGCAGTACTTGAGCTTTGCGGCGATGCCTTTGTCTCCAGGCCCGCATCCGTTGACCGTTGAATTCCTCGATGCCGGCGGCAGTCCCATGACCCATTTGACGAGGACGGTTACCATCGACGTCTCGGACTCGACGCGCGACACGGTTATATTTGTGAGTGACAAGAACCAATGACCCAAGGATGAAATTATGAAACGAAATGAATTTGTTCTCCTCATCGCGGGCCTCGGCCTGATGGCGGCCACCGGCTGCATGGAAGTGTCCGAGAAGGTGGAAAGCGGAACGCGCTACGTCATTACCGGGCATCCGGGCGGCGCGTATGAGCCGCGCAACGTCAACAAATACGACCTGGAAAACAGCGTGAAATTCGTGCTGCTGGACAAGGGAGTGGAACGGTCTGTCACCTGCCCGGCCATCGAAGAACGCGTCACGGACGAGGGACGGCTCGAGGTCCTTGCCAATGTGCGCAATCGATTGAACCGCCGAATCGAAGTGCAGGTCAATTGCGTGTTCAAAGACGAGAAAGGTTTTCCGACGAACGATGAAGCGCCCTTCAGAACGCTCATTCTGGACGAGAACGCGCAGGAAGGCGTGCGCTTCATTTCGCTGAACAATCAGGCGCGGACCTACACCATCCGCGTTCGCGAAGCCCGATAGTTCAACGGCGACCGTGCCGGCACCGGGCCATTTACTAAACCTTTTCGCCGCAATTGATGCTCATCGCGCCGCCGAGCAGCGTCAGGACGCGGATGCGGCCGCAATTCAACTGACGCAATTCCGCCGCCACGCCGTGCTGCGCCGGGTAATGCTTCAACGATTCCATGATGTAAGCGTAGGTTTCCGCCTTGCCGCAGAAAACTTTTCCAAACAGCGGCACGATCCGCTTCAGATAGCCGAAGTAGAGCGAACGCCAGAGGGGATTGTCCGGTTTGCCGAAATCGAGCGCCAGCAGACGGCCGCCCGGGCGGGCCACCCGCCACATTTCGCGCAAGCCCTGATTAATGCCCGCCAGGTTCCGCAGTCCGTAGGCGATGGTGACCACGTCGAAGCTGTCGTCGGAGAACGGTATCCGGATTGCGTCGCCACGCACGAATTGGGGACTCGTTGCCGTGCTCGCGGGCGGCGATTTCCCCGCAAGCCTTGTTTGGGCGACCGCCAGCATCGGCGCGCTGAAATCGAGGCCGATGACTTGCGCGCCTTGGCTGGCCAACGCAAAGGCGATGTCGCCGGTACCGCAGCAGAGGTCGAGCGCCCGTTCGCGGGGTTGCACCCGGGCCAGTTGGATGAACCGCCGTTTCCAGCGGCGGTGCATTCCGAGGCTTTGCAGGTCGTTGATCAGGTCGTAGCGCGGCGCGATGGCGGCGAACAGGTCAATGACCCGGGCGGCCCGCCGTTCACCGGGCTCATAAAACGGGTTCGACATGCCAGGCGCAGAGTAACACAGGCGCGGCACGGCCGCAGTCATGATTTGCGCCGGGGGGGCTCCCGCGCAGGGTGAATTCAAGAATCGTCGCAAGAGCCGTAGCCGCCGAGGTTACGAGGCGGAAGTGTTTTTCGTGCCAAAATCCGCCTCCTTTTACGTCGGCGGCTTCCATTCTTGAACTCACTCTCGTCTCCCGCGGGAGCGCGGGAGCGCGGGGGCGATTCAGCGCAAAGCGGTGTTGCTTTGGGGCAGTGATGGCGCTAACCTTTGACTGAATAAAGCGGGATGAAGCCGATTTGAGCACCCGGGTCTCGACAAAGGCATCCCGATCAACATATAACATCCCCGCGATGACCACGACGTTGACCTCCAATGAGGAAGCTCAATTGTTGCAAACAATTGAGATGTTTGAGGTCATTACTCAGTCTCAGCCGCTGGACTTTCAGTCGCTGGAGATCCTGAAGGAAGCCTATTTCAAGCTCGGACGGCCCAAGGAAGTCGTCAACACGTCCAAGCGCATTGCCCAGGCCTACGTGCAGTTGGGCCAGCTTTCCTCCGCGATTCTCGAATACGAAAGCATTTTGCAGCGTTACCCGGACGATCCCGACGTGCAGTCGGCGCTGGCGGAAATCGAAAGCAAGGCCAGCAGTTTCGCGACACCCACCGCGGCTCCTGAAGCCGACCTGGCGGAAAAGGCCGCCGGCAGGAAAGCCAAAGAGAAGAAGGGTCCCAGCGAAGTGGATGACGGAAAACTGGCGATGCAAAAAATCTTCGTGGACGGCAAATTGATTTCCGCCGGCGAGTTCAACAAACTTTGGCGGACTCCCGATCTCCACGAGCCGCCCCGGACCGCTCCCGAGCCGTTCCTGCAGCTCCTGGCCGACGAAGGGTTGGTGCCGCTGGAGACATCATTGAAGCTGGTTTGCGAGCGTTCCCGCCTCGGTTTTCTGCCGCTCGACAAATATGACATTGACGTCGAGCTGGCCCGCAATTTTCCGCGAGAGGTCTGCCAGCGGTGGTGCATTTTGCCGTTCGACCGGATGAGCAAATCGGTCCTGGTCGCCACGGCCAATCCTTTTAACAAGCAGGCTGTTTGGGAGCTGGAAAACGCAACCAAGAACCGGCTGATGTGGTATATTTGTCCGCCTGCGGAGTTGCTGAAGGCCCTCCGCAAGACGTTCCGCTGATCCTAGCAGGTTATGCCGCCGATCAAAAGTTTTGGAGAACGCATCGCCGACGCGCTGGTCGAGGACGGTCTGCTCTCACCCAAGCAGGTCGAGGAGTTGCTCGACCTGCAGAAAAAGCAGGGCACACGCCTGCTCAAGCTGATCCTGGAAAAGTCGTATGTGAGCGAGGTGGACATGATCGTCTCGATGGGCCGGGTGCTCAACGTGCCGCCGGTCAATTTGGTCCGCATCGCAATCCCCTCGGAGATCGCCAGCCTGGTGCCGCGCGAGATGGCCATCAATCACAAAGTGCTGCCCGTTTCGCGCCTCGACAACAAGTTGTTTCTGGTGATGGCCGACCCCCTGAACGTCCTGGCCCTCGACGATGTAAAGCGCTTCACCCGGCTGGACGTGATGCCGATGATTGCCTCGGAAAAGGCCATCCTCGACAAGTTGAACAACCTGGAGGGCGGCCGCAGCACGATGGAAGACATCATCCAGGACGCTCAACGCAAAGCCAAGGCGGAGGAAGAAGCCGAAGCGGACACCCTGGAGGTTTCCCGTGAGGTGGCCGAGGAAATGGACCTCGACCAGTTGGCGGCCTCCACGGAAGAGGCGCCGGTCATCAAGCTGGCCAATCTGATCATCGTGCAGGCCATCAAAGACCGCGCGAGCGACATTCATGTCGAGCCGTTCGAGAAGACCGTCCGCCTGCGATATCGCATTGATGGTTCGCTGGTGGACGTCACGCCGCCGCCCAAGAACATGCAGGTGGCGCTGACGTCGCGGCTCAAAATCATGAGCAACCTGGATATCGCCGAACGCCGCCTGCCGCAGGACGGCCGCATGCGGGTCAAAGTCAGCGGACGCGATATTGATCTCCGCGTTTCCTTTTTGCCGACGGTGCACGGCGAAAAATGCGTGCTGCGTATTTTGGACAAGTCCCATCTCTCGGCCAGCCTGGACAAGCTGGGGCTGGATTCGGACACCTTCCGCCGGTTCAAGGCCGCCGTGGACGCGCCGCACGGTCTGATTCTGGTCACTGGCCCCACCGGCTCCGGCAAGACCACGACGCTTTATTCCGCGCTCAGCGAGCTCAACAGCCCCGAATACAACATCATCACGGTGGAAGACCCGGTCGAGTTCCAGATACCCGGCATCAACCAGGTGCCGACCAAAAAGGAAATCGGCCTGACCTTCGCCAATGCGCTGCGTTCCATTTTGCGTCAGGACCCGGACATCGTCATGATCGGCGAAATCCGCGACCAGGAAACCGCCGAGATCGCCGTGGAAGCCGCCCTGACCGGCCACCAGGTCTTGAGCACGATGCACTGCAATGATGCGCCCGGCGCCATTGCGCGCCTCGACGACATGGGCATTGCGCCCTTCCTGATTTCCTCGTCGGTCATTCTCTCCTGCGCGCAACGGCTCGTGCGACGCGTTTGCGCGGTCTGCAAAGAGCCGGTCACTTACCCCCCCAAGATGTACGAGGATTTGGGCATTGACCCGACGTTTTTCGACGGGGTGACTCTGTTTCGCGGGCGCGGCTGCGAACGGTGCAAAAACACCGGCTATTCCGGCCGCACCGCCATCATCGAGGTGATGACTGTGACGGACGAGATCCGCAAGCTGGTCATCCAGCGGGCCAGCGCGCATGAAATCGCAAAGACCGCCATCGCGCTCGGCATGAAGACGCTGCGCATGGCGGCGCTGGACAAAGTGCGGGAGGGCGTCTCGACGCTCGAACAAACCTTGATCGCCACCGCCAGTTATTGAGAATATCGCGTCTTGCACGTGCCGCCGCGGGCGCACCACGAAAGAATCCGCGCCACCCGCGCGTTCGACGTCCGGGAGGTCGGGCGGTTCCTGCTGGATTTCATCATGCTCGAATTGGAAAAGGCGTTGCAGCGCATCCTTTCCTCCGTCCAGCCTTTAGACCTTGAAAAGGTGTCTCTCCAGGAAGCGGCCGGACGGGTGCTGGCCGAGCCGACGGTGTCACCGGTGGACCTGCCGCTTTTCGATAATTCAGCCATGGACGGTTACGCAGTGCGCGCTGTCGATCTGGCCAATGCCAGCGGAAACGATCCCAGGGCCCTGCGAATGATCGGGAAAGTGGCCGCCGGAAACGTTTTCAACGGCACAGTCCGGGCCGGAACCTGCGTGCGGCTCTTCACTGGCTCGCCGTTGCCATGCGGCGCCGATGCGGTTGTCATGCAGGAAGACACCCGCGTGGACCCGGTGCCATCGGAGCAGGTCTGGTTTTTCGACGCGGTCAAGCCCTGGGAAAACATCCGCCTGCAAGGGGAAGACATTAAACGCGGCGCCAAACTGGCGGAGACGGGCAGCCGTCTGACCGCGGCCCGGGCCGGATTGCTCGCCGCGACCGGCATCACTGAAATCACCGTGGCCCGACAACCGCGGGTGGCCCTGCTGTCCACGGGCAGTGAGTTGACCGAAGGCGCCCGTCCGCTGTTGCCGGGAAAAATTTACGAAAGCAACCGCGTCATGCTGGCGGCGCTGATGAAACGGGTCGGCGCCGTTGCCAGGATTTTTCCGCCCGCGCCGGACACGTTGGAGGGGACGCGAGCGGCCCTGGAAACGATGCTGAACGAGTCTGACGCCGTGGTGGCTTCGGGCGGGGTGTCGGTTGGTGAGTACGACTTCGTGAAGGCCGCCTTCGAAAAACTGGGCGGCGAACTGGTGTTTTGGAAGATCTCCATCAAACCCGGCAAACCCTTCGTTTTCGGCCGCGCGGGAAAGAAATTCCTGTTCGGGCTGCCGGGCAACCCCGTGTCCGCGTTCGTGACGTTCTTGTTGCTGGTTCGTCCGGCCTTGGCGGCGATGCAGGGCGCCGCGGAAACAGGCCTGCCGCAGTCAATCGGGGTGCTGGCGGAGCCACTCACCAATCCGGGTGAACGACGCCATTTTCTGCGCGTGCTCGTCGATGACGCCGGCCGCGTCAGTTCTGCCGGAACGCAGGCGTCGCACCGTCTCGGCTCCCTGGCGGAAGCGAATGGCCTGCTGGATGTGCCGCCCCAAACCAGCCTGCCCGCCGGCGCCTCGGTCTCGGTGTTGCGTTGGGACGGGTAAGATCGTCCGCGCGAATGGATTTTTTCGCGGTCTGCCCGACAAATCAAAGCCGGGCAAACCGGGCGATTCAGAATTTACGGCGCGGAAACTCCAGCACAGTTGGTTTGGGCTGGACGTAGTGGGTTTCGGTTGGCGCGGCCACGGCGGGTGAGAGGCTGGAGGGTCCCAGCACATGGGCGCTCGGATCAGTCAACGGGCCGGAACGGCTCGCGGCCGTCCCAACTGAACGCAGCGGATTCAAGGAATCGCCGTCGAATTCCGGAAGCTCACCCGGCCGTTGCGCGGCCGCCGGATTCAACTCCCCGGACACCTGAAGGTTGATCGGACTAAAACTCGGCACCAGCGGATTGATGCCGCCGGGTATGGCCAGAAGTTTCCGGATCGCGTCCGAGCGATTCCGTCCGTCCTGCGTGCTTGAAAGCGAGTCGTTCCAGCCGGGATTGTGAAAGTCGTTCAACCGTCCCTGGCCTGGCGAAGTTGCCAGCCAATTGCCCGGCAGCGCAAAACCGGCCCTCAACGTCCGCGACGAGTCAAAAGGGTTTTCAATTTGCGAATGGGCGTTTGTCTGCGGCATGATTTCCTGATCGAAAGCGTAGTCATGATCCCTCGCGAGCCCCTTCCATTGCCCCGCAGTTTCCCGGGCGCGGTTGTGGGGTGACTTTTGGCCGCGGTCTTCAAGATATTCCTCCAGCGCACCCTTGGGCCGCTTGTCCGATTCGCTGGAGCCTCGACTTTCGAACAGGTTATCCATCGTCTCAGTCCGGTTGTCATCTTCGGACCGCAGATAAATCCAATTCTTTTTGCGATCAAACGCCTCGAACAATAACCGTGAATTGCGTGGATTGTTCGCGCGGACGCCGGGCGCGGGAGACACAAACGGTCCCACGACAGCGCTGATCGAATTGCGCCCGAGGAATTCAAATGACCCGGGCAACGACTCGTCTTTGGGACGAGCTGTTGGCACGTCCACCGGTTCACCCGGGGCGGAGAATTGGATTTGTTCGCGAACCGGAGCCGGATCACCTGCCACGGCCGAAACGCACACCCTCAAGGCAACCATCAACCCGACAACGGCAATCAAATGACTCAAGCGAGGTGTATGTCCGAAACGCATCTGCAAGGTCCTATTTAACCACGATTCAGCCGATCGTCAAAACAAAGTGATTCGTGTCCGCGGTTGAATGAACAACGAATTGACGGTGTAAGACCGCGCGCTGTTCAATCTTCGGCGATGGGGCACCGGCACCGGCGCCCGTCTTGCAATCTGCCGCATGAGTTTGCCTCCCAACTGTTTTGCTCATTACGCCTTGCCTTTAGTTCAATTCAGTGATGGCTCGGAAACAGGCCAACCTTGCCAGCGGTGACGGTTGCGGTGGCCGTCGCCACATTTCCGTCGCCACATTTGTATCCTGGGCGAGGGCAGGCTGACAAAAGAGTGCGCCCGGCGCCAACAGGATCGCGCTCCCGCGCGTCGCCAGATGAACGGAAAGCTGAATTTTCTCGCTGGTTGTCAGCCGTTGCGTGTAATTTCGCGAGGCGAACCAATTGGCTGATCCTGCTCTACCTTAAAGCCAGGCGACGGGAGAGTCGAAACAGCTTTTGAACAAAAGCATGCTCTTTATGAAACCGAGCGAAATCAAAGTCGCAACGCAACACGCGGCAAAAAGGGCCCGTCTCGCCGAGCAGCGAGCCGCGGTTGCAGAGAGGAAAGCCGCCGCCGCAAAAGCAACGGCGCGACAATCCAGGTCGATCTTCAAACAGGCTCGAAAGGCGTCCAGGAAAGCGAGGAAAGCAGCCAAACGAGCTCGCGCGAAGGCAGTTCAAGCGCAGATCGCGCTGGCCGAGTGGAAAGAGCGGATCGCCCGAAGTTCGAAAAGGCTTGCCATGAGAAAGAAGCCGTCCGAAGAACGCCATTCCAGGAACGAGCCGTCCGGGCCGGCCACAAAAGGGAAACGGGTTGTCAACGTCCGCGGAACCAACCTCACCGTCAAGCCGCGGCGGCACGCCCCTGCGCCGTCGGCTCCCGGAAGCCGGTCCGCCGTTAAGCGGATCAGAGTCGAGCCGGCTGAGCGCATGGCCAAAACAACGCCGCCGGCGAATGAGACTAGGAGCGGGGGCGAACCAGTAGTTGGCCGGCCGAGTGAAGTGGACGAGTCAACAAAGCCGACGGGACTTGCCGACTTTGGCGGGGAAGGGATTATATCTCGCCGAAGCTGATTGGAAAGGCAGACAGAAAATCCCGGAAAATAGAGCCGTCACTCCCGAAATTCGCCGTCACCGCGCCAGGCGGTCCAGCGCCGGTTCAATTTGGCAAGGAACTTCCCCGGTTTGTCCCGGAAGATTTCATTTCCCAGAGCCTCACTTTGCTCTCTCAGCCGGCCGCACTTTCGCTGGAGACGGGCGGCCACGCGTTTGACCGCTTGCCGTCCACCGTATTGTTGGGGCGATTTGTCCAACAGGTTCCCGAGCACGGCGAGGTCATGAACTTTGCCCAAAGTATCCTGCAACCTGTTGAGCTGTTTCACCATCGTTCCGAGACGGCCGGGCCAGGCCCGCTGGACCATTTGCAACTGATAGCAAAGATACTTCACCTGCTTTCGCCAGTTGTGAAACCCGTGTTCGGTGTCGCGCTCGATGGCCCGCAGCATCCGGCGCCTCGCCTTACCATAGACATCGTGCAAACCCGGTCCAATCGCCTCCCATTCCTCCGCTGCGATCAACATATTTTGAAAGCTGTCGCCCGTCTCCAGCAAGTCCCGGGCAGCCTCGTTCATCGCCGTTTCACGCTGTATCCGGAACTGGCCGGCCTCGGGACCCCGCCCGTCCAAACGCCTGAGAACGGAGGCGAACGCCTTTTTGTCTTGCCGGGTTGAAAGACTTGCGGACAGTCCCACGAGCGTCTGGCGGAACACCGTGGCGTCGCGAAACAACGCCAGACAATCGGCAACCTTTTTGAGGCGTCTGTTTTCCTGCCGGAAAAAGGCGTTGCCGATCACCGGTCGAACCAGGCGCAACGAGGCGCGCAATCGTTTTGCGGTCACGCGCACCTGATGCAGGTCGTTCGCGCGATTGCTGCCACTGGACTCGATTCGCGCCAGAGCATTACGGATCAATTCGCCGGAGAGGCGCACCAACCCGTCCCGGACATTTTCGTCCGCGCCAAACTGCGGCAGAGGCGTTGCCCACCGGCCGCGAAACGGTGTCGGTGGAACTCCTGGCCGGATTTCCGTCAGCGCCTTTTTCACCGCCCAGGAGCGTACGGCCTGCCTTCGAGGGACCAGACTCAACGACGTGTGGGTTGAAGATCGCTTCACAGCAAGAGACGTAACGGTCCTGTATTCTCTCTCGAAGCGGTTTTGTGTGTCAATCTGAAACATTACCGCACTGGATCGCGATCGCGGGGATCGCGGGATCGCGGGAGGGTGAGTTCAAGAATGATAGCCGCCGACGTAAGGAGGCGGATTTTGGCACGAAAAACACTTCCGCCTCGTAACCTCGGCGGCTACGGCTCTTGCGGCGACGATTCTTGAACTCACCCTGGGACCGCGGGTCGATCTCTGCGCGGGCAGGGACGCGTAAATGCGGTCGTTGTGCCTGCCGGACTGGCGCATTCAGGTTTCGAAGGGTTGCGCGGAAAACTCGCTGTGTTCGGCGGCCGTTGGGCACGCCGGGATGCGGTTTTCCAGGAAGCATTTACAAAACCGTCACCCGCTCGCATTTTGAACGATACCGAACTTTATTCTCGAAATCGGCGCTCACGTGGCTAGGCTGGGCACGTCGAAACGGGGCGACAGTGGCGGTGCCGACTGGACGGCGCGGGAAAAGAGTGAAACCTCTGGAGTGTCGGAGTGACAAAAAGATTATGCAGTCGGGTTGCCGGGCCGTTGATTCAATCCCAGGAGACCAAAGCATGAAAAGAAAAGTGTTGTTCGTTTGCGTCCACAACAGCGCCCGCAGCCAGATGGCCGAGGCGTTTCTCAATCAGGCGTGCGGCGAAGAATTCGAGGCACAGAGCGCCGGCCTGGAGCCGGGCACGCTCAATCCCCTGGTGGTTGAAGTGATGCGAGAGATCGGGATTGATATTTCCCGCAACAAAACGAAGTCGGTCTTGGACATTTTCAAAACCAGCCAACTGTTTTCGTATGTGATCACTGTCTGTGACGAGACCAGCGCGGAGCGGTGCCCCATTTTCCCGGGTGTGACCCAACGGCTCCACTGGAGTTTTCCCGACCCCGCCGCGGTGACGGGAACACCCGCGGAACGCCGGGAGAAGATCCGGCTCATCCGCGACACGATCCGGCAAAAAATCGAGGCCTGGTGCAAAGAAATCTGTCCGGCTGCCGTTTGAAGAAACAGGCACGTGCGGCACGGCGCGCGGTTCCGTCTCGGTCCGGGCGCGCGTGGGCCGATGTCCTCGTTGCGAACCTGTTACGCTGCTAAAGCTTTCCAAGGGCTTTGCTGAGCGCGTATTGCGCTTTGTTGAATTCCGCCACCGCCTTGAAGTAATCCAGCCGGGCACGGGTCAGGTCCTGCTCGGCCTGGATGGTTTCGAGGACCACGCCTACGGCGAAGTCTTTGCGCGTCTGCGCCAGGCGCAATCCTTCCTCGGCGGCGGAGAGCGCCCGTTGGGCGGTGTCGATCTGGTCGGCCGACGACTGCCAGCGGGTGAACGTTTCGACCACCTGCCGGCTGATTTCATCGCGAATCTTCTGTTCGTTCAATCGGGCGCCTTCCAGGCGCGATTCCGTGGCGCGGTGGCGGCTGAAGTCAAACAGTCCGCCCGGGCCGATCCGCCAGCCCAGCCCGATGAAGAAATCCTCCTGGTCGCCAAAATTGCCGGTGTCGTTGTTCTTGCCGCCGCCGAGTCCGCCCACGGACGCTTGCGCGCCCAGGGAGGGGATGAGCGGCCCGTAAACCGCGCCGTTCCGGGCGTCGCGCGCCGCGGCCAGCAATGCCTGGCTTTGCTTGAGTTCCGGTCGGGACGCAAGTGCGTCTCGCACCAGCGCGTCGAGGGTTGCATTCGTCGGCGCGAGCGAAAGCGGGGTCAGATCCGACTCGCGGGCCGCCAATTCCACGACCGGATCGAGATGAAGCGTCTGCGCCAACCGGGCGGCGGCGACGCGTTGTTGTTCCGCAGCCTGCCGGAGGGCGAGTTGATTCCGCTGCGTTTGCACCCGGACGCGAAGCTGGTCGCCTTTGAACGCGATACCCGCTTCCACCGCCCGCCCGACCTGCGTCTCGAAATCACTGGAAATCGCGACCGCCTCTCGCGCCGCACTCACCGCCGCCTGAGCGAACGCGAGCTCCAGGTAACCCTGTGCGGCCGTCAACACGGCATCCTGTCGCTGGGCATCGAGCGTCTGGTCGGCGGCCTTGACCAGTTGTTTCGCCGCCAGCGATTTGTAAATCGCGTCGCCGAGTTCCCACTGTGCCGTGAGCGCGCCGCCCACCGTGTAGGACTGTTTATCGGCATCAAAGATCGAGCCGTCCACAGCCTGAATCCGGTTTTCATGCCGCCGATAGGCGGCCCCGGGCGAAAGCCAGGGGAAGAATTGCGCGACCGCGCCGGCGTGATTTGCCTTCGCTTCGGCCAGCCGTTCGCGCGCGATCCGGACATCGAGATTTTGCGCGCCGGCGAGCTGCAGAGCCGTCGGCAGGTCAATGGGGCAGACGTTGGTCGCACCCTGGTTGGCTGCCGCAGCGACGGGTTGCGCAAATGAATCAGGCGTAAGGCAGACCAAAACCGAACTCAGGAATGCCAGACGACCATCCATCAGAACGTTGTTTTTCTCGCGCAAATTTTTTGGAGCGGGCGTTTATTCGGTTCCGGCTGCGCCGGGCCGCGCTTTTGGCGATCGTCAACAGCAAATCACTCGTGAATCTCATTTGGCCTGCACAGCATGGACCGGCTGCCCCTCGTTCAAAGCCTGCTTGCCGACCAGGATCACGGGCGCATTCGGCT
The DNA here is from genome assembly GCA_035637175.1 of Haliangiales bacterium. GTDB lineage: Bacteria > Verrucomicrobiota > Verrucomicrobiia > Limisphaerales > AV2 > AV2. The sequence continues at coordinate 887 of DASPXS010000250.1, read as the reverse complement.
TCAAACCCTCGAGAATTTCAACCGACACTCCGTCGTTGAATCCGGTTTTGACGGCGACCTTTTTCGCCTTGCCGTCCGCTACCGTCAACACCGAGCTTTTGACCTTTTCAACAACCAGGGCCTCGACCGGGACCAGCCACGCGTCGTTCTTTTGTTCGATCGCAATTTTGACCGAGGCGAACATCCCCGGTCGAAGTTCACCCCCGGGGTTGGAGATTTCGATTTCGCACAGCATGGTCTTGGTATTCTCGTCGAGCGCGTAGGCAAATCGCGTCACGGCGCCGTCGAAAACGTGGTTCGGCAGTTCTTCCACCGCGACGTTGACCGGCAAGCCATTTTTGACGAACGGCACTTCCGGCTCGGGGACCGCCACCTGAACGCGCACCCTGCTGAAATCCATCAAAGTGAGCAGGGCCGCGTTCTGCGCGGCGCTTCCGGAGGTCGCCGCCGGAATGAAGGCGCCCGGGTCCACCAGGCGCCGGGTCACCACGCCGGAAAAGGGCGCCGTGATCCGGGCAAAACCGAGCAGCGTCTCCGTCCGTTCCAGGTTCGCCTGGGCGATATCCAGCCTGCCCTTCGCGTTGTCCACGCTCTGAGGCACGACCAGGTCAGAGGCCTTTTTCTGCGCCTCACTCACGCGCCGATACTCAATGGCCGCCACTTCCATCTCGGCCCTGTACTTCGCCCGGTCCGCGATCAGTTCCGGCACTTCGATCTCGGCCAGCAATGCGCCCTCCTTGACCGCGTCCCCTTTGTCCACCGCGATGGTTTTCAAGTAGCCCGCCACTTTGGCGTAGAGCGTCGCCTGCTGATACGCCTTGATCTCACCGGGCAACGTAATGCGGCGCGCGATGTCGCCCTTGCGGGGCAGGACCACCTGGACATCG
>DASPXS010000249.1:0-20240 GCA_035637175.1 Haliangiales bacterium | reverse complement strand
AAGGCCGCGGTCGGATTCGAGCACGACATAAAGCCGGCCAACGACGCCGATCAGACGCAGCGGCACTTTGAGCAGCGGCACCGCTACGGGGGAAACCGGCGGCGCCGTTGCATGCGGACCGTGGACCGCGGAATGCGGGGCGTCGATTGCCGGTTGGCGCGGAACCGGAGCAGAGGATGTGGCCGCGGGCGCGGGCGACGGCCAATCCGCGATTGGCCCGCTCGGCGTCGGCGAGAGGAGATCGGGCAAATCCCGTGAAGACGGAACGGCGGGCTCAGGCTGCTTTGCCGCGGACGCCGGGGGGCTGGACGGCAACGACGGAACGCTCTCGATCGGCCGCTTCGAACTCTCAACGGGCAACCCGCCCCTGGCCGGTTCCGCGTGAAAATTGAGCAGCGTCCGCCGCACGGCTTCGGCCAGGCATCGGCGCACTTCCTTTTCCCGGTGAAACCTGACTTCCCGTTTGGCGGGATGAATGTTGACGTCCACTTCGGCGGGATCGAGTTCGAGGAACAGGCAGCCGACCGGGTAGCGTCCTTTCATGAGGGCCGTATGATAGCCTTCGAGCAATGCGTAGTTGAGCGCTCGATTTTCGATCGGCCGGCGGTTGACGAACAGGTGCTGGTCCTGCCGGGTGGCTCGCGAAACGCCCGGCGCGCCGATAAAGCCCCAGATGCGCAGGGGCGCGGGTTGAAAGTCCGCCGGCGACGGTTCGGGAATCGCGCCCGGCTCGTCCGGCCCCGCAAGGTCCGCAGAAAAATCCACCGGCAACAATTTCACTTCGGCTCCCAACAGCGCGCGCAAACGCTCCTGAAGCGCGGCGAGTCTGGCCGCGGTTTGGCCGCCGCCCGTCAGCGGCGGCAGTTGCCAGGCCAGGCGCTGGTCCTGCAGGAAGGTGAATCCCACCTCGGGAAAGGCCAGCGCCGCCACGGTCAGGCCCTGCTGGATGTGGGCGCGTTCGGTTTCTTCGCTGCGAAGAAATTTGCGGCGTGCCGGCAGATTGTAAAACAACTGCCGCACTTCCACGCTGGTGCCCGGCGCGTGACCGGCGGATTTCACTTCCAGAATTTTTCCGCCGTGAACGATGATTTGCGCGGCCTCCGGCGAGCCGCCCTCGCGTTCGCGGGTCGTCAGGGTGAAGCGGCTGACGCTGGCAATGCTCGGCAACGCTTCGCCGCGAAAGCCCAGAGTCGCGATGGTGGCGAGGTCCTCGGCTCTCTGAATCTTGCTGGTCGCGTGCCTTTCCAGGCACAGCAGCGCGTCGTCCTTGCTCATGCCCACGCCATCGTCAATGACGCGGATCAGGCTGCGGCCGCCCGCCTGAATTTCCAGCGTGATGCGGCTCGCCTGCGCATCCAGCGCGTTTTCGACCAGTTCCTTGACCACACTCGCCGGTCGTTCAATCACTTCGCCGGCGGCGATCTGGTTGGCGACCTGTTCGGGCAGGAGGCGGATGCGGTTCATGGCGGTAAACTAAGACCAACGCGGAGAAAATTGAACGGAAATTTCCCGCGATGTCCCGTTTGATCCGGATGGGCCACCGCCGCCGGATTTGAAGAGGTCCGCGGCCTGGGTGACACCGCGAGTAGATCCGGAGAGCGCGCGGGGAACCAGCGACAGGGTCCAGTCGGACGAGGGCTCAAGCCTTGGGGACGTTTTCCCGTCGAAGCGGCAGGCTGAAGGACAGGACCGCGCCGCGCCCCGGTTCGTTGCGCGCGCTGATTTTGCCCTGATGGTCCTCGATAATTTTCTTGCAGATGGACAAGCCAAGGCCTGTGCCCTGCACCTTGCCGTAAGTCGCGAAGGCCTCAAACAGGCGCGGGGCGATTTCCGGGGCAATGCCTTTGCCGCTGTCCTCGATTTCGGTGATCACTTCTTTTTCATTCTGCTGGAAGCGGAATCTGACTTTGCCGCCATCGGGCATGGCGTCGCACGCGTTGTTGATGATGTTGTAGAAAGCGTGAGTCAGGCGGGCCGGGTCCATCAACACAGCGATCGCGGGCGGCCCGTTTTCCAGTTCGATCGTCACCGACTTGGCGGCGACTTCCGGACGGATGTCTTCGAGGAGTTGATTGACGAAAACCGAGTAATCGGCTCTGGCGAGGACCACGGTCGAGGCCGCGCCGCGCGTGAACTCGAGCAGTTCGTTGATCATGTTGCTCAACCGGTCAATTTGTTTGCGGATGCGGCTTTTGGCGGCCTGGCGCATGTCGAGCGTGGATTGCTCCAGCGCGGCCATTTCCGCCGAGATGCCGATGATGTTAAGCGGGTTTTTAAAGTCGTGGACGATGGACCGGGCAAAACGTCCGACCAGCGTGAGCCGTTCGGCCTGGAGAACTTCCTGGGTGTAGTGATGATTGAAATCGCGCGTGCGCATGCTGAATTCCTTCACCAGACTGACGGACAGACTGGGTGAGCGCGCCAGGATTTTGAGCAGGTCATCGCGGAAGATGAAATAAACCTGCGTGTCCACTTCGGCCGTGGCCGTGGCCGAACGCGGCTGGCTGTCCAACACGGCCATCTCGCCAAAAAAATCGCCGGGTCCAAGCCGCGACAACACGCGGCGCTGGTCCTGGCCCACCAGACAGGTGATCTGCACTTTCCCCTCGACCACAATGTAGAGGCCGTCGCCCGGGTCGCCCTCCTGAAAAATGTTGCGCCCGGCTTTGTAGGCTTTGAGCTGAGCGGTCTGTTCCAACGCCTGCAATTCGGCGGCGAGCAGGCCGCTGAACAGCTTATTGCTTCTCAGGACAACCATACGCGCGGCAGTGTACCGAAAATTGCAACAGCGTAAAGCATAGAGATGTCCACTCACGCGTAAAAGGCGGGGATCGCGACGCCCGGGCTGAGTCCGAGGGGATGACTGAATCGCGGCGGCCCGATTCCCTCCGCCCGTCGTTTGCAGTGGCGGGCGGCAAAGCCGCGTGTTACTGTTCGACCTGCCGGACACACCATTCCGGCGTCCAGGCGGGAGACCACATGAGATTCCATCACGTTCATGGCATCCCTGTTTACTTTCGGGACAGCGGCGGGCATCCTTTGGCGTTGATCACGCCCGGAACCTGGCGCATTACTATCGAATTCAGAAAGTCGAATGACGCGGACAACGCGCGACGTTGTTGGACGGTCGTGGTTGAATGCCACGGCCGGTTGCCAGTCGGGAACAGGGTGGGCTGGACGGCATCGACTCGAGGTGGCGGCAGTCCTCCTGCCACCGCCCGATTCTGTCAGTTCCGGTCCGGTTTGGTATGACGAAGATTCTGGTGATTGATGACGAAGATGCGTTCCGGAGCAATCTGGCCACAATTCTGGAAAAGAAGGGGTTTGAAGCGATTCAGGCCGCCACGGGCGCGCAGGGGGTCCAGATGGCGCGCACGCATTTTCCCGATCTCATTCTCTGTGATGTGAACATGAAGGGCATCGGCGGCAACCTGACGCTCTACGCCTTGCGCCGGGATCCGCAGATCGCGCACATCCCTTTTGTTTTAATGTCAGGGTTCCTCACTGAGGGAGCGACGCCGGCCGGGATTGAGCGGGGCGCCGATGCGTTTCTGACCAAGCCGTTCAGCCCCGAAAAACTCCTCTCCACGATCCAGCAGTGCGTCGGCGAGGCGCAACCCGGATCGGTTCCGGGAGAGGACCTGGAATCGGGCGCGGATTCATCGCCCGGCCTGCTTCAGCCGCTGAATCGAATTCTGGAGATAACTCGATTGCTCGGCGCCCCGCGCCCGCCGGTCCAATCCAAGGAGATCATGGACCTGGCCGGCCAGATCCATCAAGCGGCGGCGTACCTGCACCAGCGGATCGAGAATTGCCTGTTATATGCCGAGGTCAAGCGGCTCGCTTCCGACTGGCAATGGCTGGCGGCGCTGCCGGAGCACGGGACGGGCATGCGGGCCGTCGTCGAGCCCGCGGCCAGACAAAAGGCGGTGTCGCTGGAACGCGCCGCGGATCTCACCTTGAATATTGAAGAGACGTCGGCGGCGGTTTCAGCCGATCATCTCCTGATGGTCGCTCAGGCCCTGCTGGACAACGCCTTCAGGTATTCGCGCCCCGGCAGCCCGGTTTATCTGCAGACAACGGCTGACGCGGCGCAGGTCACTTTGGTAATCAGCGACCAGGGCTGCGGCATGTCGCCGGAACAGATCGCCCAGGCCGGCGCGCCGGCGCCACTGGAACAGGTGTTGCTCGCGCAGCACGGTTGTGGCCTGGGCCTCGCCATCGCCCGGCGGCTGATCGAATTGTATCGTGGCACGTTCCAGATTTATTCGGAACCGGGCCAGGGCACCACGGTTGCAGTGGGTCTCCCCAAAGCGCAGTGATCCTGGGCGGTTTGAAGGAGGAGGAAATCCAGTGAACAATCTGTGCAATGATCGTGAATAATATTCTGGCCTGGCGGCTTGACTGTTACCGCGCCTTTTTTGTCTCGTGGAGGCATGCACTTTCAACTTGCAGAAGACGTGTTCGCGGCAGGAAAGTTCGGGGCGAAGCTGGCGGACTCGCAGGCCGGGGAACAGTTCCGGGCCAGATTCCGAAACGCCATGGGCATTTGTCTTCAAAAGGGATTTTTGCCCGAGGAATGTTTTGTTCTTATTTGGGAGGAAACACTCGAGGAAATAACCCTGCCACAGCTCGAACAACGCGAACTGCGTGAGGAATTGATCGAGTGGGTGAAAGCTCAACGAAACCCCGGGTAGCAAAAGGCGCGTCGGCCGACCGCGACCGGGAACACTCCGGGCCCGGACCGCCCTCGGCTCGGCTCTCGCGTGACCATCAAGCTGCCCGCCGAAGCAATCGCGGCGCTCGATGAAGCCGCTCAACTCACCACCTCAGCCATCCCGGAAGGGCACGCGAGTAAAATGGGACCAACCGGTTCAGGTCTGCAAAGAAGATCATCGACGACGCCAGGTTGAAGGCAACTGTTCCCGCGATCCACGGAATCACTTGCAGCCTCCCGGGCCTGACGCGCATCGTCGCGGCCACCGCGCATCCCTGGACCAGAAAGTAAGCCAGTTGATAACCGTGCACTTGGCCGCTGGCAATGCCGAAGACGTACTCGTGAGCCACGCCGGAGAGAGCGAATGTCAGCAGCGTCGCGCGCACCGGGGAATGTAAGCCTCCCACGCGCTTGAACGTGTCTTCGAAAAAAAATTGTCCCACGGGCCGGTTGTAACGCCGCCAGAAATCCGCCGGCGTGCGGGACAGGAAAGGGAAGTGAACCATTCCCGCGTCTGGCCGCCCGCCAATCGCCAGATTGCCCCGGCGATCGTACCGGCGGGCATGAGCGCGCAAAAGAGGCCCACCACCTTGGCCGCGTGTTCGATCACAAACGGCTGCGCAGACCAATCGAGCCGGAACAGCCAGAGGTTGATCGCAACGCCCGCGCCCAACCCGGCCAGGCCCGACGTGAGCCGGGCGATGTTCTCACGCTTCGGGAGGCGCGGTTCAGCATCGAGCTTCCGCAGGACCATTGAGCCCCAGTTCGGAAGAAACGCCAGCAACGTCCGCCAGCCGATGCGCGAGGTCCGCCCGGCATCCCGATGCAGGTCGTAAATCTTGATCAAAATAAGGAACGAACAGACCGCCGCCAGGAACCGCACAAACGACGCATCTCCAGGCACCGTGAACGGCGAGAGGAGAATCGGCGCCGCGCACGCAAGCAAAACCCTGGCTCGCTTGCGCGCGTCAAGGCGTAAGGCGGGAAGAAAGCCGATCGCGGCGCCGAACCCGATGAGCAGCGACAACAAAAAACGGGCGACCATCACGAATGAGACAACGCTGACGCCGACTTATCACTGCACTCAAGCCTCGCTTTTCCCTCCGGGACAGGAATTTTACGTCGAACATCCAACATCCAACATCGAATATCCAACATCCAACTCCCGATGTGCCATGGCAGTGCATCCTCTTGGATGTTCTGCGTTGGATGTTGGATTTCGATGTTCGCTTCCAGTTGGCTCCGGCTCCGCAGGCCTGAGGCCAGGGCGGGTCAAGGCTTCACACTGACCGTCGCCAGCTCAAACAGGTATTCCACGAAAGAGCGCGCGGCGCCGTCCATCCCTTGGACCTTCGAATTCGAAGACTCAATGACGTAGTATTCGTCCGGAGCATGAGCGCCGCTGCCATGACCGAGGCCGAAATGGCCGGCCGGAAGGCGGAGCGGTTCGCCAGTGAAGACGTAGCCCGGCCACGACCCCGCGCTGCGCGGCCAGAGCACCGGATCAAGGCCGGCGCGCCGATACACCGAGAGCTGCGCCCGGATAAGCCCCGAGTCGGCGGGCGTGCTCGTGGGATCGTAACCGCCGGTCATGCGCACGTCGATATCGCCGTAGCCGCGCCTGGCGAGGTGGGCTTTCAACGCGGCCAGCGCCTCGCTCGCCGTCATGTCCGGCACCAGGCGCAAGTCGAGTTTGGCGGACGCTTTGTGCGGCAGGATGGTCTTGCCGCCCGGTCCGGTGTAGCCGCCCACCAGGCCTTCGATGTTCACCGTCGGCCGCGACACCAGGCGCTCCAATGCTTCGCTCCAACTGGCGTCGTGCACCCAACGGTCCAGGTCCAGCAGTTTCTTCGCCTGGCTTTCGTCCATGCGGCGCGCGCCCTCCGCCACCATCGCCTTCTCCGTTGCGCTCAAGGGGCGCGCTTTGTCCGCGAAACCGTCGATGGCCGGCTCGTTGCCGTCGGCTGAAACCAGCGTGTTCAAGGCCTGAACAAGGTGCCACGCCGGGCTGTCCACTCTGGCCTTGTTGGAGGAGTGAATGTCCTTTCGCGGGCCGCGGCCCCAAAGCTCCCCGCTGGAGGTCAATTCCAGTTCGACGACGCCCTTGGCGCCGAGATTGATGGTGACGACGCCATCGAGGCCCTGCGCCGCTGAAGGCATAAAGATTCCGGCGCAGCGTGACAGCGCGGCCTGCACTTCCGGACGACGCACGATTTGCGGAAAGTGGGGCGAGCCGATTTCCTCCTCGCCCTCGGCCACCAAAACCAGGTTCACCGGCACCTTGCGGCCGGCGCCGCGGATCGCGTGCAGGGCGGCCAGCAGAGCCGCCTCGGGCCCCTTCTGGTTGACCGCGCCTCGACCGATGAGCACCTTGCCGAGCCCGGGCTTGTTGACCAGCGCCGCGTCCCACGGCGGCGACGACCACTCCGCCGGGTCCACCTGCTTCACGTCATACATGAAATAAAGTCCGACGGTGCGCGGCGCGCCGGCGTCCAGGGTGGCGAAGATGCCCGGCTGGCCATCGGTCGGCACTCGCGTCGCCGGGTCGAAACCGGCCTCGCGCAACAGCCGAATGGTCAGGTCGCAGCCTTCGGAAACCCCGCGATTCTCCGCCGCAATCGACGGCTGGTGAATCCACTCCTGAAGCCTTGCCAGGGCCTCGTCGTGGCGTTTTTCTATCTCCGTCCGGATGCGGCTCGTGTCGTTTTCCGCCGACCACGCGCGCCGCGTCCAGGTGAAAGCGGCCGCGCCTGCAGCCGCCCCTTTGAGGAAGGTTCGCCGATTCATGCGTGTTACTCCCGGGAATTCTTCATTTCGGCCCGGTCGCGAGTTAAACAGCCTCGGATTGCGAAGTGAAATGGAATTGTTTCACTTTCAGCGCCGGGGTCAATGAGGCGCTGCGGCCTTGTGTTTCGGAACCGCTGACGCGCTCGGCCGCGCCGATCATCTCGACGTTTCCCGGCGCCAGCAATTCCAGGATGCTTTGGTTGAAGCGAAAGTTGCGAACCGGATGCTGAATTTTCCCGTTCTCGATGTACCAAACGCCGTCGCGGGTCAATCCGGTGAACAGAGCGGTCCTGGGATCGACGCCGCGGATGTACCAGAAGCGGCTCACCAGGAGGCCGCGTCCGGTGGCCTGGATCATCTCCTCAAGGCTCGCCGTGGGAGCGGAACTTTCCAGAATAGTGTTCACCGGTCCCGGGGTTGGCTCTTGGCCCTTTTGATCGGCCCAATACCGCGAGTATTCGAGATTTTCCAGAACACCGTTGCGCACGAAATAAATTTTTTGCGCCGGAATCCCGTCCTGCGCCGAAGGTGAACCGGGCAGGTCCGGATGCCAGGGATCGCTGTAAACATTGATGCGATCGTCGAAAATCTTTTCGCCCACTTTGGTCTTCCCGCCGGGGGCGGAGTACGGGCTTCGACCTTCATCGGCGTTGCGCGCATCGAAACCGAAACGAATGAGGTCATCCGCCGCCTGCGCCTCGAGAATGACGGGGTAAATGCCCGGCTCAAGCGCGCGGGGGTTTTTGGAAGTGAGCGCCTTTTGGATGGCCGCGCGGCCGATGCGCGCGGTATCGAGCTTCGTCACATCAAAATGATTGCGCAGGAAATAACCGGAGCTGCCGCCGTCGGCAGCCCGCGCCGTGACGGACAGGCTGACCAGGCTGGATCGCCGGTAATGAAAGTTGCCGTGTTTCGTTGCCGCACCGGCGGACGTGCCATTCGCGTGATGAAAGCCGGCCCCGATGACCCCTTCCTTTTCGCAGGCGCGGATAATGTCGTCGATGGCGCGCGCGCGCGCCGGGAGCGAAATATTCGCGGTCGCCTCGACGTAACCGCCGGTGGGTCGGTAGTTCTGCGGTCCCAGCGTCGGCAGGTATTCGCGGTCCACAGGAGAAATGCGCGCGATCCGTTCGGCTTCTTCCACGGCCATCCTGAGCGACGCATCGTCCAGGTCGTTCGCCCTCGCCGAGCCGCGTTTGCGGTCCATCCACACCGTCACGGCGGCCGTCGCATTCTCGCGCCGTCCGCTGGTCGTGAACGCATTGGCGGCGAAACGAAGGTGAGAAGTATCCTCGCTGGTGACGCTCACTTCCGCGTCGTCGGCCTTGATGTGGCCGAGCAGTTGATCGCAAAGCGCCCTGACTTCTTTCTCGGTGAGCAACATGACGGTCTCAGGTCCTTTTGACGGCCGTGTTGAGGACGTTGACCTGGCGGAAGCGGGCCATCGGACATCCGTGGCTCACGGCGTTTGCCTGGCTCGGTTCGCCCTTGCCGTCGTTGGCCGCGCCGTTCAATTCGTAAGTCCCCTTTCCACCCAACCCGTCGCACGAATTCCAGAAATCGGTCGTGCGCGATTGATAGGCGACGTCCCGCAGCATCGCGCCGGCCTTGCCCTTCTTGATCTCCCAAAAAGTCTGGCCGCCGAATTGAAAATTATAGCGCTGCTGATCGATCGACCAACTGCCGTTGCCGTAGATCAAAATGCCGTCGTCCACATCGGCAACGAGATGATCCGGCGAAATGTCTTCTCCGGCCGGCTCGAGCGAAACGTTCGGCATGCGCGGAAACGGCACGCTGCCCCAACTGTCCGCATGCAGGCAGCCGTACGATTTTTTGTGGCCGATCAACGGCGCCAGATCGCGCGTCGTCTGCCAATCGACGAATATTCCGTCTTTGACCAGGTACCAGCGTTGCGCCGGAACACCTTCATCGTCGTAACCCACCGTCGCCAGCCCTTCCGACTGGGTGCGGTCGGCGAGGAAATTGCATAGCTTCGAGCCGAATTGGAGTTTGCCTGCCTTGTCCGGAGTGAGAAAACTGGTTCCGGCAAAGTTCGCTTCCCACAACAGCGCGCGGTCCAGCTCGGTCGAGTGGCCGACCGATTCGTGAATGGTGAGCCAAAGGTTCGAGGGGTGGATGACGAGGTCGTGCTTGCCGGGCGCGACCGGTTTCGCCTTGAGTTTGGCCACGGCTTCTTCGCCCGCCTGCTCCGCTTCCTTCAACCAGGGATATTTTTCGAGATATTCGTACCCGATGCACTTCGGGCCGGCGAGGCTGCTGCGCGTCTGAAAGTCCCCGGCGCTGCGGTTGACCGCGGTCACGGTGAATGAGGGCAGGGTCCGGACAATATATTGTTCGATGCGCGAGCCGTCCGTCGAAGCGTAGAATTTCTGCTCGTTCTGAAAGCTCACGGCGGAGTTCACGAAGCTGACCCCTTCGGTCTTCATCGCGGTTTCATTCAGTTTGAGCAAAAACGCGACTTTCCTGTCGATCGGCACTTCAAAGGGGTCATTTTCAAAGGCGCTTTTCCAGGTCGCCCTGATTTTTGGCGCCGGCACCAGGGTGATCGGCTTGCGCTGGTAGCGGGAGTTGGCGCGCGCAATCTCGATCGCCTGGTCGATGATACGACGCACGGATTCGGGCGTCACCCGGTGGCTGGCGGCGAAGCCCCACGCGCCATTGACCAACGCCCTCACGCCGCAGCCAAAACTCTGCGTGCGGGAAACATTTTGCACCTGCTGTTCGCGCGTGAAAACGGACTCGGTGCGGTAGCGGTTGATCCGGATATCGGCGTAAGTCGCCCCCAGTTTTTTCGCGCGTGAAATGGCAACGTCCGCCAGTTTGTTCTTGTCGATCTCCGCTGCTTGCGCCGCTTCAACCTCGAACACCCACGCCGGCAAACCCGCCGCGCCGCAAACCAGGCCGGTGGTTTTCAGGAAGTCACGCCGGGAGGTGTTCATGCATTCAGTCAGTTGACTTTCGGGCGCGAAAATCCGCAGCACTTGTGCTTTGTGTTTTGTGAAAATAAAAACACCGTCGCGGAAACACAAGCGCAAATCCTGTCGCAGGACGGTCCGGGGAGGGTGAGTTCAAGAAGGGTGGCCGCCGACGTAAGGAGGCGGATTTTGGCACGAAAAACACTTCCGCCTCGTAACCTCGGCGGCTACGGCTCTTGGGACGATTCTTGAACTCACCCTCTGACGGTCCGGAGGCGGATTCGGCGGCACGCCGGTCCCGGGATACGGCGCGAGGAGTCGTCCGGAGCGCGCTCGCTTGCGCCAAAAAAAAGTTGCCGGGACACGTCGCGGAAGGTATTGCCTGTTCATGCCCCGGACGCGGCTTCGACCACGTTGCTACCCCGCATGCTCAAGCGTTTTGCCAAGCCCTGACACTCATTGAGCCTCTGGTGTTCGGCGTCAGGGCGGCGGATGGTGGCGGTCGGGAAAGTTCCGTCGTGGCCTGGGTGACCCGCTTGTGGCGGGCAGACGCCTGTCAGGGAAGGAAAACCTCAGGACGCGAGGCAACGAGAAAAGGTGAAAATGAACGATCGACTTACGCGCAGGAAATTTGTGGCGGCTACCGGACTGGGCGCGCTGGCCCGGCCTTCCCTGCTGGCGTTGGCACAAGCGCCGGAGGTTTTAACGAAGCGCACCGTCAAGCCGGTGGTCGTGTCCGCGGCGAACGGCAACAAATCGAAGGACGCGCAAGGACTCACCTGTGTGGCCCGGGCGTTCCGGATGATCGCCGAAGGCGCGGACGTCCTCGCTGCCGTGGTCGCGGGTGTCAACATCCTCGAATTGGACCCGGAGGACACGAGCGTCGGTTACGGAGGATTGCCCAATGCGGAGGGGGTGGTGCAACTCGATGCTTCGGTAATGCACGGTCCGCTCAAGCGCGCCGGCGCGGTGGCCTGTCTGGAGGGCGTGCGAACGCCCTCGCTGGTGGCGCAGAAGGTGATGGAGGAGACCGACCATCACTTGCTGGTGGGAAAGGACGCGCAGCGATTCGCGCGGAACATGGGCTTTGCGATCGAGAAGGACCTGAACACCGACAAGTCGCGCAAGCTGTGGCTGGAGTGGAAACGGCGGACGGACCCGTCGCACTACCCGGACCCGAAGGAACGGCGCGAGGCATGGCGGCGCGCCGGATTGGAAATGGTCGCCGAAGGACTGATCGACCCGGCGCACTTCCACGGCACGATCAATTGCAACGGGGTGAATCCCAAAGGGGAAGTGTGCGGCGTGACGACCACCAGCGGTTTGGCCTGGAAGATTCCGGGGCGGGTCGGCGACTCGCCCATTTTCGGCGCGGGATTGTACGTGGATGGAGACGTTGGCGCGGCCGGCTCCACGGGACGCGGCGAGTCGAATCTGTTTTCGCTGGGCTCGTTTTTGATCGTGGAGACCATGCGCAACGGTTCGTCGCCAAAGGATGCCGGAATGGCGGCGTTGAAACGGGTGGTGGCCAACACGGTGGAGAAACGGTTGCTGAACGGACGCGGCAAGCCGAATTTCAATGTGAACTATTACATCGTGAACGCGAAGGGGGCTTATGCCGGTGTGGCCTTGTATGGGTCGTCGGGCAAGGAACCGGTCCAGTACGCGGTCTGCACCGAGGACGGCCCCCGGACACTCGATGTCGAGGCGCTGTTGAGCGGCGCGCCGACGGATTGAATCCGCGTTCTTACTTTCGGGTCGGTCCTATTTCATCTCGGATTGCAACGTCTCCACGGCTTTCTCAATCTGCCGATCGTGACCGGCCAGAAAATCTTCCGGCGTATTGTCCACCAACACATCTGGCGGCACGCCGTAGTTTTCAAAATTCTGCCCTTTGGCGGTAAACACGCCGAAACCAGGCGTGCGGATCGTGGAGCCGTCCAACAACCGGTAGGCGCCGGTCCCGATCACCGCGCCGTAGGTGGGCACGCCGATCACCTTGCCCAGTCCCAGCGCGCGAAAGCCCTCCGGAAACATTTCGGCATTGCTGGCCGAACGTTCGTTCTGCAACACCACCATCGGGCCGAAGAACGCCTGCACCGGCCGCGGGACCATGACGGAGTCGCGTCCGCGATAGGACTCGTACTTTTTGCGTTGGTTGAGGATTTCGAGCAGTTCCTGATCAATCCCGCCGCCGCCATTGAAACGTTCGTCGATGATCAGGGCCTTCTTGTCCAGGTTCTCCAGCAGATCACGCTGGAACTTCTGATAAGAAGCCGCATTCATCGCCCGGATATGCAAATAGCCGATCTCACCGCGGGAAAGTTTCTCCACCATGGCCTTGCGGCTGTCCACCCAACGCTCGTATTCGAGGTCGCCCTGCGCCGTGGAATTGATCGGTTCCACCCCAACGGTCCAGGCGCCTTCCCCTTCCGGTTTCGAGTTCACCTTGAACTCAAACTTGCGGCCGGGCACCAGGTTGAAAAGCCTCCAATAATTGTCGGTCGTCTTCAACTCCTTGCCGTTTACCGCCAGCACGTAATTGCCGACCGCCAGTTTTACGTATTCATGATCCGCAGGCCCTTTCTTGTAAATGTGAGAAACCTGGTAATAGTCGGAGGCGTCCGGCTCGAGGTCGAAACCGGGGTAACGGGTCTGAACACGTTCCTGCCCCTCGTCCCGATTGCCGCCGCCCGACACGCCCGTATGAGAGGCATTCAGCTCGCCGATCATCTGCATGATGACCGTATGAAGTTCGTCGGCGTCCGCGACGTTCTCCAGAAGCGGCTCGTAGGTTTGCTTCGCCGCGGCCCAGTCCACGCCGTGCATTTTCGGATCATAGAAACGGTTCTTCATCACCCGCCAGGCTTCTTCGAAGACTTGCCGGCGCTCGGCGACTTCGTCCACCTCCATCCGGGCCGTAAAGGAGATGCGCCGGGGCGTCGCCGACGATTCCACCGGCGCTGTGCCGCCTCCGCCTCCGCCCGCCGCTCCGCGCGCGCCTCGCCCCCCGGATCCGCCGCCGGATGTGCCCGAACCGCCTTCTCCGGGCGGCGCCGAGGGAGCCGCCACCGAGTAAATGCCCCCGCCTTGCAGGTAAAAAATGTTGCGACCATCTTTGGACCATTGCGGTTCCCCGAATCCGCCCCGCCCGAAACCGCCGCGTCCGCGCGGCGACTCCGCGGGATCGGGGGCCGGGCCACGCGCTACGCGCGTGAGGTTCGTGCCATTTTCGGCTATCGAGTAAAGCGCCGGCCCGCCGCCGCCATCGCCGCCGCCTTCTTCGCCGGCGCCCAGGGCGACAAAAGCGTAGGTGCGGCTGTCGGGCGACGGAGCCACCGTCATCACCGAACCGGCCATGCTCGTGAGCTTGCGCATGCGGCGTTCGAGGCCGTCCCATTCGATTTTCACTTCGGCCTTCGCCGGCGTTCCCGTGCCCGAGCCCGGTTCGCGTCCGCGGCGCGGCGCATCGGTATCGGCCCCTGTCGGTTCGCCCCTGGGTGATGTTCCCGGGTCGCCGCCGGTTCCACCACGCCCGCGGCGCGACGTGTCTGCGGCGGCCTCGGCCTCTGCTTCGGTGTCAATATCGCGATCATCCGGGTTTTTGTCGCTGCGTGTCAGCGCGACGCTGTAAAGCTGCGTGAGGGTGCGGTTCAACGAGGACATCGCCGGCGCTCCGACGCCCCCGAGCAGCAGCAGCTTTTTGCCGTCCGGCGTCCATTTCGCGCCCGAGGACAACAGGAAGTCCTCGGCCTCGATCCTGTGCTCCTCGCCGCCGTCGAGCGGTTTCACATAAACGTGCGAACGCAGCAGCGCGTCCTGTTTCGAATAGGAAATCCATTTGCCGTCCGGCGAAAACTGCGGCGTCGCGATGGGGCCGACGTCGCTGGAGGCGAGTTCCTCGGTTTTGCCGTCTGCGATAGCGACTCGCCGCAGCTTGTAGTCCGAACCCGACCAGAGCAGAGACAGGGAGTCCGGCGCCCAGGTGATCGCGGATTTGTCGCAATCCACATCGCTGAGTTGTTTCAGATCGTGGCCGAGTTCATCGGCCGTCCACACCTCCTCGCGCCCGGAACGGTCCGACACGAACGCAATCCACTTTCCGTCGGGCGACCAGCGGGGGTCTTGTTCCCGCCAGGACGTTTCCGTCACGCGTTGCACGTCCCCGCGATCGGTGGCGATCGTGAAGATTTCACCGTGCGTGGAGACGGCCGCGCGTTTGGTGGAAGGCGAAAGGTTGAAGCTGTCCGCCTCGCCCTGGATCGCGCGCCATTCCACTTCGTTGTCCTTCGCGTCGGACTCGATGTCGATGTGGATTTCGGCGCTCTTGCCGCTGGCGACATCCAGTTTCCACAAACCGAAGTTGTCTTCATAAACGATGGTTTTGCCGTCGGACGATAGGCTGGGGAAAAAGAGATTGCCGTCGGTGTGGTGCGTCACCTGGACCGGTTGGCCGCCGCGCTCGGAGATTTTCCAGAGGTTATTGGCGCTTTGCATCACCTCGGGTCCGCCGTACCGGAGGTTCTTTTTTTCATTGGGCAACCGATCGGCGACGAAATAAATCGCGCCGTCGCGCCCGTAGAGGGGCCAGAGGTAATTGCCCTTGTAGTTCGGGTCTTCCAGCCGGGTGAACTTCCGGGCGGTCACGTCCATCAGCCAAAGGTCCACCGCGTAACTGCCGCGGTAATGTTTGCGCGACCAGACACCCGGGTGACGCGTGAAGGCGAGCTTTGACCCGTCCGGAGAATAACTGGCCCAGGAGCCCCAATCCGTGGGCAAGGGCCGTTCCATGCCGCCCTCAACGGAGATTTCGAATAGCGTCGCCACGCCGGGGAACACGCCCCGGTTGCGGGACGACACAAACAGAATCCTGCGGCCGTCCGGAGTCCAGCCCACCACGGAATCGTCCGCGCTGTGAAAGGTGAGCGGACGCGGCTTGCCGCCCCGCGCCGGCATCAGGTAAACGTCGTAATTGCCTTCGCGGTTCGAGGAAAAGGTGATCCACTTCCCGTCGGGAGAAAAGCGCGGAAAGATGTCGCGCGCCTTGTGGTCGGTGAGCCGCTGCACTCCGGAGCCGTCTTCATTGGCGATCCAGATGTCGCCCAGGTAACTGAAAGCCACTTTGCCGTTGGAATAGGTCGGGTGACGGAACAGCCGCGTCCGGGTCCGGGCGAGGGTCGAGGGAGCGGACTCTGCGGCGATGAGTATTCCCGAAACAATCACCCCAAGGGCCAACAAAAGTCTCTTCATATCAGGCCTGAAAGTTTTTGCAGGTTGCGTGAATCTTCTCGATCTCCTCGTCGCGTCGCGCGGCGGGATTGGGACGGCCCGCACTCCCCATTTGTTTGCAGTGGCGTCGCGACGGACTCCTCGTTTTTGCATGAGATCAGGGGCTGCCACGGTAACGGCCCATTTTTCAGCAGCCGTCGTTTTCCCGCAAGCTGATTTGGCCCGCGCGCCATCTTTTTCACGGCTGATTCAAGAACCCCGGTGGAGCGCGGCATTCATGCCGCTTCACCGTCGGAATTTTTCGAGCTTTTGGAAGTTCCACCGACGCCGCATTTTGCTGCGTTGAAGCGGCGTAAACGCCGCGCTCGTGCGCTTGGGAGCGAGCGTGCACCGGAGGGTGAGAGTCCCTCCCTGGTGGTGCTTCCCGCCAGACAACTGAAAGTAACTGCGTCCCGGCAACGCGACGTGGAGAGCAACTGGAAGTGAACAGATAGTCCGCAGAACTGTGGGCGACATAACGCCCGCGACACAAACTCGATACGGCCTTATGCGACTGACGAGACTGCGAGCAATGAGCGAAGTCCGAAGAACCGCCGATAGCTGGAAAAGCGAATCGGGGGCCAAGTCTGCCCGGAGCCCGAAGCATTGCCGGAGCAGAGGCGCATGGGGTGGGTGGAGACGGAATATCTGGAAGTGCGCGACCGTGAACCAAGGAGACCTGAGCCGGTGCTGGAAGGAGCGGCTCAGAAGTCAGAGTCCTCATAGTAGCGAGGAAGCGGGTAACGACCGTGGAGCGAAGGAGGATAGGAAGGTGGAAACGTGAAGGACACACACGAGCAAAGCAGCCTGCCGGGAGTGCCACAAGCTAAACAAGGCAGAGAGGTAGCGCCGCAATGGGCGTGGACTGAAGCCAGTGTGTGGACGGAGCGTATGTTGGCAACCCTCGAAAGAGGAATCAAAGGAGACAAATGGTATAGCCTGATCGACAAAGTCTGGAAGATGGAAAACCTGCAAAGTGCGGTGGCCAACGTGGTCCACAACAAGAGCCAGCAGAAACCCGACGGCCAACGCTGTCGGCGCTATGCGGAGCAAAAGGACTGGCGGCTGCCGGCCTTGCAGAGCAAACTCCGAACTGGGGAATATCAGCCGCAGCCCGTCAGAAGGGTATGGATACCCAAACTGGGCAGCCGAGAACTGAGGCCGTTGGGGATCCCACCGGTGGAAAATCGAGTCGTGGAAATGGCCGTGCGCCAAGTGATCGAACCGATTTTCGAGCAGACCTTCGCTGAACAGAGCTACGGATTCCGACCCCGCCGCGGAGCCAAGGACGCGCTGCGACGCGTGCAGCAACTCCTGAACGCGGGTCTGATATGGATTGTCGATGCCGATGTGAAAGGCTATTTCGACAACATTCCCCAGGACAAACTACTAGCTGCTGTCACCGAGCGCATCAGCGACGGAGCCGTGCTGGAACTCATCCACCGGTTTCTCAAGCAAGGCGTGATGGAAAGCGGCAAAGGCTGGCAGCCGACCGAGACGGGCACTCCGCAAGGGGCTGTGATTTCGCCACTGCTTGCGAACATCTACCTCAATCCGCTGGACCACCTGATGGCACAGCAAGGCTGGGAGATGGTACGCTACGCGGACGACTTCATCATCCTATGCGACAGTGCCGAACAAGCGCAAGCCGCGCTGGCGCAGGTGCGACAATGGATGGAGCAAGCAGGGCTGAGCCTGCATCCGACCAAGACCCGCATCGTCAACGCCAGCGAGCCGGGAGGTTTCGATTTTCTGGGCTATCACTTCGAGCGCGGCTACCGCTGGCCCCGCAGGAAGAGCCTGGACAAGTTGAAGGACGCACTCCGGGCCAAGACGGAACGGAAGCGCCCCGACTCGATGGAGGACATCATCGACGACGTCAACCGCACCCTGCGGGGCTGGATGAAATATTTCCAGCACAGCCACTGGACGACGTTCAAACCGCTCGACCAAGGGATACGCCAAAGGCTGCGGAGCATCCTGCGCAAACGGCACAAACTCAGCGGACGTGCTCGCGGGCGGGATCATCAACGCTGGCCAAATGACTACTTCGCGATACGTGGACTAATCTCCTTAGCCTTAGCCCACGTACAAGCGGCCCATGCTTCTAAAGCCCACTAACTGGAGAGCCGGATGCGGGAAATCCGCCAGTCCGGTTCGGAGGGAGGAGTGGCCTTCGGGCCATCCCTACCCCTATCGGGTGCTTTCTTGAATCAGCCGTGCATCTTTTTGAGCGCTGGCACGCTGCCGAATCGGCCTCGCGGAGCGATGCTTGGAGTCGTAAACGCACGACTTAGGGCGAGCCGTCAGTCCGAACGTGTTTGCGGAGTGCGCCCGTCCTCGGGCGCAGAAACGCTTAAGCATGATGCGACTTTTTGATCGATCCGACGCGCTGGAGCGTGCCGAAGTTGCTGCGGCCGATGACGGCCGCACCCCGGTAAATTGATGCGTCGATCGGCGACTGCTCAAAAACTGAAATATGCTGTTTTGGCACCGTCCTCGTCGTTGGTTGATGGAGGACAAAATTCTTCGTTTCCTTTGTTTCCCTGGACTAAAGACTCGGCATGCGCCGAGTTTGTGTCCCGCGGGAATTGAGGCCTGGCCTTGTCCGCGTGTCTCAGACAAGCTGTGTCAGTTGGCATCTTTAATAAATATGAACGCTCTCGTCGCCCGTGTTGTTTGTGGAGCGGCAATCGGCTGCTTCTGCATTCGCTTCGATGTCCGCGGCCAGCAACCGGCGCCGCTTCCCATGGCCGTCATCGACGGCACCGGACCGGGCTGGTACCCGTTGGCTGAGGAACATTTCGTCAACGTCAACTGCGATTCGGACACCTGGAGCTGGACCAATGGGATGCTTCATTGCACGGGCAAACCCGTCGGCGTGATCCGAACGAAGAAACTCCACGCCAATTTCGAGCTGGTCGCCCAATGGCGACACTTGCAATCGGGCGGCAACTCCGGGATTTTTGTCTGGGCCACACCCGAATCAATCCAGGCGTTGGAACAGGGCAACGGGCGGCTTCCGACCGGCATCGAGGTGCAAATACTCGACCACGGTTATACCGAGCAATACGAGAAGCAGTCCAAACAGAAGGCCGACTGGTTCACCACCAACGGCGATGTCTTCCCCACCGGCACCACGACCATGAAGCCGTTTCCGCCGGTGTCGCCGAACGGCAAACGCAGTTTCCCATCGAAAAACCTGAGCAAAGGTGTCGGTGAATGGAACCATTATTATGTCCGATGCATCAATGGCGAAGTGCGTTTGTGGGTCAACGGCGAGGAAGTGTCCGGCGGCACCGACATCCGGCCGGCCGGCGGATATCTCTGTTTGGAATCGGAAGGCGCGCCGATCGAGTTCAGGCAGCTTCGCATTCGCGAGTTGCCCTAGCCAATCGGACGAAATGCGGCTGGGCGCTGATTTCGACACGCTTCGGAAATGGATGGAGAAAGTCGGATTCTTGGCATGAGCACAACGCCGAACCAGACGCTGGACCGAATGACGAGGAGCGCGGTCAGCCGAGTGTTCCAATGCGGGCGTCCTTGGCGCGCTCCTCGTCATCGGTCAGCTTTGCGTTCGGCGCCGTCTGCACGCCGGCCGGCCGGCCGAGAGGCGTTGGTGGCGCACGCGGATTTTTGACGCCGCCTGGCGCGGATTTCTTTTCGTGGCTTCTGGCTGTTGCGCGGTTAGGATGGCCACCTGCAGCGACATCGCCGGCCGTCGCTGAGAGCTCGGAGATTGTGGCCGGAGGAGATTCGAGACAATGAGAGTCACGTCGTCGAACGAGACGCTACAGCGAACCGCCGTCAGCGTTTTGGTTTGGTTCCTTGGAGCGTGTGGCATTCATGGACCAGATATCGGCGGTCGCTGAGCTTTGCGTTCTGCGGCGTTCACACACTTTGGGTGACACCGTGAGGTTGAGTTGGTGGAGGATCGTTGATCGGGATTACCGATTGCGCGGACGGCTTTCTGCGTGCCGAATTGCGCGGTCGGTGGTTACATTTCCGAGCGCCGCGATATCGCCGGCCGTCGCTGCGGGGCCGGAGCTTTTGGTCGGAGCAGATTCGAGACGATGAGAATCACGTCGCAGAACCAGCCGCTTCAGCGAACCGCCGCCCGCCTTGGTGTTGGGTTCCTTGAGACCTGGGGCATTCAACAGTCGGGCGTCGGCGGTCGCTGAGCTTTGCGTTCGGCGGAATTGAGCAGCGCGGGCATTTTGAACAGGAGGCAACGGAGGGAACGGAGATGGAATCGGTCCTCTGTTTCCTCCGTTACCTCCTGTTGAATTTGGAGGGCGCGGCGTTTCGCGCCGATGCCGCGGATTTCTTTTCGTGTGCTTCGCGTCTGTGGCGGTTACATTTCCGGCGCAGTGGCAGGGCCGGCCGTCACTGCGAGTTCGTCGGGGTCGGCCGGAAATTTTGAGATTATGTGAGCATGACGTCGCCGAACCAACCGGATGCAGCGAACCCCGCGATCGCGTCTGGGTTGCAATCCATACATCGGTGGCGCGGGGTCGCTGATCCGGGACGTT
>DASPXS010000248.1:0-2974 GCA_035637175.1 Haliangiales bacterium | reverse complement strand
AACGCCAGCGGACATGACGCGTTGGGGCCGTTTCACATTGAGATTGCCGGCGTGAAGCACCCGATCGTCGAGGGACTGCAGCCGTTCGACACGGTGGACGAACTTTATTTCCATCAACAGGGTGACCTGCCCATCGAGCCGCTGGCTTACGCGCTGTCGAAATCAACCAGCCGGCGCGAGCCAATGGCGTGGGCTTACGACTACGACAACGCCCGCGTCTTCCAGACCGTGCTCGGCCGCGGGGACGATGGCATTCGCAAGGCGGGCGCGTTGATTCGCCGCGGGTGCGTCTGGGCCGCGGGACGCCGCCCGCTCACCTTCGATCCACCACTCGAATTGACCCAGGGCGCGCTTTTTCGTGAGGGAAGTCCGTGGACGCCGCAGGAGTCGCGAAAACGCGCCGCCAGCCTGTGGCCGGAACAAAAGCCCGAATCCGTGACCGCGCGGCCAAGCCGAGCCAGTTTTTCCGGACCAGGCTTGACGACATTCCCAGCCCCTGACCTGGAAATGCCGGTGGCGCGTTTGAGATTGCTTCCGCCGGCTTAAGCTGCCGTCCCATGACGTCAGTCACAACTTCGGCGGATCGTCAGGCTTTCTTTGGGCGATGATCCATTTGCGATGTGCCACTTGGATCGCCCGGTGCAGTGAGTTACGGTCAAGGCCCGGCCTACGTTCCAGAACGTCATCGAGTAGGGATTCGTAATGACTCACGAAGCGCTGATGGTCGGAAATTCCACGCGCTTCCCGGGCGGCATCGTAAGCTTTGATGAGTTCCTCCAGCTCACGATCCATAACCGGGAAAACAGTCGCGCAGGATTTTCTCGGCTTCTGGTTCGGGCATGGGGTTGTAGAAGGTTTCCCAGGACTGGTTGAGCTTCCAAAGGACCGCTTCCACCTCGGCGGCTGCCGTGCGGTCGGGATATTCCGGTTCGGTGGCCTCGGCATGGAGCCGACGCATCAGTCGAAGAAGCCGCAGGAGCGTTTGGCGATGTTGGGCCCGCGTCTGCGAAGTGGGTTCGGCTCCCATCATCTGGCCGCGTTCCCAGTCCAGAAACGCATGGCACGCGCTCACGGCCATCCGGACCATTTGGCGGGTGAGTGCTTGCAGGGAGCTGCCGCTTGCCTGCGCGGCGTCGCCTGGAATGGCGCGTTCCATAGTGCTTGCAGTGTATCCCGCGGACGAGGGTGAAGCAAGGGCCGGCTGGCTTCACCGAAGCCTTCGCTCAATTCAAGGAGGAGGGAATCCGGCGCAGCCAAGTCAACGTCAAATTGGGCCAGGCAAACTTCCCGGTTTCACATTTTGCATCTTCGGCTATCTTCTCGTCGTGCAGGCGCTCTCTGAAAAGCTCGAAGGTTTGCCCGTCCTGAACCAGGTGGTTGTACCCGATCTCTGGCAGCAACATGCCGTCACCGCCTTGCGCCAGGGCAAGGACGTGGTCGTACAGGCGCCCACCGGCGCGGGCAAGACGCTGATTTTCGAGTTGTGGTCGAACCAGGGAAAAAATCACGGCCAGGCAATTTACACCGTGCCGACCCGCGCCCTGGCGAACGACAAACTGGCCGAGTGGCGCGCGCGGGTTTGGGATGTGGGCATCGCCACCGGAGACCTCGCGGAAAATCTCAACGCACCCATCCTGGTCGCCACGCTGGAAACCCAAAAACGCCGGCTGATCGAAGGCGACGGCCCGGCGTTGCTCGTGGTGGACGAATATCAAATGCTGGGCGACCCGGACCGCGGCCTGAATTACGAACTGGCCATCGCGCTGGCGCCGCCGAAAACGCAACTGCTGCTGCTCAGCGGCAGCGTGGCCAATCCGCACGATGTCGTGAAATGGCTTCGCCGGCTCGGGCGCGAGGCTGTCCTGATCAAACACGAACAGCGCCCGGTGCCGCTCGAGGAAGTTCACGCCAACAATTTGAATTTTCATGTGCCGAGCGATATTCGCGGCTACTGGCCGCGCCTGGTCGCCAAGGCGCTGGCGGAAGATCTCGGCCCGATCCTGATTTTCGCGCCGCGCCGCCAGGCCGCCGAATCGCTCGCCGCCGAACTCACCCGCCACCTGCCCACGCCCAACCCGCTGCAGCTCGGTCCCGAACAAAAACTCCTCGTGGGCGAACATCTGGCGAAGCTGTTGAAAAGCCGCATCGCGTATCATCACAGCGGCCTCAGCTACGGCGCCCGCGCCGGCGTCATCGAACCGCTGGCCAAGGCCGGCCAGCTCCGCGTCGTCGTTGCCACCATGGGCCTCGCCGCCGGCATCAATTTCTCGCTGCGCAGCGTCGCCCTCGCCGGCGATTCGTATCGGCGCGATTACGTCGAGCAGCCGCTCAAAGGCGACGAAATCCTGCAGATGTTCGGCCGCGCCGGACGACGCGGGATTGATGAGATGGGCTTCGTGCTGGTCTCGGCGAACGAGATTCGAATGCGCGACGGTTATCCCTGTCAACTCGCGCGCAGCGGCATGGTGGATTGGAGCGCGCTGCTCGGGTTGATGAGCGCCGCGGCGGCGCGAGAGGAGGACCCGTTTGCCGAAGCCGTGCGCGTTCAGGAACGGCTGTTTACGACACGGCCGATCTTTCTTGGCGCCGAGGAATCGATCAAGCATCCCGACGCGCCGTGCGGATTGAAGACCGACGCCGAACGCGCGCGGCACGTGCGCCAGCGGGTGCGCGAGATGCTCAACAGCCGCGGCGAATGGGAGCCCTATCCGAAGCCGAGCGAGGTGCCGCTCAAGGAAATTCGGATTTACGATTTGCGATTTGCGCATGACACGGCGGGCGAGGCTTCCAACCTGCGCATTCCCGAAAGCCAACCCACCCCTGACCCCTCCCAGGAGGGGAAAAACCCGGACCCATCCGAATGTCAGCTCCCCTCCCTGGGAGGGGTTGGGGGTGGGTCAGACGAAACACCCATCCTCCGTTCCGTACTCACCGAACCCGCCGCGCTCGAAAAAGTCGGGACCGGCACGCTCTG
>DASPXS010000247.1:0-4457 GCA_035637175.1 Haliangiales bacterium | reverse complement strand
TGTTCCGCCGCGGCATCGCGCCTGGTCTCGCGGTGAAAGTTGCGATCTTCGATATCAACCCGCACGGTCAGTCGCGCCTCGACAGAAGGGCCGACTTCCACTTCGTCCCTGACTTTCCTGCTGCTCGAATCGACGCCCGGGACGCCGTGGAACGCGCCCCGACCGCGTCGAAAACCCAACACGGTCGTGTTCTGGCCTTCCGGCATTTCGGCCGTCACCTCAATCTCGACGGTGCGCCGATCACCCGTGCTGGCGGCGAATTTCCAACGTGCCGGTGGGCCGGGATCAAACGTGCTCAGGTTGTCCGCGTTCAAAGGCGAAATGAACCCGTTGACATTGGCCCAGACGCGGAGGCGCTTGGCAAAAATGTGCCGGTCCACCGGCACACGGGCATTCAGGTTTGCGCCCAGCAGACAATCGTATTTCGAATGGATGCGACCGAGGTCCACACACAGCCGGGCCATGCCGCCAATGCCGTTGGTCAGCAGAACCAGGTCGGAGGCGCGATGCCGGGGCAGGGTCGCCCCGCCGGCTTCGGCGGCCAGAAACCGCACTGCGCCGGTCACCTGCCGGTCCGTGATACCGAATCGTTCCACGACCAGCTCGGCATTGCTGCTTCCGTCGCGCGGCGGAAAGAAGGCGACGTAACCATCGCCAACGGCCACGGACTGCGCGTGCCGCGCGGGGGCGCTCTTCGCGAAAAATAAGGTCGCGCGGAATCGCGCGTCGTCCCGGACCAACAGCCAATGGTCCGGCGGAACAAGCGTGACGCGGCGGCGATCAACCAAACCCCAGGTGACGACCTGCGGGAATTTCTTCTGCCGCGCAGCGGCGTTCAGGGCGGCCAGTAAATCCTCGCTCGCGAGTTTTTTGTCCAGGTAAGCCAGGGAACCGAGAAGGCTCCTCGCGTCGCGCTCCACATATTCAGCCAGAGCGCGCCAGTCATGCGGGCCGATTTCCTCCGGATCGAGCATTTCGGCCAGCGCGTTGACGGCCCAGGCGGTTTGCGCACGCGCGCGGCGGTAGGATTCGCCGTTCAAGCTCCGTGGTCCGGCGGCCGGCGAGAGGCAGTAACAGGCTCCCGGTTCCAGCGAGAACATCGTCGCGCCGTCGCTGGTTTGTTTGCTTTCAGGTGCGGGTTGCCCCAGCAGATCTTCGAACTTTGGGCCGGCAGGGCGCGGTGTCCTCGCCGCGGCGTCGGCCTCGGCCGGCTGGGGAGAGCCCGCCCTGCCATCTTCCAATGAGACTGCGAGCGTTCGCGGGATTTGAACGTCCGTATTCACCAGTACCAGCACGACGTTCTCGCCGTCGGCGGAGACGCGTCGCAGGGCGAAGACCGGAGAATGAGCCGGGCTCAATCGCGCCAGTTTCGCGCCATCGAGGAAACAGGGATGCTCCGACAGCAGTTGGTTGAGCCGCGCCAGTTCCGGAATGATGTTCTCCTGGCTGCCCCACGACAGGCCGGCGCAGCCGTGGACCAGGATTTTTTCGGTGGCGAGCCATTCGACGCCGCAGGTGAAACCATAAGCGCCGTTCACGCTGGCAAGCGCGCAGAGCCGGTTGCGCAACAGCGACCAGGCGCGGCCCTTTTTGGCGAGGCGATCGTTGTCATGGGTTTCGCTGTAATGGGCCAGGACCCCGACCCGCCGGCTTTGCTTGTGCGCATGGTCGAGGTAACCGGCGACCTGCAGGCCGGAAAACTCCTGGAACAACTCCGAGTAGGCCCACTGCATGCCGCCTTCGGTCAGCAGCGCCTCCGTTTCCTTCCATCCGCCACCCAGGCCTTCGAGCAGAAAAATCGTTTCAGGAAACTCCTCCCGCACGCGGGCGCTGACATATTGCCAGACCGGCATCGGGACCTTGTAGCCCGCGTCGCAGCGAAAACCGTCCACCCCGCGCCGGCACCAGACCAGGAAGGCCTCGGCCAGTTCATCCCAGAGCGCTCGATGCTGCGGATCGAGTTCGACCAGGTCCTCCCAGGTCACCCCCCAGGCGCCGGGGCTGACGAACGCTCCGTCCGGCTGGCGCAAGAACCATTCCGGATGCTGCTCGTGCAGGGTGGAACTCCAGCCGGTGTGATTGATGACCAGGTCGAGAAAGAGCCGCGCGCCGTGCGCATGGACCGCGTAGGCCAGTTCGCAAAACTGCTCGACACCGGTCGTGCGCCGGTCGAACTCGATCAGCGCCGGATCCACCGCCGTCAAATCGAGTCCGGCGTAAGGACTGCCGAACCGTCCAAACCGCGCGTAGGTGGTCGGCGTCGGGTTGATCGGCAGCAACTGCACAATGCGGCAGCCGAGCGCGTCGATGATGTGCGGCAGTTCCTCGATGAGATCGCGCAGTTTGCCCGAGCGCGGAATGATGGTGTAACCGCGTTTGTCGAGTTGTTTGAACTGTCCTTCGAGCTTTTCATCCGCCGCGCTGGCGGCCCTTATGGTGCCCCCGAACAGCCGCGTGAATGCGCAATAAATCGTGTTCGCGGTGCGGTACGCGTCCGGATGAACCGAGATTCCGAGGTCGGGCCCGTCCGGCCAGAGCTGCCAGCCGCGTTCATCAACGGCGTAAGCCTTGGCCTTGAAGTACCCGACTTCGGTGAGCGTCGGTTCGACGAACCATTCGTCGCCCTCGCGCCGCATCGGGATGTCGCGCCAGGACGCGCCGCTCATCGGTCTCTCGCCGCCGCATGAAGTGATGATTTCGCGGCGCAGGACCGCGCCGCGCCCGAGATTGGTCCGCAGCAAACCGCGCAAGTTTTCCGGCAAGGGATTGCCGTCCGCGCGGCGCAGCGAGAAACGAACGCGGTCGCCCACGAAACGCAGCAGGCGTTCGCCGGTCGGCGGAGCCATTTCCAGTTTGAGCGGTGGTATGCCCATGCCATCGAACCCGTCTGGCGGTTAGGATTGGCAGGCAATGGCTGGAATGCAATTCCAGAGGTGGGATCAGGGAAGCTCAAATAATTCCCTCATCTGCTTCAACAACTGCGGCACCGCCGTCCACGGATCTTCCTTCGATTCGTATTCGAGGGCGACGTAGCCCTGGTAATTGGCGTCGCGCAGGATATTGACCAGGCGCGGCAGATCGGCCGGTTCGGCGCCCTTGCCGCGGGGATGGATTTCGCCTTTCATCTGCACGTTCACCGCGTAAGGAGCGATCTTCACCAGATCGCCGTAGGGATCGTCGGTGTGGAAATTTCCAGTGTCGAGGTTGATGCCGAGCCACGGGCTTTTCACTGCCCGGACAATTTCCAGGATTTCCTCGGCAGTTGATACGATCCCGCCGTGGTTTTCCAGGCCAAGGAAAATTCCTTTGCTGCCGGCGTAGTCGCAACATTCCTCGATGGCTGAAATGCACAGCGGCACCGCCTGGTCGCGCGGCGTGCCGGAGGGCGCGGCGCCGGCAAAGATTCGGATGTGCGGCGCGCCCATGACCGCCGCGTGGTCGATCCATTTTTTTACGTTCGCAATTTCCCGGTCGCGCTTCGCGCCGGCGGGGTCCGTAAACGTGTTGCCGACGGCGGTGCCGCTGATGTCGATGCCGCGCAGGAAGGCGTGCCGTTTGATCTTGATCAGGAATTCAGGGGTCAGGTCCGGCGGAAAGTAATAGCTGGTCAGTTCCGTCCCCTGACAACCGTGCTCGGCGCAGTAATCGATGAATTGAAAGAGATCGAAGCGCTTGGCGGATTCGGAGCCGCCGCTCTTGCGCTTGCTGCCTTTGAGATAAGCGTCGAACGAATAGGCGGCCATGCTGAGCAAAAGCCGCGCACCGCCGGCGCGTTTGAGCGGTTCAACCGCAAGCAACGGGTCGGTCCCGAGCAGCTCAAGGCCGGCAACCGTGACGCCGGCTTGCAGTGTCGTTCTGAGAAATTGTCGCCGAGTGGTGGTTTGCACGGACCGAGTAATACAATCACGGAAGAATTTTGCCAGCACCGGTTTTGTTGAACCACGAATTCGTGTCTATTCGCGTCTATTCGCGGTCTGGCCAGGATCAGTCCGACAACCAGTGCTGGAGACCGAAGAAAAGGAATGCCAGGCCCATCGCCAGCAAACCGCTGACGGCCACTGCGGCAGAGGCGGCAATCACGCCGCCCAAAGCGAAGAGAAAACCGAAAAAGGCCAATCCGAACATGATGAAGTCCCAGGGGCCGCGTTCCGAGCGTTGAAAATTTCTGTTCATGTCACGTTGCTGCGTGGTCGAAATGTGGCTGGGAATCTAGACCGCATGGGGCATTCAAAGCAACAGGTTTTTCAGAATCGCCGTGGTGGAGCGCGCCTTGTTGAGCGTGTAAAAATGAATGCCGGGCGCGCCCTCGCGCAGCAGTTCCCGGCATTGATTCGTGGCGTATTCAATGCCGTATTGCGTCACCGCTTCGTCGTCATCGTCGCGTTTTTCCAGCTCGTCCAGCAGGGATCGGGGCAGGTCGGCGCCGCAGAGAGCGGTGAACTTTTTGATCTGGGCCG
>DASPXS010000246.1:0-6964 GCA_035637175.1 Haliangiales bacterium | reverse complement strand
TATCCCTTGATCGGCAATTACGGAGTCAACCATCAGGATGTGGAATCGTGGCGGCCGCACGTGGCGGGTTTTGTAATTCGTGAACTCTCGCCCGTGGTGAGCAACTGGCGGGCGGATTCTTCGCTCGCCGAGTATCTGGAGAAACACCGCATTCCGGCCATTCAGGGAATCGACACGCGGGCGCTGACCAGGAAGCTTCGCGTTCGCGGCGCGTTGAAAGGTTTCATTTCGACGCAAGCGACATCCGAGGACCAGGCGGTGGCCAAAGCGCAGGCCTGGGAAGGGCTCATGGGAATTGATTATGTCAAAGAAGTCACCCACAAAGAACCGCTCCTCTGGGACCCAGAAAACAAGCAGAGCGGAAATTTCCGCCTCGTCCGCGGGAACGCGGACGGGGGCGACGCGCGCGGGCTCCGCGATCCCTTGCGCCCGGCGGACATCCCGATCGTCGCTTATGACTTCGGGATGAAATACAACATCCTTCGTCGTTTGCGCCAGCGCGGTTTCAAAGTGCAGGTGGTGCCGGCGAACACGCCCGCCGCGGCCGCCATGAAAGACAAACCTGCGGGTGTTTTTCTTTCCAATGGCCCGGGCGATCCGGCGGCGTTGGGCTACGCAGTGCAGGCGGTCAGCGATCTGGTGAAAACCGGGGTTCCGATTTTTGGGATCTGTCTGGGGCACCAGATCCTCGGCCAGGCCTTCGGCGGCAAAACGTTCAAATTGAAATTCGGACATCGCGGCGCGAACCAGCCGGTAAAGGATCTGGAGACGGGCAAAGTTGAAATTACGGCGCAGAACCACGGCTTTGCGGTCGATCCGGCCACGCTGCCTTCCGACTTCGCGGTCAATCGTGTCAATCTGAACGACCAGACCGTGGAAGGCATGCGGCACCGGACCAGGCCGATTTTCTGCGTGCAATATCATCCCGAAGCTTCGCCCGGGCCCCACGATTCCACGCCGTTGTTCGATGAATTCCGCGCTTTGATTGAGCGGCATTGACTGCGCGGCCCGCCGGCGGGATAAACAGTTTGACTTGACCGACACGGTGGCAATAATGGCTTCAACCAACCAGCCTATGGCCAAACTTGTTGTGCTCAGTGAAGGGTTGACCGGACAAACCCACGAACTGAAGGTGGACAAAACCACCGTGGGACGCCTTGAAGACAATGCTTTTCAAATCTCTGAGCCGTCCGTTTCGAGCCATCACTGTGAACTGACACGGCGCGGCAACGAGGTCGTCGTCAAAGACCTCAACTCCACCAATGGCACCTTCATCAACGGCGAAAAAATCTCCGAATCAGTCCTGAAGCCGGGTCAAATCCTGCGCCTGGGCCAAGTGGAGATGCGTTTGGAATCCGGCGCTGGAACGAGCCCGGCGCCCGTACCCGCCAGGAAACCGTTGGAAAAAACGATGGTGATCGGCATCCAGGCCCAGGACCTCGATAAAGGGTCGAAGCCGATGAATTTTGAGACCAGCGCGGCGTTTTCCAGGAAAAGCAACAAGGCGAATAAAATTTTCCTCGCGGTTGGCATTGTGCTCGGCGTCCTGATCATCGCGCTGATTATCCTCTCGTACCTGCACCTGAAAACCTAACCGTTCCCGCTTTTTCGACGCCGCTCTGCGATCGTCGTCAAGCGCGGCTGCAATGGACCCGGGCCGCTGCCTGTCTTCAACCAATCCGCCACCTCTTTTGCGGCGTAGGTGATCACGATGTCCGCCCCCGCGCGACGCATCGCCAGCAGGCTTTCCAGGGTTACGGCCCGCTCATCAATCCAACCCTGGGCGCCCGCCGCCTTGATCATGCTGTGCTCCGCGCTTACGGCATACGCCGCGGTCGGATATCCAAACTCCATTTTGACGCGATGTATGATGTCCAGGTAGGCCAGCGCCGGCTTGACCATTACAATGTCCGCGCCTTCCTGGATGTCCAGGGCGACCTCGCGCAGCGCTTCGTTGGCGTTGGCCCCGTCCATTTGATAACTGCGCCGATCGCCAAAGAGCGGCGCTGACTCCGCGGCCTCCCGAAAGGGACCGTAGAAAGCGGAGGCGAATTTCGCCGCGTAGGACATGATCGGCGCATCGCTGAAGCCGCCCTGATCGAGAGCGGCTCGAATCGCGCGAACGCGGCCGTCCATCATATCGCTGGGCGCTACGACGTCCGCGCCGGCGTCGGCATGGCTGACGGCCGTGCGCGCGAGGAGTTTCAGTGTCGGGTCATTGAGGACGCGCCCGCCGGATTTCGCCCGCTGCACCACGCCACAGTGCCCGTGGCTCATGTACTCGCAGAGGCAGACGTCGGTGATCACCAGCAAATCCGGCAGCTCCTTCTTCAACAAACGCACTGCCTGCTGCACGATGCCGTTTCGCCCATACGCCTCCGATGCTCTCTCGTCCTTGCGGTCCGGAATGCCAAACAACAAGACCGCAGGCACCCCCGCTTCATGCGCTTGCAACGCGTCGCGCAGCAGTTCGTCCGGCGAAAGTTGAAACACGCCGGGCATCGCCTCTATCGTTCGACGCACCTTGCGGCCGGAACGGACAAATAACGGCAGCACCAGTTGACTCGCGCTCAGTAGGGTTTCGGCGACGAGCTGGCGCAGAACCGGGGACTGACGCAGGCGCCGCGGACGATACCAGGGAAATTGGCCGGTCATAGGCGAACTCATGCGTCGCAGCGTAAGGGAACCGGACCGCGGCGGCAAGGGCGGGGCGAACCGTAGGGCAGGGGAGGGCTTCTGAGTTTTTTGCAACGACAGGGAACTGTGGCGGCAGGCATCCTGCCTGCCGGTAAGCCGGGCTTCCAGCCCGGCGGACCAGTGCTCGATTTGCAGGAAACGGATGCGCCCGGCGGGGGAGTGAGGAATGGGCCGATGGCGTAAAGGGGGATCATCGGCGCGCTCGTGCAAGGTCCCATCACCCCGGTTCCACGCCTCTCCGTTCTCCACTTTCCGTCTTTGCAAACGAGAGCGACCGGTTAGATTCGGCGCGTGCTCAAAACGCGTTTGATCATCGTCGGACTGGTCCTGGCGATTGCCGTGGGCGTCGCGTTGTTCGTCGCTTTGCTTTGGTTCCGGCTGCCGTGGATGGGGACGGGCGCGCCGCCCAAAATTCAAAACACGGCGACGATTCTCAAACAGGTGCAGACCCTCTCCGAATTGGTCACGGTCAAATACGTGCTCGAAAAGGTCGTCATTCTCGAAGACATCAAATGGTACGGTGAAAACCGTGTGTTGATGGTGGCCCACGGCATCGTCAAGGCGGGCGTGGACTTGCAGGAAATCAAGCCCGGGGACGTGCGCGTCGGAGACAACAAAGTGGTCATCAGGCTGCCACGGGCCAGGATCACCGATGTTTATCTCGACGATCAGAAAACGCGCGTGGTGGATCGGACCACCGGGCTGTTGCGGGCCTTTGACAAAGACCTCGAGCAAAACGCGCGTCGCCAGGCGGTGGACGATCTGCGCCGCGCGGCGCGCTACAACGGAATCAATGGCGATGCCGAAGAGCGAGCCCGGCTCCAGTTGAGCAACCTCTTTCATCAACTCGGTTTCGAAGTGGAATTCGTGAACCAGTGAGGGCCGACCGGGAGGGCGGGCCCGCTTTTTGCCTTTCCGGCGCGGGAGCAAATACGGCGAGTCTGAAACAAATCCCCTTGGCAAGCCGGTCTTCGTTTTGTTTAGCTGTGCGCGCCAAATGAACCGCCGGCGCGCTATTTGTCTTTTTCTGTTGTGGTGGAGTGCGCTCAGGTCATTGGCTGCGGATGCGCAAACCGAAGATCCGGACGGCATTTTCATCGAGGCCCTCAAACCCGGGGAGGTCCAGTATGACTATGGCGAAAGCGGCATCGCCGTCATCACGAACGATTTTGTCGTTCGCTACAGGGGCGCGGTCTTGACGGCACGGCGCGGGCAGGTGAACGCCCGGACCGGCGACGTTGTGGCGGAAGGGTCGGTCAATTTGCAGTATGAAAATCAGATCTGGCGCGGTGAACGCCTCCAGTACAACCTCATCACGCGGGAGATTCACGCCGAGAAATTTCGCACCGGCCGCGCGCCGTTCTACGCGACGGGCGAGGGCCTTGCCGCGAGCAGGACGAACAATACCTACACCGCAACCAACACGTTCGTGACGACGGACGATGTCGAGAAGCCCGGCTTCCGGGTGCGCGCCCGGCGTCTGACCATTGTGCCGGGAAAATACTTTGTGGCCCGCGACGCCGTGCTCTATTTCGGCAAAGTTCCCGTTTTTTATTTCCCTTATTACCGCCGCAACTTTGACCGGCGACAGAACAGTTTCGAGTTTACGCCGGGCTATCGGAGTTCTTATGGGCCCTATCTCCTGGGCGCCTACAACTGGTACTGGGAGGAAAAACTCTATGGCGCGCTCCACGCCGATTACCGATGGAAACGCGGCTTTGGCGCGGGACCGGACGCGTTTTACGACGCGGGAATTTTGGGGCAGGGGACGGTCCGGTATTACCACCTGCGCGATCGGGAGCCGGGTTTCCTGATTTTCACCAACGGCGCGCCGGTCTCTTCCACCAACGGTGTGCCCATCGAGAAAGACCGCTATCGCCTCAGCTTCCTGCATCAGTTGACCATCCGCAGCAATCTGACAGGGACGGTCGTGTTGCGTCAGCAAAGCGACCCGTTCGTCACACGCGATTTCATGGAAAGCGAATACCGCGACAACACGCAGCCCGCTTCCTTCCTGGACGTGAAACAACTCTGGTCCAACTGGAGTCTCGACGCGGTCGCACAGCCGCGCATCAATGATTTTTTCGAGACAGTAGAGCGCCTGCCCGACGTAAGGCTGACCGGGGAACGACAACAGTTGGGGGTCTCTCCGTTTTATTACGAGAGCGAAAGTTCCGTCGGATGGTTCCGGCACAAATTCGCCAACGACCTGACCAATGAATTTTCCGCTTATCGGGCCGACACGTTTCACCAGTTGCTTTTGCCGCAGAGCTTCTTCGGTTGGCTCAACGTGACGCCGCGCGTGGGCGGACGGTTCAGCGATTACGGCGAGACGGACGGCCTCAGCGTGACCAACCGGGAACAGCAGCGTTGGGTGTTCAACACCGGCGCGGAAGTCTCGCTCAAGGCATCGCGCGTCTGGAACGGCGCGCACAGCGCGCTCTTCGACCTGGACGGCCTGCGCCACATCGTCGAGCCGTCCGTCAACTACGTGTTCGTTCCCACGCCGAATAAAGCGCCTCCGCAATTGCCCCAATTCGACAGCCAGTTGACCACCTTGCGACTGTTGCCGGTCGATTTCCCCGATTACAACTCGATCGATTCCATCGACAGCCAGAACGTGTTGCGCCTCAGCCTGAGAAACAAACTGCAAACCAAACGAAAAATCGGTGTGGAGAGCCTGTTCAATTGGGCGGTTTACACTGACTGGCGCATCAAACCGCGGCCCGACCAGGGAACCTTCGCCGACGTTTATTCCGACCTCGACTTCAAGCCGCGTTCGTGGATCACCTTCAATTCCGAGACGCGTTACAACATCGGCAGGCGGGAATGGCGGGAAGCGAACCACACACTCACGCTGTCGCCCAACAGCACCTGGAGTTGGGCCCTCGGCCACCGCTATCTGCGGAGCGACCCGACGTTGGGGCCCGATTCGGGTAACAACACCCTTCTGAGCGGTCTCTATTATCGCTTCAGCGAAAACTGGGCCGCGCGTTTGCAACATCGCTTCGAGACGCGCGATGGGACGCTCGAGGAACAATACTACACACTTTACCGCGATTTCCGCAGTTGGACCGCGGCGTTGACCTTCCGTGTGCGTGAGAATCGCATCGGCGCGACCGACTATGGCGTGGCGGTGACGTTCTCCCTGAAGGCCATCCCGCGCTTCAAACCTGGCGACGACCAGAACAAGCCGTCGTTGCTGCTGGGCGGTTGAACGGTCTTTTCCCTCAACCTGCTGCCCTATCAACGACCGCTGTGAGCGACCGCGCCGATAGGGACCGTGGAGTGTGAAGGGCGCGTCCGATTTGCCGCTCCACACTGAGCGGAAAGGCGGAGCGGCGGTTCGCTGAATCGCACTGTAGGCGACGTCTCATTTCAATCCCAACTTCTTGCCCGCCCCAAGCAGGCGGATCGCCTCCTGCAGCCGCCTCATTTTCGTTTCTTGCTGCTTGGCGGAAGCGATCCAGCCGATGTACATTCGCCGGTATGAGGGCGCAAGACCCTCGAAATGGATCCACGCTGTCGAGCGGTTCCTGAACGCCTTTTGGATGTACCGCGGGACTTTGAAGGGCGACGGTCTTGGCACATCATAGCTTCGATCAGTCGGCGCGCGGTTCAAGCCAGCCGGCATCAATCGTCCGCTTTCCTTTAGCTGCGCATAGCGTTTGCGGTTCGCAGTTGACCATTTGCTATCAGGCTTCCGCGGCGTGAACTTGCGTGCATAACGCGCGTCATCGAGGCGCTTGACGAGGCTATCGACCCATCCGAAACACAGGGCGTCATCGATGGCATCCTCATAGGTGATCGATGCCCGCCCGGTGTGACGTTTGTAGAAAACGAGCCACACTTCCGGTTCAGAGCCGTGATGATGGGCGAGCCACCTCCGCCACTGCTCAGGAGTCCGTGCGTCAAGGGTTTTCAAAGTTTTCGAGCGCACCGTCCGATTACCTCGTGCAATGTTGTCCGTCAACGACCAGGCACAGCGACCGCCGCCGGCTTGTCCCGCCGCAATCCCGTCTTTTGTTTAGGTGGGACGAAAGCGGAGGACCCGCTCCGACTGCAACAGTCGCGTTGAAACTTTCCCGAACCGTCCGACCTGTCGCGCCGTAGCGAAGCGAAGGCGGACCTGTCGCGCCGTAGTGAAACCGCGTGTCATGTTGGGCAAGATAGCAACATTTCGACAATTCGACAATTGTCACCCGGCATACGACGTGGCCGAACGATCAAGCCGAGCCATGCGGATTGAAGGCGTGAACCGCGAAGC